>NZ_JANPKO010000090.1:0-20642 GCF_031426035.1 Sphingomonas sp. | reverse complement strand
CGAGCCGATCAAATTCTCGACCGCGGTGATGGTGTCGAGCCCGGCACCGATCGTGTTCTGCGCGGCGGCGATGGCGAGGTTGACGCTGACCGCCGCGCCCGCCGCCGAATAAGTTGCGACGTCGACGCCGTTGCCGCCGTTGAGCACGTCGTTGCCGACACCGCCGTCGAGCGCGTCGGCGCCTTCGCCGCCGAGCAATGTGTCGTTGCCGTCGGCGCCGCGCAGGATGTCGTTGCCGAGATAGCCGTTGAGCGTGTTGGCGGACGCATTGCCGGTGAGCGTGTCGGCGAAGCCCGAGCCGGTGAGGTTCTCGATCGCAACCAACGTGTCGATCCCAGCGCCGAGCGTGTTCTGCGCGCCGGCCAATGCGAGATTGACGCTGACCGCCGCCGCGGCAGCGGCGTAGGTCGCGCCGTCGACGCCGTTGCCGCCGTTGACCACGTCGTTGCCGACCCCGCCGTCGAGCGCGTCATTGCCCTCGCCCCCGATCAGGCTGTCGTTGCCGGCGCCGCCGTAGATGATGTCGTTGCCGCCAAAGCCGTTGAGGCTGTTGGCGTCTGTATTGCCGGTCAGCGTGTCGGCGAATGCCGATCCGGTGAGATTCTCGATCGCAACCAGCGTGTCGATCCCAGCGCCGAGCGTGTTCTGCGCGCCCAGTGCGAGATTGACGCTGACCGCCGCCGCGGCAGCGGCGTAGGTCGCGCCGTCGACCCCGTTGCCGCCGTTGACCACGTCGTTGCCGACCCCGCCGTCGAGCGCGTCATTGCCCTCGCCGCCGATCAGGCTGTCGTTTCCGGCGCCGCCGTAGATGATGTCGTTGCCGCCAAAGCCGTTGAGGCTGTTGGCGTCGGTATTGCCGGTCAGCGTGTCGGCGAAGTTGGAGCCGATCGCGTTCTCGATGCCGGTCAGCGTGTCGCTGCCGGCGCCGAGCGTGTCTTGAGCGACGCCGATCACCCCAAGGTTGACGCGAACCCCGGCCGTGGCGGCGGCGTAATTCACAACGTCGATGCCGTTGCCGCCGGACAGGCCATCGTTGCCGCCGCCGCCATCGAGCGCGTCAGCGCCCTCCCCGCCGAACAAGGCATCCGCGCCGAGACCCCCCCTCAGGATGTCGTTGTTGGCCCCGCCCGACAGGAAATTATTGGCACTATTGCCGGTGATCGTGTTGGCAAGATCATTGCCATAGCATTCGATCGCGGCCGAGCCGGTCATCGTCAGATTTTCGACGTTCGCCGCGAGGTCATGAGTCACCGAGCTGACCACGCTATCGATTCCGGCGTCCGCGTCCTCGATCACGATGTCGGCGATGTCGTTGACGAAATAGGTGTCGTTGCCGGCCCCGCCTTCGAGGATGTTGCCGTCGGGAACCGTGGCCGTGTCGAGCGAGACGTGGACGGTAAACGACGAGTTATGGTTGTCCAGCGTGACCAGCGAACGGATTTGCAGGAAATAGGTGCCGCCCGCGGCAAGGGTAAAATGGAGCAGGCTGTCCGCGGGGTTCTGGCTGCCGGGATCGAACGGGCCGGGGTCGTAACCGGAATAGTCACCGTCGTCGTTGACTGCGACTTCGATGCCGTTGGAGTCATAGATCCTGACCAAGGTGTCGACCCCGAACGCGGTGCCGTCGACGTCGACGGTGAGGTTGCCGCCGCCCGCCGGGACATCGAACGAGAGGTATCGGCTGGTGTCCTGGTCGAACTCGAACGGGTCGGTCTGGACATCCACGCGGAGCGACGCGTGCGGCACCGACGTGGCCCCCGCGATATTGACGTTGCCGTTGAGCGCGAAGAAGTGGTCGATCGGGACGGCGGTCGCGAGGGCGTCGCCGGCGAGGGTGATGGTGGCCTGCGCCGTGGCCCCGGCTGTTCCGCCATCGAGCAGATCGTTGCCCGCGCCGCCGCGCAACAGGTCGTTGCCGCCGCCGCCGAACAGCGCGTCGCCCGATTCGGTGCCGATGATGACGTCGGCGAACTGGCTGCCGTGGACCCGCGCCGCCTCGACATCCAGCACGCTCACCGAGATGCCGGGGACGGACACGAAGGCCAGTGGATTGAAGGTGAAGTAGGCCGCCGTGGGCGATGCGCTATAATCGATCGCCAATTGGTCGATGCCGGCCCCGCCCTCGACGTAATCGTTCCCCTCGCCAGGGGCCAGCACGTCGTTGCCGGCACCGCCGAACAGCCAGTCGTCACCGCTTCCGCCGAACAATTCGTCGGCATCCTCGTTGCCGTACAGCCGGTCATCCCCGGCGCCGCCCTCAAGCAGGTCTTCGCCGAAGCCGCCGGTGAGCCGGTCGCCGCCGCCGTTGCCAATCAGCCGGTCGTTGCCGGCCAGCCCGATCAGCGACTCGGGCTCATCGTTGCCGGTCAGCGTATCGGCGGCCCCGCCGCCCTCCACCACCTCGAGGTCGCCGAGGAACAACTCGGTCAGGCTGCCGGATTGAACGCCGCCGAAATCATAGCCGGTGAAGGAGGTCTCAAGGTCCCCGCTGATGTTGATCGCGTTGGGCGTGATGTCGACCCGCGGGCCGTTCGCGGAGAATACGTAGAATTCGTCGTCCTTGACGCCATATTCGAGCAGGGTCAGCTGGTCGCCCGAATAGTCGAACGCGACGTAGTCGCCGGGGAATCCAGCCAGATCGTCATTGGTCGCGATGGTCTGCATGAAGGCGGTTTGCGCCGCCGTGATCGGTCCGAACGAGATCAGCCCGACGCCCCAGATCACGATCTGGGTATACACCACGTCGCCGACCGAATGGATCGCGAAGGTGTCGATGATCGTGAAGTCGTCTTGCGGCGCGGTCGGGCTATCGGGGTTGAGCTCGAGCTCTTCGCGGATGATCCACGAATTGTCCTGGTCGACAATCGCCCGCCGTGTCCTCGCCATCGCAGCGCTCCCCACCCGTTCAGGGCAACCTTACCAGTATCCAAAAAGGGCGGCCAGCGATGGATTTAGGTGGATGTCCCACTGTCGCCGCGCCAGCTCCCCGATCCGGTCGCGCGCGCCCGGGGCGGCTCAGGCGAACAGATAATCGAGTGGCTGGGACGGGCGCTCGCCCGCCGTCATCGTGCCGAACGCATCGCCGGCGGCCAAGCCGGCGCGCCACACCGCGGGTTCGGGGGGGTCGACCTTCGGTGCTTCGGCCGCCGGGGCCTGCGCGACGAAGTCGTCGGCGGTCAGCGCGGTGCCTGCGGCGACCCGCGCGAACAGCACCTGCGCGCCGGCGCCATTGCCGTCGGCGTCGTAGTAGATGCGCCCCGTCGCGCTGTCGTAGACGATGCGGTCGCCAGCGTCGTTGGCGGCGGTGCCGAGCTGGAATGCCGCCGCGCTCAGCGTCCCCGCCGCGATGCCGGTGAACACCGCGGTCGACAACAGGACGGTGTCGTCGGCCGAGGAAAAGTCGCTCAGCACGTCGACGTTGGCGGCGGCGTCGAGCGCAGTGTCGAAGCGGAAGCTGTCCTGCCCCGCGCCGCCGATCAGCGTGTCGTTGCCGCCGCCTCCGGTGAGGGTGTCGTCGCCGAGATAGCCGTTGAGGCTGTTGGCGGACGCGTTGCCGGACAACGTGTCGGCGAACGCCGAGCCGATCAGATTTTCGACCGCGGTCAGCGCGTCGCTGCCGGCGCCGATCGTATTCTGCGCCCCCGCCAGCGCCAGGTTGACCGTGACCGCCGCGCTCGCCGTCAAATAGTTGGCGACGTCGACGCCGTTGCCGCCGTTCAAGACGTCGTTGCCGAGCCCGCCGTCGAGCGCGTCGGCGCCGTCCCCGCCGAGCAATGTGTCATTGCCGTCGGCGCCGCGCAGGATGTCGTTGCCGAGATAGCCGTTGAGGCTGTTGGCGCCGCCGTTGCCGGTCAACGTGTCGGCGAAGCCCGAGCCGATCAAATTCTCGACCGCGGTCAACGCATCGCTGCCGGCGCCGATGGTGTTCTGCGCCCCCGCCAGCGCCAGGTTGACCGTCACCGCCGCGCTCGCCGCCGAATAGTTCGCGACGTCGATGCCGTTGCCGCCGTTAAGCACGTCATTCCCAAGCCCGCCGTCGAGCGCGTCGGCGCCCTCGCCGCCGAGCAATGTGTCATTGCCCGCGGCACCGCGCAGGATGTCGTTGCCGAGGTAGCCGTTGAGCGTGTTGGCGAAGGCGTTGCCGGCCAGCGTGTCGGCGAAGCCCGAGCCGATCAAATTCTCGATCGCAACCAGCGTGTCGATCCCCGCGCCGAGCGTGTTCTGCGCGCCCGCCAGTGCCAGGTCGACGCTGACCGCTGCGGTCGCCGCCGAATAGTTCGCCACGTCGAGGCCGTTGCCGCCGTTGAGGAGGTCATCGCCGCTGCCGCCGTCGAGCGCGTCGGCACCCTCCCCGCCGAACAATGTGTCATTGCCGGCGCGGCCGCTGAGCACGTTGTTCGCGGCATTGCCCGTGATTTGATTGGCGAGCTCGTTGCCGGTGGCGTAGACCGCCGCCCCGGTCAGCGTCAGATTCTCGATTTCGGCGCCGAGGGTGAAGTTGACCGAGCTCAACACGCTGTCGCTGCCCCATCCCGCGCTCTCGCTGGGACGGTCGCCGACATTGTCGACGATGTAGGTGTCGTCGCCGAGGCTGCCTTCCATCAGATCGGCCCCGAGGCCGCCGTCGATGCGGTTGTTGCCGTTGTTGCCGGTGAGCTCCTGGTCGAGGCTTCCGGTGCCGGTGAGATTCTCGACGTTGGCGAAGCCGCCGATGCTGAACACTTCGAGCGCGGTGGCGACCGTGTCGTTGCCCTCGCCGGCATTCTCCTCGACCACGTCGGCGTTGGAATCGGCGACATAATAATCGTCGCCGCCGCCGCCGCGCATGGTGTCGTCGCCGCCGCCGCCGTCGAGATAATCGTTACCGAGGTAGGCGGTCAGCGTGTCGTCGCCGCCCAGCCCGGCGAGCGAGTCGCCCTCGTTGGCGCCGAACAGCGCATTGGCGGAGTCGGTCCCGGTCACCGCGAGATCGGGAATATTGTCGAGCGTCAGGGTGATCGTGGTCGAGCCGGAGATGGTCCCGAGCGGTATCTCTTCGTTGGCGCCGACCAGCGCGCGGCCGCGCAGGTCGGGCAGAGCGAAGGTGGTCTGGCCATTGCCGCCGTAGGTGGTGCCGAGCAATGCGAACAACGCCTGGTTTTGGTTGATCGGTAGCAATTGGCCGTGGCAGGCGAGGAAGCCGCGCGGGATCTGCCCCGTGGCGGAGGCGACGATCTCGCCGAGCACCGGCACGCTGGGATCCAGCTCGGTTCCGCTGGGCGAAGGGAACACGCCGGTGATGGCGATCATGTAGTTGAGCACCAGCGACGGGCCGTGGTTGTCGAGCGGCGCAGCGGCGCCGCCCATCTCGCCCGGCAGATTGGTCCCGCCGACGATCAGCCCCTCATTGCCGAAGCCGGTGCCGAGATCGGCGCCGGTGGTCGAGCCGACGATCGTCCGCCCGCGCAGGTCGGGCACCGCGAAGGTGGTTTCGCCGTCACCGCCGTAGGTCGTCCCGATCAGCGAGAACAAGGCATCATATTCGGAGATCAGCAGCAGTTGGCCGTTGCACTCGACGGTGCCGCCGGGCGGGTTCTGGCCGGCGAACTCCCACACCATGCCGAGATCGCCGAGCAGCCCCGCGTTGTAGGTGCCGGCGACGTTGATGACAAAGCGCGCGGCGAGCGACGGGGCGCAATTATCGAACGGGTCCGAGCTGCCGCCGAGATTGGCCAGCATGTTGGGGCGGACGAGGAACAAGTCGTCACTGCCGAACATCTCGCCCTGGCCGCGGTCGGTGAGGCCGGGGCCCTGGCCGGTGCCGACCGACAGCCGGCCGTCGAAGTCGGGCAAGGCGAAATTATTCTCGCCGTCGCCGCCGTAGGTCGTGCCGAGCAGCGAGAACAGCGCCGAATTCTCCTCGGTGATCGCAAGCAGCGCGCCGTCGGTCTGGTCGGTGCCGCCGGGCGTGAAATTGAACGCGAAGTGCCGGATTGCCCCGATGCTCGACGGCGTGCCGCCGCTGGCCGACGGGAAGGCGCCGGCGATGACGATCGCTTCGGTGATCGCGAGCGACGGCTGGAGATTGTCAATCGGCGTCGGCATCTCGTCCCCCCCGGGAGTCAGCGCCGGCGCGACTCGCCGGCCCGGACCCATGCAAGCACCGGTTCGTCAATTTGTATAGTGACTTGGCCCGCCTCGCCCGGATCGGGGACGGCGGGGCTGTGCGGACCATCAGGACTGGCGGACCGCGCCACGGCGGTGAGCCGAGCGCCGGCGCTTCCGTTGCCACGCCTAGCGCGCGCCGAACCCGGTCAGCATCGTCTTGACCGTTCGAAGGACGATCAGGAGGTCGAGCCAGGGCGAAAAATATTTGATGTAATAAAAGTCGTACTGGAGCTTGCGGTGGACGTCGGCGACCTCGGCGACATGGCCCTGGTTGATCTGGGCCCAGCCCGAAATGCCGGGTTTGACGACATGCCGGTAGCGATAGAAGGGCAGCTCCCCGGTGTACCATTGAGACAGAATTTCCGCTTCCGGCCGCGGCCCGATCCAGCTCATTTCCAACTTCAACACGTTGAAGATCTGCGGCAGCTCGTCGATCCGCAGGCGCCGCAAATAGGCGCCGACGCGGGTTATGCGCTCGTCGTCCGCCTGCGTCATCGCGGCGGCGCGCTGATCGCCGCGGTCGCCCCCGCGCATGGTGCGGAACTTGTAGACCGTGATCGGGTGCCCGGCGTGGCCGACGCGGGCCTGGCGGAACAGCACCGGGCCGCCGCCTTCGATCCATATTGCGAGCGCCCCGACCGCCATCACCGGCAGCACCAGCGGCAGCACCGCCACGGCCAGCATGGTGTCGAGCAGCGTCTTGAAGTGGAAATAGCCGCGCGCCGGAACCAGCGAGCCGAAGCTGTTCTCGGACAAATGGCCGAGCTCGACCCGGCCGGTCAGCGACTCCGACAATTGCTTGACCTGGTAGACTATCCGCCCGTCCAGCGCGGCGTCGGCGAGGAACGCCTCCCACTCGTCGGGCAAGGCGGCGGAGAAGTCGGCGACAATGGCGTGGCAGCCGGCGGTGTCGGACAGCAACGGGCGCTCAAGCACCCGCCACTCGATCGTCTCGATCCGCTCGAGCGCTTCGATCGCCCCGTACGGGACAATCGCGATGCGCCGGCGGATGCGCCGCTCGCCGTATAGAAAGGCGAAATAATTCCACGCCACGTGGAGCCCAAACCCGGAGAGCAGGATGACGCGGTCGTAGGGCAGGCGCGTGAGCAGGAAAAACGCCACCGCGACGCCGTGTGCCGCAAGCGCCACCGGGAAGATCACATAGCTCGAGCGAATCCCGGGATAGGTCTCGATCGATAGCCGCGCCCACATCGCCAGGATGACCGCCGCCGCGTTGGCGATCAGGGCATTGTTGCCGGGCAGCATCCACTTGGCGAATTCGGGCGAAAGATAGGCCCGCGCAACATACGGCAGCAAGGCGCCGAACAGCAGCGCACCGGCCAGTTGAAAGCGCCGCCGGCTAATAAGCGGACGCTTGTTTCTATTCGCAAGAACTAGGTCGTACCGCACGCCATTACATTAACCCAAAGCAAATCACCCGCAAGTAAATTGAAATCTGCGGTTGAAGTAAACGGGCTTGGCGCGCGGTTACGCTGCTATTCTTGGGCGGACGGGCCGGGCCTGCCGAGCCCAAAATAGCGCAGCTTGGCTTCTTCGGCTTCCTCGCGGTCGTAGACGTTGCGCAAGTCCACCAGCACGTCGCCGCGCATCCGCTGTGCCAGGCCGACCAGGTCGAGCGCGCGGAACTCGTCCCACTCGGTGACGATGACGAGGGCGTCGGCTCCTTCGGCGACGGCGTTCGGATCGTCGGCGAACTCGGCCCCCGGCAGAAGCGGCTCGGCCTGCTCGCGCGCGGCCGGATCGAAGGCGTGGACGCTCGCCCCGCCCTCGAGCAGCGCCGTGATCAGCGGGATCGACGGCGAGTCGCGCATGTCGTCGGTGTTGGGCTTGAACGCGAGGCCGAGCACGCCGATGCGCTTGCCGGCCAGCTCGCCGCCGAGCGCCGCGGCGACCCGCCCCGCCATGCTCGCCTTGCGCGCGTCGTTGACCTCGACCGTGGTGCGCACGATGCGCTGCTCGACCCCCGCCTCGCGTGCGGTGTGGAGCAGCGCGAGCGTGTCCTTGGGAAAGCAGCTGCCGCCATAGCCGGGGCCGGGGTGCAGAAACTTCGAGCCGATGCGGTTGTCGAGGCCGATCCCGCGCGCGACCTCCTGGACGTCGGCGTCGACCGCCTCGCACAAATCGGCGATCTCGTTGATGAAGCTGATCTTGACCGCGAGGAACGCGTTGGCGGCGTATTTGGTCAGCTCGGCGGTGCGCCGCCCGGTGAACAGGATCGGCGCCTTGTTGAGGAACAACGGGCGGTAGATTTCCTTGAGGATGTGGCGGGCGCGGTCGTCGTCGGCGCCGACCACGATGCGGTCGGGGTGCTTGAAGTCGGCGATCGCCGCGCCTTCGCGCAGGAATTCGGGGTTGGAGGCAACGGTGGTGCCCGCCGGCGCGCCTTCCTCCGCCAGGATCGCCGCGATCTTGTCGCCGGTGCCGACCGGGACGGTCGACTTGGTGATCACCACCGTCGGCCGGTCGAGCACCTTGGCCAGCTCGCGCACCGCCTCGAACACGAAGGTCAGGTCGGCATGCCCGTCGCCGCGCCGCGCCGGAGTGCCGACCGCGATGAACACCGCTTCGGCGCCCGCCACGCCCTCGGCCAGGTCGGTGGTGAACTTGAGCCGGCCGCGCGCGACATTGGCCGCCACCAGCCCCTCCAGCCCGGGCTCCCAGATCGGCATCTTGCCGGCCTTGAGCGCGGCGATCTTGCCCTCGTCCTTGTCGACGCAAATGATCTGGTGGCCGAAATCGGCGAAACAGGCGCCCGACACCAGGCCGACATAGCCGGTGCCGATCATCGCGATGCGCATGCCAAAAACTCCCGACCAGGCGGCGTGCCGAAGGACAGCGCCGGGAACCGACGCGAGCCGCGCGTTTAGCCAGCAACCCTCGGCATGGCCAGCCGTTCAGTCAGGCGGTAATCAGCCCGGCGGCGAGGAGCTCAAGGTGGTTCAGACGAGTTCGACCCCGACCCTTTCGCGCCGCTCTTCGGGCAGCCCATGGCGCACGCTCGGGGTTCGCGCCGCGCTGGCCGGGGCGTTGCTGCTGACCGCCTTCGCCTTGCTGTGGTTCGACCGCGACGGCTTGCGCGACCAAATCGACGGCGAGCTGACCTTCCCCGAAGTGATCTATTTCACCATGATCACCATCACCACCGTCGGCTATGGCGACATCGTCCCGGTTAGCGAGCGCGCGCGGCTGATCGACGCCTTCCTGATCACCCCTATCCGCCTGTTCCTGTGGCTGATCTTCCTTGGCACCGCGTTCGACATGTTGTTCAAGCGCAGCTGGGAGCGCCTCAGGATGCGACGGATCCAGAAGAAACTGTGCGATCACATCGTCGTCGCCGGGTTCGGCCGGCATGGCAGCGCGGCGACCGCCGAGCTGGTCGCGGGCGGCGTCGACCCGTCGCGGCTGGTGGTAATCGACTGCAAGGAAGACGCCTGCGCCGCCGCCCGCGAGCTCGGCGCCGCGGTGCTCCAGGGCGATGCCAGCAGCGACGATCTGCTCAAAGCGGTGCACATCGAGCGCGCCGCCGCGATGATCATCTCGGCCGGGCGCGACGACACGTCGATCCTGATCGTGCTGACCGCGCGCGCGCTCGCCCCCAAGGTGCCGATCGCGGTGACCATCGGCGCGCTCGACAATGAAGACATCGCCCGCCACGCCGGCGCCGACCAGGTGATCAACCCGATCATGGTCGCCGGCCGCCTGCTCGCCCAGGCCGCCCGCCCCGGCACCGCCGCCGCCGCCTAGCCGCCGCCTAAACCAAACCGAGCGCCTCGATTTCGCCCCACATCCGCGCTATGGGGCCGGCCTTCCGATGGAAACGCTCACTCTCCCCAAGCCCCCGCGCGTCGGGCTGGTCTCGCTCGGCTGTCCCAAGGCATTGGTCGACAGCGAGCGGATCCTGACCAAATTGCGCGCCGACGGCTATGACATGTCGCCCGATTATGCCGGCGCCGACGTGGTGCTGGTCAACACCTGCGGCTTCCTCGATTCGGCCAAGGAGGAGAGCCTCGAGGCGATCGGCGAGGCGATCGCCGAAAACGGCCGGGTGGTCGTCACCGGCTGCATGGGGCGCGAGGCCGAGGTCATCCGCGCCCGCTTCCCGCAGGTGCTCGCGATCACCGGGCCGCAGCAATATGAGGCGGTGGTCGCCGCGGTCCACGAAGCGGCGCCGACAATTCCGTCGCCTTACCTCGACTTGGTGCCGCAGGCCGAACCCGGCGCCGGGCTCAAGCTGACCCCGCGCCACTACAGCTACGTCAAGATTTCCGAGGGCTGCAACCACCGCTGCGCGTTCTGCATCATCCCCGCGATCCGCGGCGACCTGGTCAGCCGCCGCCCCGACGCGATCCTGCGCGAAGCCGAGAAACTGGTCGCCGCGGGGACCAGGGAGCTGCTGGTCATCAGCCAGGACACCTCGGCCTACGGCGTCGATCTCAAATTCGCCGAATGGCCGTGGAAGGGGCAGGGCGTGCGCGCCCACATGACCGATTTGGCGCGCGAGCTGGGCTCGCTCAAGACCCCCGACGGCGCCACCCCGTGGGTCCGCCTCCACTACGTCTACCCCTACCCCCACGTCGATCATGTCATCCCACTGATGGCCGAGGGGCTGGTGCTGCCGTACCTCGACATTCCGTTCCAGCATGCGTCGCCCAAAATCCTGCGCTCGATGCGCCGCCCGGCCAACGATGCCCGCGTGCTCGAGCGCATCGCCGGCTGGCGCGAAGTGTGCCCCGAGATCGCCATCCGCTCGACCTTCGTGGTCGGCTTCCCCGGCGAGACCGAGGAGGATTTCGACTATCTGATGCGCTGGCTGGAAGACGCCCAGCTCGACCGCGTCGGCGCGTTCCGCTTCGAGCCGGTCGCCGGGGCCGCCGCCAACGCGCTGCCCGACCAGGTGCCGGAGGAACTCAAGGAGGAGCGCTACGCCCGCCTGATGGAGCTCACCGCGCGCATCTCGGCCGAGAAACTGGCAGCGAAAGTGGGCAAGACGATTGACGTGCTGATCGATACCGTCGCTGGCGAGGGCGCGACCGGCCGCAGCAAGGCCGACGCCCCCGAGATCGACGGCGAAGTCCACCTTCGCGACGCCGGCCATCTCGCCCTTGGCGACATCTTGTCAGTGCACGTCGAGGACAGCGACGAGCATGATTTGTTCGGAGTCCCGGCCTAGCCTTGCATCCCGCCGCCGGGCGCTCCTATGCCAGTGCGACCCGCAGGAGGCCGCCGACATGTCCCTCCCCCGCTGTGCCCGGATAGCGCTTGCGGCAATCGTGCTGACAGCAAGCGCATGCGCCACGGTGCCGACGCCCACCGCCGGCGACGAAGCGGCGATCCGCCAGTCGGTGCTGGCGATGACCACGGCGTTCAACACCCGCGACGATGCCGCGCTGATCGCACTGTCCGCGCCCGACGCCGATTTCGTCACCGTCGTCGGGCGCTGGACGCGAAGTCCTCACGCCTATGTCGAATCGCGCCGCACGCGCTTCTCCGGCCCGCTCAAGAACGCCTCGCTGCGGCCGCTCGAGACCCACATCCGCTTTGTCCGCCCGGACATCGCGGTGGTCCATGTCACGCATGAAATCAGCGGCATGCTCGACGAGGCGGGGCAGCTCCTGCCGCCGCACCCCGAGTTCAGCACCCGGCTTTATGTCAAACAGCGCGGACGGTGGCTGCTGAGCGCCTTCCACAACAGCGCCCGCGTCGCTCCAGTCCGCTGACCGGATCGGCCGGTCGAGACCATTCGCCGCTCAGCGCGGCTTGATCTCGCGCAGCGTGAAGCGGGTGATATGGGTCGTGTAATGGCATTCGAACGAGCGCCGCTCGGCCCCGCTTCCGGCGGTTCCCCACACCACGATCTTGTTCACCGAGCGTTGCTCGACGTCGATCACCTTGACCACGCCGTGCGGCGCCGCCCGCGCGCCACATGCCGCCTCGGCTTGCGGTTTGAGATGTTCGTTGCTGACCACCGGTCCTTGCGCGCTGCGAATTGCCATGTCAGCGGCGCTGACGGCCAGTGCGGCGACGCAGCCGCTAAGCGCCGTCGCGCCGATCGCCACCACCAACGCTGCACTGCGCTTCATCGCGACCTCGCCTTATTGAGCGCGGCGATGGTGCGGCCAAATCCGCCGCCGCGCAACCGTCTGTCGCATCGCCGGCGGCTCGGCTAAGGCCTTGGCCATGACCGACTTCGCCGCCCTCCTGATCGCCGACCGCGGGCAACAAGCGCGTACCATCCACCTCGTCGACAAGGACAGTTTCGCGGCCTGGGCCAAGGCGCGCAGCGCTGACGACCGCGCTTTGCTCGCCGCGCACCGCTTCGACGGCAAGACCGGCTACGCCAGCGTCCTGTTGCCGCGCCCCGGCGGCGCGTTCGAGGTGGTCGCCGCGGTCGCCAACACCGCCGCTTTGTCGCCGTGGTGCCTGGCCAAGCTTGGCGAGACCGTGCCCGAAGGCACCTATCGTTTGGCCAACCGCGAGCCGGGCAAGGCGGCGCTCGGCTGGCTGCTCGCGCAGCACCGGCTCGACGCCTATCGCGCCAAGAAGAAAGACCCCGAGCCCGGTTCGCGCGTGCTGGTCACGGGCAAGGCCGCCGAGATCGACCCGATGGTTCGCCTGGCCGAGGCGACCGCGCTGGTCCGCGACTTGGTCGACACTCCCGCCGGCGACCTCGGCCCGGCCGAGCTCGAGGCGGCGGTGCGCGCCCACGCCAAAAACTTCGGCGGTGAGGTCCGTGTCACCAGCGGGGCCGAGCTCGACAAGGGCTATCCGCTGATCGCGGCGGTCGGCGCAGCCGCGTCGAAGGAGCGCGCCCCGCGCCTGATCGAGGTCGAATGGGGCGACCCCAAGCACCCCCGCGTCGCGATCGTCGGCAAGGGCGTGTGCTTCGACAGCGGCGGGCTCGACCTCAAGAATTCGACCGGGATGCGGCTGATGAAAAAGGACATGGGCGGCGCCGCGCACGCGCTCGCGCTGGCCGGGCTGGTCGCCGCCGAGCGATTGGCGGTGCGGCTCCATCTGCTCATCCCGGCGGTCGAGAATGCGGTGTCTTCGGCGGCGCTGCGCCCGGGCGACATCGTCCGGTCGCGGCAAGGCCTGTTCGTCGAGATCGACAACACCGATGCCGAGGGGCGGCTGGTGCTGGCCGACGCGTTCGCCCGCGCCGGCGACGGAGCCGGCGATAAGCAGGGGCCCGCGCTGATGATCGATTTCGCGACGCTGACCGGTGCCGCGCGGGTCGCGCTCGGCCCCGACCTGCCCGCGCTGTTCGCCAATGACGACGCGCTGCTCGGCGAGCTCGAGGCGGCCGCCAGGGAAGTCGAGGACCCGCTGTGGCGGATGCCGCTGTGGGACGGCTATGACGAAATGCTCAAGAGCGACGTCGCCGATCTCGCCAACGCCGCCAGCTCGCCGTTCGCCGGGTGCATCACCGCCGCTCTGTTCCTCAAGCGGTTCGTTCCGGCGGGCACCGCCTGGGCCCATCTCGATACCTTCGCGTGGCGCCCCAATCCCAAGCCGGGACGGCCCAAGGGCGGCGACGCGCTCGGCCTGCGCGCGGTGTTCGCTCTGCTCCAGCAGCGCTATCCGCGGAGGTAGCGCCGCGTGACCACCCCCTGACTGCCGCGATATTGGTGCAATTCACGGCCTTTTCTGCGGTTTTCCTGCGTCGGCTCTGCAACATTTCGGGCCGTGACCTGTTTATTGGTTACGCGACGAGACGGAGTGAGTTCACCGATGGGCGAAGAATCTCTGTCTGGCTGGATGCGAGCTTTGATCGCCTACGTCCGCTCGGGCGAGCCCGATCTCACCAACCGCCAGATGGCCTTGCTGATGATGGTATACCTGACCCCAGGTCCCCATACCGTGCGCGGCCTGGCCCGCGGGCTGGGTGTGTCGAAGCCGGTCGTCACCCGCGCCTTGAATACGCTTGGCGCACTCGGCTATCTGCGCCGCGAGCGCGATCAGGACGACCGCCGCAACGTGTTCGTCGTGCGCACCTCCAACGGGGCAGAATTTCTTTAAGGCTTCAAGCGCAACCTCCGCGAAAGCGACCGCGTCGCCGCCGCCAGCCGGCCGATCATCGGCCAGGCGGCGTTCGCCCGCTGAGGGCTTTGCGCTGTCCGGTCCGTCGGACCCGCCCGACCCTGCCTATCACGCCTACCGCCGCGACCTCGCCGATTGCGCGCTCGCCGGCCGCGTCATCGCTTCGCACTACGCCGAGCCGCTGATGCGCACGCTGGCCAAGCCCGCGACCCTGCGCGACGGCGCGGCCAAGGACGCCGCGGCGATCATCGACCTCCCCGCCGGCACTGCCTTTGCGATGCTCGACAGCAGCCGCGGCTGGGCGTGGGGCTACGCCGGCAAGGACCGCCGCGTCGGCTATGTCCCCAGCTACGCAGTAAGCGCCGGCTAAGCCGTCACATCTCCCCGCGCGCCTTGCGCAGCGCATACCATTTTTTGACGTTGGCCTGGTGCTCGGTGAAGGTTTCCGCAAACACATGCCCGCCGGTGCCGTCGGCGACGAAATAGATCGCCCTGGTCGGCGCCGGGTCGAGCACCGCGGCGATGCTCTCGCGGCCCGGATTGGCGATCGGGCCGGCCGGCAGGCCGAGGCTGCGGTAGGTGTTGTAGCCGGTCACCGCCATCAGCTCCGAGCGCCTGATCCGCCGCCCGAGCGGTTTCCCTTTGGTGATCGGGTAGATCACCGTCGGGTCGGCATCGAGCTTCATGCCGATCCTGAGGCGGTTGCAATAAACCCCCGCGACCGTGCGCCGCTCGGCCGGCTTGCCGGTTTCCTTTTCGACGATCGAGGCGAGGATTACAGCCTCCTGCTTCGACGCGATCGGGCAGGTCGGCTTGCGCTTGGCCCACAGGCCGTCGAGCGTCCTGGTCATCGCCGCCTGCATCCGCCCGATCACCGCCGCGCGGGGCTCGCCACGCTCGTAGCCGTAGCTGTCGGGCAGCACGCTGCCTTCGGGCGGCAGCGGCGCCGCGCCGGTCAGGTATGCCACCGCGGCGACCTTCTCCTGGACCAGGATCGACGGCATGCCCTCGGGCACGGTGATCAGGCGCTGCACGGGGCGGCCGTGCTGGAGCAGGTCGAGGATCGCCGCATTACTCGCCCGCGCCGGAATCTCGAATTCGCCGGCCTGGATCGGGTCGCCGCCGCCCAGCAGGCGCGCGAAATAGTAAAAGGTCGTGCCGGTGCCGGTCACCGCGCCCGAGTAGGCCAGCACTTCGGCGGCGTGGCCGAGGCTCGAGCCTTCGTCGATGGTCACGCTGGCCGGCTTGGCGAGCGGTCCCGGTCCCCAATACAGCCAGCCGAGCAACCCGCCGGCGACTAGCCCGAGCAGCGCCGCGATCAGGATCAGGCGGCGCAGCACCGGCCTAATCGACCGCCTTCAAGATCAGGCTGGCGTTGGTGCCGCCGAAGCCGAAGCTGTTGTTGAGCGCCGCCTTGACCTCGCGCTTGCGGGCGGTGTGCGGCACCAGGTCAACGCCCTCGGTGCCCTCGTCGGGATCGTCGAGGTTGAGCGTTGGCGGGACGATCTGGTCGCGGATCGCCAGTACGCAGAAGATCGCCTCAACTGCGCCGGCGCCGCCGAGCAAATGGCCGATCGCCGATTTGGTGCTGCTCATCGACGCTCCGCCGAGATCATGCCCGAGCACGCGCTTGACCGCGGCGAGCTCGATTGTGTCGGCCATGGTCGAAGTGCCGTGGGCATTGACGTAGTCGATGTCACCCGGGCTCATGCCGGCCTTCTTGAGGGCCATGCGCATCGCAAGCTCGGCGCCCCTGCCCTCGGGGTGCGGCGCGGTCACATGATAGGCGTCACCCGAGAGGCCGTAGCCGACCACCTCGGCATAGATTTTGGCGCCGCGCGCCTTGGCATGCTCATATTCCTCGAGCACCAGGACGCCCGCGCCCTCGCCCATGACAAAGCCGGCGCGGTTCTTGTCGTACGGGCGACTGGCCTTGGTCGGCTCGTGGTTGGACGTCATGTTGAGCGCCTTGGCTTGGGCAAAGCCGGCGACCCCCAACGGATTGACCGTGCTTTCCGCGCCCCCGGCGAGCATGATGTCGGCGTCGTCGTCCTTGATCATCCGGGCGGCATCACCGATCGAATGCGCGCCGGTAGAGCAAGCGGTGACGACCGAGTGGTTGGGACCCATCAGCCCATATTTGATCGACACCTGGCCGCTGGTCAGGTTGATCAGCCGGCCATGGACGAAGTGCGGGCTGACCCGTCCGGGGCCGCGCTCGGCAAGCACCAGGGATTCGCTTTCGATTCCGGGCAGGCCGCCGATGCCCGAGCCGATCGACACGCCAGTGCGTTCCTTCAGATCGTCGTCCATCTCGGTCAGGCCGGCGTCCTCGAGCGCCTGGCCCGCAGCGTCGATCGCGTAGACGATGAACGGATCGACCTGGCGTTGCACCTTGTGGTCGACGCGCTTGTCGGGATCGAAGCCCCATTCGTGGTCCTTGGGCTTTACCTCGCCCGCAATCTTGGCCTTGTGGTCGCTGGTATCGAAACGCGTGATCGGCCCGATTCCGCTCTTGCCGGCGATCAGATTGCTCCAAACCGTCTCGACATCGCTCCCGAGCGGCGTGACGAGGCCCAGACCGGTGACGACTACTCGGCGCATCGCAAATGCCTCCAAACGGCAAGACAGGCTCAAACCCTTAGGGGCTGAGCCTGTCGAAGCCCTGTACTGTTACCTCAAACGCCCCGCCAAGAAAAAGGGCAGCCCTTCGACAGGCTCAGGGCAAAAGGAGCAGGGCGACTAGCCCTTATTCTGGTCGATGAACTCGATCGCGTCCTTGACGGTCGTGATCTTTTCCGCGGCGTCGTCGGGGATCTCGACCCCGAACTCTTCCTCGAACGCCATGACCAGCTCGACGATGTCGAGGCTGTCGGCACCGAGGTCATCGATGAAGCTGGCTTCCTCGGTGACCTTGTCCGGCTCGACGCCGAGATGTTCGACGACGATCTTTTTCACCCGATCGGCAGTCTCGCTCATGGGGGCTTTCCTCCGTTTAATTTTGCGATGCCCTAGCCGCGCGTCGGGCCATCGGCAAGTGGCCGCGCTTGCCCCGGCCGCGCGACCCGTTACCTCTCGCCCGATGGCTGACGTCCGTCCTCTTACCCCAAGCGAAGTCGCGCTCGCCCGCAGCGTGTTCGGGGACGCTATCGATTATGCCCCGGTGCGACTGATCAAGCGCAAATGGTTTCCGTTCCAGCCCCGCACCACGGTCATGGCGCCGACCGGCCACCTCCACTTCCACCCCCACGGGGACCTGTGGTCGGACGATTTCGCCGCCGAGCCGCTCCTTCGCCAAGGGCTGTTCGTCCATGAGATGACCCACGTCTGGCAGTCTCAGACGCGCGGCCGCTTGTATCTCCCGCTCATGCGCCACCCTTTCTGCCGCTACGGCTACACGCTTGCCGATGGCCGCGCGTTCGACCGCTACGGCCTCGAGCAACAGGCCGAAATCGTCCGCCATGCCTTCCTTGCCCAACGCGGCGCCAACCCCCCGCTCCGGCCACCACCATCGCTGCTGCCGTTCGCGCCCTTCCAAACGTAAAGCGTTGCAGACGTGCAACGATGATTGCCTAATTGTCGCAAACGCCGCGCGCGCCTTTTAATAGCCAATCGAAACCGGCATAGTTTTGACAGTTTCGCGACTTCCTTGGGGGAAATCACAATGCGCGCTTCAATTCTGCTCGTTGGCACCGCCGCGTTCGCTTTGGCCACTCCGGCCCTCGCCCAGTCCACGCAGGAGGATGTCGCCCAGGCGGCGAACACCGGCGAAGAGGTCGATAGCGACCTGATCATCGTCACCGCGACCAAACGCGCCTCGACCGTCCAGGACGTGCCGTTCTCGATCAATGCCCAGACCGAAGAGTCGATCCAGCGCGCCAACGCCCAGACCCTTGAGGACTTGAGCCGCAACGTCGCCGGCCTCGCGGTGCAGAACCTCGGGCCGGGCCAGAGCCAGGTGTCGGTGCGCGGCGTGTCGGCGGGTCAGATCGTCCGCGACCAGCCGGGCGTCAAGGAGCAGGTCGGCGTCTACCTCGACGAAAGCGTCGTCTCGCTGTCGCTGTTCACCCCCGATTTCGACTTGTTCGACTTGAACCGCGTCGAGACGCTGCGCGGCCCGCAGGGCACGCTGTTCGGTTCCGGCTCGGTCGGCGGCACCATCCGCTACATCACCAACCAGCCCAAGCTGGAAGTGATCGAAGGCCTGCTCGAGGGCAACGTCAACCGTATGGCCGGGGGCGATACGGGTTATCACGCCAAGGGCGCGGTCAACCTGCCGATCGGCGAGAAAATCGCGGTCCGCGCCGTCGCCTACGGCACCCATTACGCCGGATTTGTCGACGCGATCGGCCCGGCCGGCGGCGAGAACGTCAATGATGGCCAGCGCGTCGGCGGCCGCGTGTCGGTGCTGTTCCAGCCGCACCCCGACCTCAAGATCACTCCGCGCGTTGTCTACCAGAAGGTCATCGCCGATGGCTTTAACCGCGAGGAAATCTTCAACCTCTACGCCAACGACTTCACCGCGCCAGGCGCACTCGGCCGGCGCACGCAATATCTCAAGCTGCGCGAGAAGTTCCGCGACAAGACCCTGCTCGCCGACCTGACCGCGAGCATGGACTTCGGCGGCTTCGAAGTGACCTCGGTAACGAGCTACATCGACCGTGACATCCTGGTCAGCCGCGACGCCTCGGCGCTGACCGGCTCGGTGTCGATCGACCTGGCGTTCGCGCCGGCAGCCGTGTTGCTGCCGTCGAACTTGCGCGACACCACCGACCTCAAGCAATGGACCCAGGAGCTGCGCGTTGGATCGACCGGCTCGGGCCCGTTCCAGTGGGTGCTCGGGGGCTTCTATTCGGACGTCGAGCGGGTCTATGCCCAGCGCCTACCGACCCCGGGCTACGATGAATTCACCGACCTGCGCTTTGGTGCCGGGACCGCGGTGGCGGTGGCCAACGGCTTCCCGCTCGACTCGCCGTACAATGCCGATCTCCCGTACGACATCAAGCAGACGGCGATTTTCGGCGAAGCGAGCTACGACTTCGGGCAGTTCAAGCTGACCGGCGGCGGCCGCTACTACGACTTCAAGGAAACCCGCGACTTCATCTCGGGCGGCCTGTTTTCCAACGGCGACACGCTGATCGGCGACAAGACCAAGTCGAACGGCTTCTCACCGCGCCTGATCGGCACGTGGGAGCCTAACCGCAATCTGAGCGTCAACGTCCAGGCCGCCAAGGGCTTCCGCCTGGGCGGCGTCAACGACCCGCTCAACCTGCCGCTGTGCAGCGACGAGGACGAGGCCATCTTCGGCCCGTTCGCGGGCGCGTTCGATGACGAAACGCTGTGGAACTACGAAGCGGGCGTCAAATATCAAAAGGGCCCATTCACCGTCAACGCGGCCGCCTTCCACACCCGCATCAAGGACCTCCAGGTCACGCTCGATGCCGGCAGCTGCTCGTCGCGCATCGTGTTCAACGTGCCCAAGGCGCACACCACGGGTATCGAGCTCGAGCTTGGCGCGCGCCCGCTTCCGGGGCTCGACCTGTCGTTTGCCGGCAGCCTGCTCAAGGCCGAGTTCGACTCGACCCTGCCGGGCGCGTTGGCGACGTCGACCGGTATCCGCGACGGCAACCGCCTGCCGTCAGTGCCGAAGTTCCAGATGGCGGCGACGGCGACCTACGGACAGCGCCTCAATGACCGCGCCGAATGGTACGTGTCGACCAGCTTCCAGCATATCGGCAACCGTTACACCCAGCCGGCCGACCAGGAGAACAACCCGCGCACCTTCGAACATAATCTGGCGTTCGGCGGGCTCGACGGCACCGAGGCAACTACCGTCAACCTCAAGCTGCCGAGCTACAATCTGATGACACTATCGGCCGGCCTCAAGTGGGACAGCGGGCTCGAACTGGTGGCCTATGCCAACAATCTGTTCGACGCCAATCCCAAGCTGTCGTTCGACCGCGAGCGCGGCGGGCGCGCCCGCCTCGGCTACAATATCGGCCAGCCGCGCACGATCGGCCTGACCATCCGCCAGGCGTTCCGGGTCGAACCGGCAGCCCCGGTGGAACCGGTAGTCGACCTGCCGCCGCCGCCGCCGCCGGCCCCGGCGTCGCAGACCTGCCCCGACGGCTCGGTGATCCTGGCCACGGAAGTGTGCCCGGCGCCCGCCGCGCCGCCGCCGCCGCCGGCCTCGGGCCAGCGCGGTTGACGCGATGACCAAAGCCAGCGGCACGCCACCCGATGCTCCGCTGCCTGGACTGACACGCCGCTCGCTCCTCTCCGCTTCGGCGATTGGAGCGGGCGGCGTAGCATTGTCGCCCGCCATCCTCAAAGCGGCGCCGATGGGATCCAAGGATCATGTCGCGGTGATCGGCGCGGGCGTGTTCGGCGCATGGTGCGCGCACCATCTGAATTCCGCCGGCCACAAGGTGACT
>NZ_JANPKO010000089.1:0-2195 GCF_031426035.1 Sphingomonas sp. | reverse complement strand
ACCAGCGCTGCCAGCGCCACCGTCGCCGCTGTCCCGATGGCGAACATCCGGTTGCGGTGGCGCCGCCGTAACGCTTGCAACTCGGAATCGTTGGCCGGTCCCGCCCGCTTGACCCGCAGCGGCCGGAACCCGCGCCACCCGGTCAGCAGCCCGATCACCACCGCGGCCGCGAACAACCCCCAGTAATGTGCCCAAACCTCGATCATTCGGCGCTGCCTTCCGGCGTTGCCGCGCCGCGCTCTAGCTCGCGCCAGCCGATGTCGCGGCGGTGGAAACCGTCGGCGAAATCGATCGCATCGACCCCGCGGTAGGCGCGGGCGCGCGCCTCGGCGAAAGTGTCGGCGACCGCGGTCACCGCCAGCACCCGCCCGCCGCTCGCCGCCAGCGCCCCGTCGGCGAGCGTGGTGCCGGCGTGGAACACGGTGACGCCCTCGACCTGCTCGGCCGCTTCGACGGCGCGAATCGCCCCGCCGCCCGCCGGCTGCCCGGGGTAACCCTTGGCCGCGACCACCACCGTCATCGCATGGCGCGGCAACAGCTTGGGTGGCTCGATCGACTGCAGCCGCCCGCGCGCCACCGCCATCAGCAACTCGGCGAAATCGCCGTCGATCAGCGGCATGATCGCCTCGCATTCGGGGTCGCCGAAGCGCGCGTTATATTCGATCAGTTTGGGCCCGTCGGCGGTCAGCATCAGTCCCGCGTAAAGCACGCCCGAGTAGGCCGCGCCCTGCGCCGCCATCGCGCGCGCGGTGGGGCGGATGATCTCCTCCATCGCGCGTTCCTGCAGCTCGGGGGTCAGCACCGGGGCCGGGGCATAGGCGCCCATCCCGCCGGTGTTGGGCCCGGTGTCGCCCTCGCCGACGCGCTTGTGGTCCTGCGCCGAGGCCAAGGCGATCGCCGTCTCGCCATCGACCAACGCAAACAGGCTGGCTTCCTCACCGACCAGGAAATCCTCGATCACCATCGCCCCGTCGCCGGCCGCGGCGATTGCCGCTTCGGCCTCCTCGCGCGTGGTCGCCACCGTCACGCCCTTGCCCGCGGCCAGCCCGTCGGCCTTGATCACCACCGGCAGGCTGAACCCGTCGAGCGCCGCGGTCGCGGCCAACGCGGTGTCGACCCGGACATAGCTCGCGGTGGGGATCTTGTTGGCCCAGCACAGATCCTTGGTGAAACCCTTCGAGCCCTCGAGCCGCGCTGCCTCGGCATTGGGGCCGAACACCTTGAACCCGGCATTGCGCAACGCATCGCCGACCCCGGCGACCAGCGGCGCCTCGGGGCCGATCACGACCAGGTCGATCGCGCGCTCGCGCGCCAGCTCGGTCATCGCGAACGGATCGCTGGGGTCGGCCTGGACGCACTCGGCCCACCGCGCGATGCCGGGGTTGCCCGGCGCCGCGACCAGCGCCTCGCAGCTCGGCGATTGCCTCAAGCGCCAGGCGAGCGCATCTTCGCGGCCGCCCGAACCCAGTAGCAGGATATTCATGGACCTCCCCGACGAGCAGACGCCCGGCCTGTTAGCCGAGGTCCCGCCCGGCGACAATTCGCCGCCGCTGTCGGTCAGCGAGCTGGCCGGATCGCTCAAGCGGATGATCGAGGGCGCGTTCGGCCGGGTCCGCGTGCGCGGCGAGATTTCGGGTTTCAAGCGCCACGCCTCTGGCCATTGCTATTTTACTTTGAAGGACGATGCCGCATGCATCGACGCGGTGGTCTGGCGCGGAACCGCGCAGGGCCTCGCGTTCCGCCCAGAAGACGGCGCCGAGGTGATCGCCACTGGCAAGCTGACGACCTACGCCGGCCGCTCGAAATACCAGCTGGTGGTCGAGCGTCTCGAGCTGGCGGGGGAGGGGGCGCTGATGGCGCTGCTCGACAAGCGCCGCCGCGCGCTCGCCGCCGAGGGGCTGTTCGACCCCGCCCGCAAGCGCGCCTTGCCGTTCCTGCCGCGCGTCATCGGCGTCGTCACCTCGCCCACCGGGGCGGTCATCCGCGACATCATCCACCGCCTCGAGGACCGCTGCCCGACCCGCGTGCTGGTGTGGCCGGTACCGGTCCAGGGCGAGGGCGCGGCGGCCAAGGTGGCGGCGGCGATTCGCGGCTTCGGCGCGCTTGAGGGAAGATGGGGCGAGCCCGGTGGCCCGGTGCCGCGCCCCGACCTGATCATCGTCGCGCGCGGCGGCGGATCGATCGAGGATTTGTGG
>NZ_JANPKO010000088.1:0-10808 GCF_031426035.1 Sphingomonas sp. | reverse complement strand
CTCGCCTTCTACCTGTTCGCGGCGCTCACCATCGCCTCGGCGATCCTGGTGATCTTCGCGCGCAATCCGGTGCATAGCGTGCTGTGGCTGATCGTCGCCTTCTTCAACGCGGCCGGCCTGATGCTGCTGGTCGGGGCCGAGTTCATCGCGATGCTGCTGGTGATCGTCTACGTCGGCGCGGTCGCGGTGCTGTTCCTGTTCGTGGTGATGATGCTCGACGTCGACTTTGCCAAGCTCCGCTCGGGCTTCACCGCCAATCTTCCGTTCGGGCTGCTGATCGCGCTGGTGCTGCTGGCCGAGATCGTCATCGCCTTGAACGCGCGCAACAGCGGGCCGGTGCTGGCCGACGCGCCCGCCGCGACCCAGCCCAACATCGTCGCGATGGGCGAATTGCTCTACACCCGCTTCCTGTTCCCGTTCGAGATCGCCGGGCTGATCCTGCTGGTGGCGATGATCGGCGCGATCGTGCTGACCCACCGCAGCCGCGGCGACAACCGCGGCCAGAGCGTGTCGAAGCAGATCGCGCGCCGCCCGCAGGACGCGGTGCGCAACACGAACCCGGTCAGCGGCGAGGGGGTCAAGCTGTGATTAGTTTGGCACCACTCACCCGTTCGTCCCGAGCAGCATCGAGCTTGTCGAGATGCGGCCGTCGAGGGATGTCTCGACGCCGGTCTCGGCTTCGCTCGACCTGTGCTCGACACGAACGGAACTCGGCGGAGCCGCGCGCATGATCGGCCTCACCCATTACCTGACCGTCGCCGCGATCCTGTTCGTGCTCGGCGTGCTCGGCATCTTCCTCAACCGCCGCAACGTCATCCTGATGCTGATGGCGATCGAGCTGATTTTGTTGGCGGTGAACATCAATTTGGTCGCGTTCAGCGCCTTCCTCGGCGACCTCACCGGCCAGGTGATGGCGATGTTCGTCCTCACCGTCGCCGCGGCCGAGGCCGCGATCGGCCTCGCCATCCTCGTCATCTTCTTCCGCCGCCGCGGTTCGATCGCGGTCGACGACGCCAACCGGATGCACGGCTGATGATCCAGCTGATCGTCTTCCTGCCGCTGCTCGCGGCGATCGTCGCCGGATTGGGCGGGCGGTGGATCGGCAATTTCGCCGCCAAGCTGATCACCACCGGCGCGCTGTTCGCGTCGTGCGCGCTGTCGTGGCCGATCTTCCTCAACTTCGTCGCCGGCGACTACAGCGGCGGGTGGGTCGAACCGGTGCTGGCGTGGATCAGTTCGGGCGACCTGCAAGTCGCATGGTCGCTGCGCGTCGATACGCTGACCGCGGTGATGCTGGTGGTGGTGACGACCGTCTCGAGCCTCGTCCACCTCTACAGCTGGGGCTATATGGCCGAGGACCCGGGCCAGCCGCGCTTCTTCGCTTATCTGTCGCTGTTCACCTTCGCCATGCTGATGCTGGTGACCGCCGACAACCTCGTCCAGATGTTCTTCGGCTGGGAAGGGGTGGGGCTGGCGTCCTATTTGCTGATCGGCTTCTGGTACCACAAGCCATCGGCCAACGCGGCGGCCTTGAAGGCGTTCGTCGTCAACCGCGTCGGTGATTTCGGCTTCTCGCTCGGCATCTTCGCGACCTTCCTGGTGTTCGGGACGATCTCGATCCCCGACATCCTCGCCGCCGCGCCCGCGATGGCCGGGTCGACCATCGGCTTCGCGGGAATGCGCGTCGATACCATGACCCTGATTTGCCTGCTGCTGTTCGTTGGCGCGATGGGCAAATCGGCCCAGCTCGGGCTGCACACTTGGCTGCCCGACGCGATGGAGGGGCCGACCCCGGTCAGCGCCCTGATCCACGCCGCGACGATGGTCACCGCGGGCGTATTCATGGTGTGCCGGCTGTCGCCGATGTTCGAGACCAGCGAGACCGCGCTCGCGGTGGTCACCTATGTCGGCGCCGCGACCGCGATCTTCGCCGCCACCGTCGGCACCGCCCAGAACGACATCAAGCGGGTGATCGCGTATTCGACCTGCAGCCAGCTCGGCTACATGTTCTTCGCCGCCGGCGTTGGCGCGTACGGCGCGGCGATGTTCCATCTGTTCACCCACGCCTTCTTCAAGGCGCTGCTGTTCCTCGGCGCGGGCTCGGTCATCCACGCCATGCACCACGAGCAGGACATGCGGTACTACGGAGCGCTGCGGAAAGAGATCCCGGTCACCTTCTGGGTGATGGTGGTCGGCACGCTGGCGATCACCGGGGTCGGCCTGTTCGGGGTGGGTTTCGCCGGCTTCTGGTCGAAGGACGCGATCATCGAAAGCGCGTTCGCCAGCGGCAGCGTGCACGGTCGCATCGCCTTCTTCCTCGGCGCGCTCGCCGCGCTGCTCACCGCTTTCTACTCTTGGCGGCTGATTTTCCTGACCTTCTTCGGCGAGGCGCGGTGGGGAGCGTCGGAGCATATCCAGCACGCGCTCCACGGCGATCACGACGCGCCGTCCGAAGAACATGGCGACAGCTCGCACAGCAAGGCGACACCCCCTGCGGGCACCGGCGGCTATCACCCGCACGAAAGCCCGTTGACGATGCTGGCGCCGATCATCCTGCTCGGTGTCGGCGCGGTGTTCGCCGGGCAGCTGTTCCACGACTATTTCGTCGGGTCCGAGCATGGTGCCGAATTCTGGAACGGCAGCGTGGCGTTCGACGCGCACCTCGCCCATGCCGCGCATGAGGTTCCGAAGTGGGTCAAATGGACCCCGTTCGCGGTGATGCTGATCGGCCTCGCCATCGCTTACAACAATTACTTCCGTCGCCCTGGCGCGCCCGCCGCGTTCGTCGCGATGTTCGGCGGGTTGCACCGCTTTGTCCTCAACAAATGGTATTTCGACGAGCTCTACGACCGCATCTTCATCCGCCCCGCGCTGTGGCTCGGGCGGCTGTTCTGGCGGCGCGGCGATGAGGGCACGATCGACCGTTTCGGCCCGCACGGCGCGGCCTATGCGGTTGGCCTTGGCAACCGCGTCACGGCCACGCTCCAGTCGGGTTACCTCTATTCCTACGCGCTGGTCATGCTGCTCGGCCTGATCGGCGCGGCGAGCTGGGCGATATGGTGGGCGCAGTGACCGGCCTGCCGTTGCTGACCCTGCTGATCGCGGTGCCGCTGGTGGCGGGCGTCATCGCGCTGTTCGTCAGCGCTCACGCGGCGCGGTGGATCGCGCTCGCCGCGACCCTGATCGACCTCGCGCTCGGCATCCTCGCCTGGACCGCGTTCGACCCCGCCGGGCCGCAGTGGCAGTTCGTCGAGCATGTCGGGCTCGGCGGCTCGATCGCCTGGGCGCTCGGCATCGATGGCATCGCGCTGATGCTGATCATGCTCAGCGTATTCCTGATGCCGATCTGCATCGGCGCGTCGTGGACCGCGATCGACAAGCGGGTGCCCGAATACATGTCCGCCTTCCTGCTGATGGAGGCGCTGATGATCGGCGTGTTCACCGCGCAGGACCTGTTCCTGTTCTACATCTTCTTCGAGGGCGGCCTGATTCCGATGTATTTGATCATCGGCATCTGGGGCGGCGCCGAGCGGATCAAGGCGAGCGACAAATTCTTCCTCTACACCCTGCTCGGCTCGGTGCTGATGCTGATCGCCATGCTGTACATGGTGCTCGAGGCCGGCACCGCGTCGATCCCGGAATTGATGGCCTACGATTTCGCGCCCAACGTCCAGCAATGGCTGTGGCTGGCGTTCTTCGCCTCGTTCGCGGTCAAGATGCCGATGTGGCCGGTGCACACCTGGCTGCCCGATGCCCACGTCCAGGCGCCGACCGCGGGTTCGGTGATCCTCGCCGGCGTGCTGCTCAAGATGGGCGGCTACGGCTTCATCCGCTTTTCCGTGCCGATGTTCCCCGAAGGCTCGGCGCAGTTCGTACCCTTGGTGTTCATCCTGAGCGGGATCGCGGTGGTCTACACATCGCTGGTCGCCCTCGTGCAGCGCGACATGAAGAAATTGATCGCTTATTCGTCGGTGGCGCACATGGCGTTCGTCACATTCGGCCTGTTCGCCTTCAACCGCCAGGGCATCGAGGGCGCGCTGATCGTGATGCTCAGCCACGGCCTCGTCTCGGGCGCCTTGTTCCTGTGCGTCGGGGTGATCTACGACCGGCTCCACACCCGCGAAATCGACCGCTACGGCGGCCTCTCCAACAACATGCCCGGCTACGCCTTGCTGTTCATGCTGTTCACCATGGCCAGCGTCGGCCTGCCCGGCACCAGCGGCTTCGTCGGCGAGTTTTTGGCCCTCGTCGGCACCTACAAGGTGTCGAGCTGGGCGGCAGTGGTCGCCACCACCGGGATCATCCTCGGCGCCGCTTACATGCTGTGGCTGTATTGGCGGATCGCGTTCGGCACGTCGCGCAATGCCGACGCCGCGGCGATGCCCGACCTCAGCCCGCGCGAATGGTGGCTGCTCGCGCCGATCGCGGCCTGCGTGCTGTGGATGGGGGTCTATCCCGAAAGCTTTATGGCGCCGATGCGCGCCGATGTCGGCCGCCTGCTCGAGCGAGTCGAGCGCGCCACCCCCGAGGGCGACGCGCATTTGACCGCGGGCAAGGCCAAGCCCGCCGAACACGCGCCCGAGCATGGCGCCGAGGCCGCCCACTGATGAACCAGTTCGCCCCCATCCTCCCCGAGCTGATCCTGTCGGTAGGCGCGATCGTGCTGATGATGGTCGCCGCCTTCACCGGCCGCCGCGGTGCCGGCCTCACCACCTGGGCCGCGGTCGCCTTGCTGCTGATCGCCACGCTCGCATTGATTGGCGCGCCGTCCAATGACGGGCCGATCTTCGGCGGGCTGCTCGCGGCCGATGCTTTCGGTGCGTTCGGCAAAGCGCTGATCTTCCCCGCCGCCGCGGTGGCGATTATTGCCGCCCACGGCTGGTTCGAGCGCAATGCCGAGCATGGCGCCGAATATGCGGTGCTGATCCTGTTCTCGAGCGTCGGCATGGCGGTGATGGTCTCGGCGACGAACCTGATGACATTGTACGTCGGGCTCGAGCTACAGAGCTTGTCGGCCTACGTGCTCGCCTCGTACCGCCGCAGCGACGAGCGCAGTGCGGAGGCGGGCCTCAAATATTTCGTCCTCGGCGCGCTCGCCAGCGGCATCCTGCTCTACGGCTTCTCGTTGCTCTACGGATTCACCGGGACGATGAGCTTCACCGGCATCGCCGCCGCCTTCGGGCGCGACGACGCCTTGAGCCTCGGCATGTTGCTCGGCCTCGTGTTCCTCCTCTCCGGCATCGCGTTCAAGGCCAGCGTGGTGCCGTTCCACATGTGGACTCCCGACGTTTACGAAGGCGCGCCGACCCCGGTCACCGCCTTCTTCGCCTCGGCCCCCAAGGTCGCCGCGGTGCTGATGGCGGTGCGCGTGTGCATCGATGCTTTGGGCCCGGCGATCGACGCCTGGCGCCAGATCATGGTGGTCGCCGCGCTCGCCTCGATTCTGCTCGGCGCGGTGGCCGCTTACGGCCAGACCAATATCAAGCGGCTGCTGGCGTACTCGTCGATCAACAATGTCGGATTCGCGCTGATCGGGCTTGCCGCGGGCGGACCGGGCGGCGCCTCGTCGGTATTGTTCTACATGGCGGTGTATGTCGTGATGACGCTGGGTGCGTTCCTCTGCGTGCTGCGCATGCGCGGGCCCAACGACGAGCGGCTCGAGAGCCTCGATAGCCTCGCCGGCCTGTCACAGACCCGCCCCGCGTTCGCCGCCGCGCTGGCGATCTTCATGTTCAGCCTGGCCGGGATCCCGCCGCTGTTCGGCTTCTGGCCCAAGTTGCTGGTGTTCACCGCGGCGGTCGACGCCGGGCTGATCGCAGTCGCGGTGATCGGCATCCTCGGCACCGTGGTCGGCGCTTACTACTACCTCAAGATCGTCAAGATCATGTATTTCGACGAGGGCGGAACCCCGCTGGCCAAGGTCGCGGCGCCGGTCGAGCGGGTGCTAATCCTGGTTGCCGCGATCGCCGTGTCGCCGCTCGGCTACCTCCTCATCGGCCCGCTCGGCGACCTCACCGACCGCGCCGCTGGATCGATCTTCTGACCCGCATCCGCATTGTCGAGCGCACCGGCTCGACCAACGCCGATCTGCTTGCCGCGCCCGCCGCGGGCGAGGGCGAGTGGCTGGTTGCGCTGGCGCAGGAGGCCGGGCGCGGGCGGCAGGGGCGCGAGTGGCGCTCGCTCAAAGGCAATTTCTTCGCCAGCACCTTGATCGCGCTGCGCCCGACCGACCCGCCGGCGCCGTCGCTGTCGCTGGCCGCGGGGGTGGCGCTGATCCGCGCGGTCGAGGCCGCCGCGCCCGCCACCGGGCTGATGCTCAAATGGCCCAACGATCTAATGATCGGCCCCGCCAAGCTCGCCGGCATCTTGCTCGAGCGCAGCGGCGACCGCCTGGTCGCGGGGTTCGGTGTCAACCTCGCCAATGCGCCCGCCATCGAAAGCCGCGAAACGATCGCGCTGTCGTCGGTCGCGCTGGTCAGCCCCGAAACCTTCGCGCCGCTGATCGCCGCGGCGTTCGCCCGCGCGCTCGAGCTGTGGCGCAGCGACTTGACCCGCCTGACCACCGCCTGGCTCGAAAGCGCGCACCCGCTCGGCACGCCGCTGACCGTCCGCGCCGGCCCCGACGAGACGCTCGCCGGGGAATTCGCCGGGCTCGATCCCGATGGCGCGCTGCGGCTGGCCTTGGCGGACGGCAGCGTGCGTGTCATGCACGCCGCCGACGTCAGCCTCGGATAGGATCGGCCATGCTGCTCGCGATCGACGCCGGCAACACCAACATCGTGTTTGCGCTAGTCGACGGCGGCCTGATCAAGGCGCGCTGGCGGGTGGCGACCGACCCGCGCCGCACCGCCGACCAATATGCCGTGTGGCTGCACCAGTTGCTCGAGCTCGAAGGCTATGCGCGCGGGGATGTCACCGCGGTGATCGTCGGCACGGTGGTGCCGCGCGCGCTGCACAATCTCGAAGTGCTCAGCGAGAAATATTTCAAGGTCACGCCGGTGGTTGCAGGGCAGGGCGCCGCGGCATGGCCGATCGCGCTCGACGTCGAGGAGCCCGACAGCGTCGGCGCCGACCGCGTGCTCAACGCCATTGCCGCCCACGCCCGCCACCCGGGCGACCTGATCGTGATCGATTTCGGCACCGCGACGACGTTCGACGTGGTCGATTTCTCGGGCGCCTACAAAGGCGGGATCATCGCGCCGGGGATCAATTTATCGCTCGACGCCTTGGTCGCGGCGGCGGCGATGCTACCGCGCATCGCGATCGCCGCGCCCGGCGACACCAATGTCATCGGCCGCACCACCGAAAGCCAGATGTCGATCGGCATCTACTGGGGCTATGTCGCGATGATCGAAGGGCTGGTGGCGCGCCTGAAGGCCGAGATCGGCCGCCCGGTGACGGTGATCGCCAGCGGCGGCCTGGCGACCTTGTTCGAGCAGCACAGCAAGGTGTTCGACGCAATCGAGCCCGACCTCACCATCCAGGGCCTCAGCCTGCTCCACGAGAAAGCCGTTAAACCATGATCCCCGGTGAAGAATTACTGTTCCTCGCGCTGGGCGGCTCGGGCGAAATCGGGATGAACGTCAACCTCTACGGCTGCCGCGGGCAGTGGCTGATGGTCGACCTCGGGCTGACCTTCGCCGACCCCGACTATCCAGGAATCGACCTCATCCTGCCCGATCTCGACTTCATCGAGCGCAACCGCGACCGCCTCGCCGGGATCGTCCTCACCCACGGCCATGAAGACCATATCGGCGCCATCCCCTACCTCGCCGCCGACTTGAAGGTGCCGCTCTACGCCACCCCGTTCACCGCCGGGCTGATCGCCGGCAAGCTCGAGGAGGAGGGGCTGACCGGGCAGGTCAAGCTCAACATCGTCGAGCGCGAAGGCGGCATCGAGCTCGGCCCGTTCAAGGTCAGTTACGTCGCGCTCGCGCACTCGATTCCCGAGGGCAATGGCGTACTGATCGAGACCCCGTTCGGCCGCGTGTTCCACACCGGCGACTGGAAGATCGACGAGACCCCGGTGATGGGCGAGCCGTCGAGCCACGAACCACTGCGAGCACTAGGTGACGCCGGGGTGCTGGCGCTGGTGTGCGATTCGACCAACGTCTTCCAGGACGCCCCGTCTGGGTCCGAAACCGGAGTCTACGCCGGGCTGCTCGCCGAGGTGCAAAAGGCGCGCGGGCGGGTCGCGGTGACGACCTTTGCCTCGAACGCCGCGCGGCTGCAGACGATCGGGCGCGTCGCCGCCGAGACCGGGCGCCGGGTCGCCGTCGCCGGGCGCAGCCTCGACCGCATCATCAAGGTCGCCAAGGCGACCGGCTATTTGACCGATTTCCCCGAGCCGGTGCGCTTCGACGAGGCGATGAAGCTGCCGCGCGAGGAGTTGCTGATCATCGCCACCGGCGGCCAGGGCGAGCCGCGCGCCGCGCTCGGCCGGATCGCCTCGGGCAGCCATGAATTGAAGCTCGCCCGCGGCGACACGGTGATCTTTTCCTCCAAGATCATCCCGGGCAACGAGCAGGCCATCGGCCACGTCATGAACTCACTGTCCGACGCCGGCATCCTGATCGTCACCGAGCGCCAGGCGCACGTCCACGTCTCCGGCCACCCGGGCCGCCCCGAGCTGGCGCAAATGTACGGCTGGGTGCGCCCCGAGATCATCGTGCCCGTCCACGGCGAAGCGCGCCACATCGCCGAGCAGGCGCGCTTCGCGCTCGATTGCGGCGTGCCCAAAGCGGTGGTGCAGAAGAACGGCGACCTCATCCGCCTCGCGCCGGGCGAGCCCAAAAAGCTCGGCGAGGAGCGCGTCGGGCGGCTGGTGCTCGACGGCGACGTCATCCTCCCCGCCGACGGCCCGACCATCTCCGAGCGGCGGCGGATCGGCACCAGCGGGCTGATCACCGTCGCGCTGGCGGTGCGCGGCGACGGCGCGCTGGCCGGCGACCCGCTGGTGCGCCCGTTCGGCATGCCGGTCGAGGAGGACCGCGACGACTTCATCGCCGACGCCACAAACTCGGCGGAACGCGCGTGCGATCCGCGCGCCGACGAGGACAAGATGCGCGAGGCGGTGCGGCTCGCGGTGCGCCGCTGCGCGACCGCCTGGACCGGCAAGAAACCTTTGGTCGAAGTGCAGCTGGTGCGCGTCGGCTGATGCAGCCGGGCTCGATCGTCGCGATCTATTTCCTGTTCTTCGCGGCGTGTGCGTTCGTGCTGCTGCCGTTCGGCGTCCGCACCGACGAGGAAGCGGGGACCGCGAAGGTGCCGGGCCAGGCCGACAGCGCGCCGCACCAGTTCGACTTGAAGCGCCACCTGGTCAAGGCCGCGCTGCTCGCCGCCATCCTGTTCGGGCTCTATTACGCCAACTGGACCTTCGGCTGGATCGGCCCGGACGTGCTCGACTTCTACAGGCCGGTCGACACCCGCGGGTAACGCCGCCGCTCCACCACCTGCGCCAGCGCGGCGTACAGCTTGCCCATGTCGGACGACATCAGGGTCACCGCGATGATCCCGCTGTCGCGCTCGGCGAGCACCCGGCGGAGCATCGATTCGAAGTCCTGGACGTAGCGGTTGACCGACTGCTGGAACTCCGGGTCGGCCTCGTAATGGGCGCGGATCGCCTTGGTCTCGGCGCCGCCGAGCAGCCGCACCGCGCGGCGGGTGAACACCCCGCGATTGCCCTTCAGATAGGAATCCCAGGTCTTCTCGTCGATTTCGTCGGAGAGGATCTTGCCGACGTCGATCGCGGCCGAGTGCATCGAATCCATCAGCAGCGACACGCGCCGGGTGAACGCCTCGCTGTCCTTCTCGCGGCTGGCGGTTTCGGTGTGCTCGATATGCTGCTCGAGCGCGGCCGCGCTTTGACCGAGGGTCAACATCTGCTGGGTCAGCCGGTCCGAGGCGGCGCGGGCCGTGTCGACGGCGCGGGCGGCGATCGTCTCGACTTCGCGCAGGCGGTCCTCGATGCCGTCGCGGATGACCTCTTCGAGGGCCTCACGCGTGGCCTTCGACAGCTTGGCAGCCGATTCCGGAATGACCCCCGCCATCGCCTCGCGGGCGCGCTCGGCGGCATGGGCTGCGGCATCGCGGACCTGGACCATGGCCGCGACCAGCGCCGGGCCGGTCTCGGCCGTCAGATTGGCCGCGTCCGACTGGGCTTCGCTGATCGCCGAAGCGAGCGTCGCTAGTTTCTGCTCGGCGCCGATGACGCCCTCGTCGATATTGGCGAGGAGGGCGGTCAGGCGATCCTGCTGGGCGGCAATGCCGGAGCCGGTTTCGGCGATTCGGATTGCGGCTTCGGCGGCAGCGTCGCGCATCCACTCGACCTCGGGCCGGGCGGTGCGGGCCGCATTGAGCAGCCGTTCGGCGTCGACTTCGGCTTCGGTAAAGCCGGCCATCAGCCGCTCGCGAACCTCGTGCGACAAAACGGCGACTTCCTGGCGCAGCGCGGTGGTCCGCTCGGCCAGGGCGGTGACGGCGCCCTCGTTCGCACTCGTGTCCGCGCCCAAATTCTCGAGGTCCATGCGGGCCCGGCCGATGGCGCCGAGGATGGCGGTCGCCCGGTCGTCGCCATGCATCGCCAGCTCGCCGAACCGTTCGGTCAGGCTGGACAGCGCCCGGTCGACGTCGGCCAGCATGCGCTGGCTGGCACGTTCCTGCTCGGCGACCTTGACGGCCAGCCCATCGAGCGCGCCGGAAGCGCTGGTGACATGGCCTTCGATGGCCTGCGAGGCTTCGACTCCCGTCCGGGCGAAGCCGGCCGAGGCCTGCTCGACCAGCGCGGAAACGGCCAATGCCTGGACGTC
>NZ_JANPKO010000087.1:0-31494 GCF_031426035.1 Sphingomonas sp. | reverse complement strand
TCGAATCGACGATTATAGGCGCCACCGGGGGGCCGCTGCGCCTGTTGCGTCCCGGCCCGATCGAAATCGCCGCGGAACTGGCCGATACCGGAAAAATCGAAGCCCCGGGCCAGCTCGCCAGCCATTACGCGCCGGGCAAGCCGCTGCGGCTCGATGCGCTAACCCGTGAGGCGGACGAATATCTGATCGGCTTCGGCCCGGTTGCGGGCAATGCGTCGCTCAGCGCGGGCGGCGACCTGGTCGAAGCCGCGGCGAACCTGTTCGACCTGCTGCACCGCGCTGACGAGTCGCCAAAGCCGCGCATCGCGGTCGCGCCGGTGCCGCGTGACGGGCTCGGCGCGGCGATCAACGACCGCCTCGCCCGCGGCGCTGCCCCGCGCTAGGCGTTGGCGCCCGCGTTTTTCAGTCGCGCCTGGAAACTTTTGCGCAATTTCCGAAGCTTGGGCGGGATGGTTGCGATGCAGTATGGATTGCGCTGGCCTTCGTTGGCCCAATAATCCTGGTGATAATCCTCGGCCGGGTACCACTCGCCTTGGGGCTCGATGGTGGTCACCACGCGGCCGCCTTGCTCCTCGTTGGCGGTGGCCAGCGCGGCGCGCGCCTGCGCTTCTTGCTCGGCATCCAGAGGGAAGATCGCCGAGCGGTACTGGGTGCCGACGTCGTTGCCCTGGCGGTTGAGCTGGGTGGGATCGTGGGTGGCGAAAAAGATTTCGAGCAATTGCGCGTAGCTGATCACGTGCGGATCGAAGGTCACGCGGATCGCCTCGGCGTGTCCGGTGTCGCCGCCGCACACCTGCTTGTAGGTCGGGTTGATGACCTCGCCGCCGGTGTAGCCGCTCTCGACCTTTTCGACCCCGGCGACATCGAGAAACACCGCCTCGGTGCACCAGAAACATCCGCCCGCGAATATTGCTACTTGCTGCGCCATCGTCCGCTCCATCGTTGAAGTTGGAGCAAAGATAGGATTGCGCGCGCCTATTTGCGAGCGGAGGCGGCTAGTTCTTGCGCAAGCTCGCCTTGAGGCTGGCCAGCTCGAGCCGCTTGCCGACCCACTCGGCGAGCTCCTCGAAGGTCAAAGGGGTGTCGAACAGGATGCCGGCGCGACGTTCGGAGTACCAGCGCACCTCGCCGCGCACCGGCCGCAGGCTCTCGACCACCACGACGACCTGCTTGCCGAGGCAATATTCGTCGACCGGCTCGACCTTGATCCCGCCGAGCGAGATATCGTGGACGTCGACGGTGTAATAGAGCTTGCCGATCTTGAGCGACGCCTTGCACCCGACTTCCAGCCGCGGCGGGCGCGCGCGGAAACCGTGGCGCGGCTTGCGCCCGGCGAGCAGCTCGCCAAGGTCGACATTGTTGTCGAACTTCAACCCGACCATGCCGTCGCGGATCCACACCACGCTGGCGGGGATCTTCTGCGCCGACATTTCGATCGCGACCGCCTCGCCGACGTCGGTCACCGCGACGGTTTCGGCCATCAGACCGCCGGCCGAGACGTTGCGAACGCGCAGCAATTGCTCGCCGCGCGGGGTGACCATCTTGGCCAGGCGCAGCATCGGAAGCACCCGGTCGTCGAGTCGTTCGCCCGGTCGCGGAACCGCCGTGCTGAGCGAAAAAGTGGTAGATTCGAACGCGCTCTCGTCGTCGACGGCCGAGCGCGCCGGCTTCCGGCGGATCAGTGATCCGAACATCCTTGGTTCCTCCCGCACGGGGAAATACGCAATTGGTCAGCGAACCTAGGGCGCGGCGGGTTAAAAAGCCGTTGCGAAGGCCCGCGAAAGATGCGCACTGTCGTCCCCCCGACAGGCCCAGGGAGCGGGAATGACGATGAAGCAGCCCGAGCTGCTGCTGATCGACGATGAGCCGGCGCTTGTCGAATTCTTCGCCAACGCCGCCAGCGAGTGCGGCTTCGAGCCCAAAATCGCATCGAACGACCGCGAATTCCGCGACCGCTTCATCGCCAGCAGGCCCGACATGGTCAGCCTCGACCTCGGCATGCCGGGGATGGACGGCGTCGAGCTGCTGCGTTTCCTCGCCGACCAGCAATTCACCGCGCCGGTGCTGATCATCAGCGGCTTCGACCGCCGCGTGCTCGAATCCGCCTTCCGGCTCGGCGAAGCGCTTGGCCTGACCATGGCCGGCCCGCTGCCCAAGCCGGTGCGGCTCGAGGACCTCGAGGAAACGCTGACGCGACTGAAGCCGACGCTCGCCACATGAGCGAACCAGGCGACGCCGCCGTGCTGGCCGCGCTGGGGCCCGCGATAGAACGCGGCGGGCTGACCATGGCGTATCAGCCCAAGGCCAGTCTCGGCGACGGCACGCTGGCCAGCGTCGAGGCGCTGGTGCGGTGGGACGACCCGGTGCTGGGCCCGGTCTCGCCGACGCGGTTCGTGCCGCTGGCGGAGGAGCATGGCCTGATCGACGCGCTGACCGACTGGGGTTTGCGCGCGACGCTGAGCCAGTCGGTGGCGTGGCAGAAGCGCGGCCTGCGCACGCGCGTCGCCTTCAACATCTCGGCGATCAGCCTGCAGCGGCTCGATTTTCCCGACATGGTCGAGGCGATGTGCGCCGAGCTGGGCGTGCCTAACGAGCGGTTGGTGCTCGAGCTGACCGAGGGCGCGACGCAGCCTTTGATCAAGCTGATGGACACGTTGACGCGTTTTCGCATCAAGGGCTTCGGGCTCGCCATCGACGATTTCGGCACCGGCTTCTCGTCGATGATGCAATTGCGCCAATTGCCGTTCACCGAGGTCAAGATCGACCGCTCGTTCGTGGCCGACGCGGTGACCGCCAGCGACTCCCGGCTGATCGTCCAGTCGATCGTCGGGCTTGCCCACGGGCTTGGCCTCAGCTCCACCGCGGAGGGGGTCGAGACGGTCGCCCAGCTGCGGCTAATGCGCGAGCTCGGCTGCGACTTGGTCCAGGGCTATCTGGTGTCGCCGCCGATCGCCGCCGAGGGGCTCAAAGCGTGGCAGGTCGAATTCGCCGCGCGCTGGCCGGTGCTGACCGGCGAGGAAAGCCTGGCACTATGGAGCGACGTCGAACCGAATGCCCTGCGCTAGCGGCAAATCGTCGCCGTAGTTGATGGTGTTGGTCGCGCGCCGCATGTAGGCGCGCCAGCTGTCCGAGCCGCTCTCGCGCCCGCCGCCGGTCTCCTTCTCGCCGCCGAACGCGCCGCCGATCTCGGCCCCAGACGGGCCGATGTTGACGTTGGCGATGCCGCAGTCCGAGCCGGACGCGGACAGAAACCGCTCGGCTTCCTTGAGGTCGTTAGTGAAGATCGACGAGCTCAGCCCTTGCGGCACCGCATTGTTGAGCGCGATCGCCTCGTCGAGGTCGCGGTAGCGCAGGACATAGAGGATCGGCGCAAAGGTCTCCTTGAGCACGCTGCCCTCGTGGCGCTCGAGCTCGACCAGCGCGGGGCGGATATAGACTCCGCCGGGGACCGCCTCGACCGGCTCGATGGCATCGCCGAGCACCGCCGCCATCGCGTCGAATGCGCCCTGATCGACCAGCGGGCCGACCAGCGTGTCCGCGTCGCGCGGATCGCCGACCTTCACGGTGGCGAACAGTTGCCGCACGCGCGCCACCAGTGCGTCGGCGATGCTGTCGTGGACGATCAGCCGGCGCAAGGTCGTGCAGCGCTGACCGGCGGTGCCGGCGGCTGAGAACAGGATCGCGCGTTCGGCCAGCGGGAGGTCGGCCGAGGGGGCGACGATCATCGCGTTGTTGCCGCCCAGCTCGAGCAGGCTGCGGCCGAAGCGCGCGGCGAGGCGGGGCCCAACCGCGCGGCCCATCGCGGTCGACCCGGTCGCCGACACCAAGGCGATGCGCGGATCGTCGACCAGCGCCTCGCCGACCTCGCGCCCGCCCTGGACGCATTGCAGAAGGCCTTCGGGAGCATCGCCGAATTTGGCAAGCGCGCGCTGCGCCAGCGCCATCACCGCTGCGGCGGACAGCGGGGTCTTCTCGCTCGGCTTCCACACCACCGGGTCGCCGCACACCAACGCCAGCGCGGCGTTCCACGCCCATACCGCGACGGGGAAATTGAACGCGCTGATGACCAATACCGGGCCGAGCGGGTGCCATTGCTCGATCATTCGGTGGTTGGGGCGCTCGCTGGCGATCACCAGCCCGTAGAGTTGGCGCGACAGGCCGACCGCGAAGTCGCAGATGTCGATCATTTCCTGGACCTCGCCGAGGCCCTCCTGGACGATTTTTCCCGCTTCCAGCGTGACCAGCCGGGCGAGCGGCTCTTTCGCCGCGCGCAATTCGTCGCCGAGCAGCCGCACCAGCTCGCCGCGGCGCGGCGCCGGGACGGTGCGCCAGGCGAGGAACGCCGCTTGCGCTCGCTCGGCGGCTCTGCCGGCGTCGCCGACCGCTACGCGGCCGATCGGCTGGCCATCGATCGGCGATGCGCTGACCAGGTCACCCGTCGAGGCGTCGACGCCAAGGTCGCGCAGGATGTTCGCGGCTTCGTCGGCTGGGGTCATGCGAACAGCTCCTTGACGCGCGCCATCGCCGCAACCCCGGCGTCGATCGTGTCGTCACGCTTGGCAAAGCACAGGCGAACGAGATGGCGAGCAGGGTTATCCTCGGCAAACGGCGACAGCGGGACCACGGCGACCCCGGCTTGCGCGACCGCGGCGGCGGCGAACGCCTCGTCGTCAGCGGCAATTCCCGACGCGGCGAGGTCGACGCACAGGAAATAGGTCGAGGCAGCGTCGAGCACGGTGAAGCCTGCCGTGCGCAGGCCCGCCGTCATGCGGTCGCGGGCGCGCGCGAAGCGGTCGCGCATCGGCGCGATCCAGGCGTCGCCGTCGGTTAGCCCGAATGCGACCGCCGCCTGAAGGTTGGGCGCGGTGGCGAAGGTCAGGAACTGGTGCGCGCGCGCCGCCACCCCGGCCAGCTCGGGCGCGGCGACCAGCCACCCGACTTTCCACCCGGTCAGCGAGAAGATTTTTCCGGCTGACCCGACTTTGATCACGCGCCCAGCCATCCCCGGCAGGGTCGCCAGCGGGATGAATTGCTGCCCGTCGAGCAGGATATGCTCCCACACCTCGTCGCTGATCACGATCAGGTCGTGCTCGCGGGCCGCCGAGGCGATGATCTCGAGTTCGTCGGCGTCGAAGAAACGTCCGGTCGGGTTGTGCGGGTTGTTGAACAAGATGGCGCGGGTGTCGGGGGTGATCGCGGTCTCGAGCGCGGCGCGCTCGATCCGCCAGCCGGGCGGCTGGAGCGCGATCTCGCGCACCACCCCGCCGCCGCGCCGCACAATCGGCGCGTAGCTGTCGTAGGCGGGGGTGAACACGATCACTTCATCGCCCGGCGAGACCGTGGCGAGGATGGCCGCGCCGAGCGCCTCGGTCGCGCCGCTGGTGACGCACACGTTGGCCGCATCGAGCGCGACGCCGTGATGGCGGCCGTAATGCGCGGCGACCGCCTCGCGCAACTCGGGCAGCCCGCGCGATGGGGCGTATTGGTTGGAGCGCTCGATCAGTGCGCGCGCGGCGGCATCGAGGATTTCGTCGGGCCACCCGAAGTCGGGGAATCCCTGGCCGAGGTTGATCGCCTGATGCGTCGCCGCGAGGCCCGACATGCGCTCGAACACGCTGACCTGCATCGCCTCGTACAGCGGGTTCACTTGAGCACCCCTCCAGCGCGTAATTCGGCGATCTCCTGCGGGGAAAAGCCGAGCCCGACAAGGATTGCATCGCCGTCCGCGCCTTCTTGGCCCGGCGCATGCGGCGGATCGCACGGCGTCGCCGAATAGCGCGGCGCGGGGCCCGGCTGGATTACGCCGTCGAGGTCGATGAAGGTGCCGCGCGCGCGGTTGTGCGGGTGGGCCGGGGCTTCGCTGAGGTCGAGCACCGGGGCGACGCATGCATCGCTGCCGGCGAAATGCGTTTCCCACTCGTCGCGCGAGCGGGTTGCGATGGCCGCCGCGATGTCTTCCCTGCCAGCCTCCATGCCGAGGCCGAGGCCGTCGAGCAGCGCCGCGCGGAACTGCGGCTCGATCGCGCCCAGCGCGAGGAATTTGCCGTCTGCGCATCGGTAAATCGCGTAGGTCGGCGAGCCGCCGTCGAGCAGGTTCGCCTCGCGCTGGTCGCACCATTGGCCCGCCGCGCGGAGGCCATAGGTCAGCCCGCCGACCAGCGCCGCTCCGTCGCTCATCGCGGCGTCGATCACCTGCCCCGCGCCGCCGCGCTGGACGGCGAGCAGCGCCGCGACCATGCCGAACGCGAGCATCATCCCGCCACCGGCGTAATCGGCGAGGTAATTGACCGGCGCGACCGGGCGCTCGGCGGGGCCGATGCCGTGAAGCAGGCCGGTGATCGCGAGGTAATCGATGTCGTGGCCTGCCGATTGCGCGAGCGGCCCGTCCTGCCCCCAGCCGGTAACGCGCCCGTAGACCAGCCGCGGATTGGCCGCGATCAGCGCCTCGGGGCCGAGCCCGAGCCGCTCCATGACGCCGGGCCGATAGCCCTCGATCAGCCCGTCGGCGGTCGCCGCGAGCCGCCGCACCACCTCGCGCCCCGCGTCCTGCTTGAGATCGAGCGAGATGCTCCGCCGCGAACGCCGCAGCGGGTCGCCGGCAAATCCGATCATTCCCGCGCGCTCGACGCGGATCACCTCGGCGCCATGATCCGCCAGCATCATCGCGGCGAACGGCGCCGGGCCGATCCCGCCCAGCTCGACGATGGTCAATCCTGTCAGCGGCCCGGCCATGGCCGCCTGATGCACCGCGCCGCGGCCAATCGACAAGCGCCGCAACTTTCGGGTGGCTGAAACATTGGATTTTCAAATGGAAGAAGGACTGACCGCCATGGCCGACGACCGCACCGCGACGCTCTACCGCATGGTTTTGCCCGATCATGAGTGCCCGTTTGGGGTGCGCGCCAAGGAGATGCTCGAGCAGAGCGACTATCAGCTCGACGAGCACATCCTCAAGTCGCGCGACGAAGTCGAGGCGTTCAAGGCCGAGCATGGCGTGGCGACCACGCCGCAGGTGTTCATCGGCGGCAAGCGGATAGGCGGCAGCAGCGACCTCGCGGCGTTCCTCGAGGAAGAGCACAGCCGGGCGAGCTGATCGCGGGATATTTTGCGGGAACGGGTGACCCGCGGATTGTCAAAATCCGCGGATACCGTCATTGTATTGCCTCCAGTGTGCCGGACTGGCGGTCGGCCATCACCGACCGTGATTGATTGCATGTGCTCCTCGATTGCCGGGAGTGGTCATGGACTATCGGCGCAGCAGCAACGGACCTGGCGGCGGGCGGCGCCCGTTGCGCGCGAAGCGCACCGGCGTTGCGGGCGCGCGATTGTCCGGGTTTGCCGGTAAGGTTGGCCGGCGGGACAGCCGCTGCCGGCTGCCAGCGGCGCGGCCAGCGTGATGCGGCAGAGAACCTTCTGCGTCCCGCTCGAGGTCAAGCCGGAAAGCTGCGCGGAACTGTCCACGCTGATTAGCGAGTTGCGGCTGAAGATCGACAATGCTGCGACCGCCTATCAGCTGATCGCGGCCAACGTCCCATCGGTCCACTTCATGTCGATGAGCGTCGCGACCCATCCCGACTATGACCCGATTTTCATCCTCGAAGCCAACATCGATGGATCGCCGGGGGTGTTCTGGGGCCAGCTCGAGGCGGCCTTCGGCGACAATTTGCGGGCGATGCTACGCTGCTGCAAGCGGCCGCTCGACCACGACGGTCGGCTCTACGACGCGGTGACCGAGCGGGACTCGCGGTCTCCGGTCGCCCCCTATTTCGAAGCCCGCACCCAGCGCCCGAGCGTTTTCCACCACGGCAATCGCGGCCTCGAGCGGGACCGCATCCTGGCCGACAAGGCGTTGTTCGAAGCGGTGCGCCAGGAGGTCGACGGCGCGCAAGGCGCAAGCCCCTATCGCGGCCTGCCGGTCGAAAGCGCGCGGCTGAAACTGCGCGAGGCCTTGCTGGCCCGCTTCCCGTGGCTGTCCGAGCCTCCGCCCAGGCGCATCGGGGTGGTCGAGAGCAATGCCGATATCGTGCGATTGTTGTTGTTCGCGGCCGGCGTGCTGCTGGCGCTGTCGCTGCCGGGGTTGTTGCTGGCGCCGCTGTTGCCGGCGCGAAGTTACCTCCTGCTGGTCGGCGCGGCGGCGCTGTTGATCCTGCCCTGGCTGGTGATGAAACGGCGCGGCCGGCCCGGCACCGAGGTCCGCACCGGTTTTCCGTGGGGCATCGTGCGGCCGAAGTGGCTCGTTCTGTATGTCATCGCGATCGTCACCTACGTCGCTGTCGCCACCGCGCTGCTGCTGCCGCTGGTGGTCGCCGCGAGCCAAGTGCTGGCGTGGGCGGGAGCTGCCGCGCCGACCACCTTCGCCGCGGCCTGGCGGCCGCTGGCCCTGGTGATCGTGCTCGGGCTCGCGGCATTGCTGGTGACGATCCCGCTGCTGCTGCTGCGCATCCGCTACCTCGAGCTCAACGATTCCTCGCGCGATGCCCCGCACCTCGACGAACGCACTTTGCGCCAGATGGCCAGGCGGGAGGACTGGATCGCGCAGAATCACATGAACTCGATCGTCCTGATCAAGCCGGGGAGCCTGCGCTCGCTGATCATCCAGGCGGGGCATCTCGGGCTCGGGCTGGTGCTCCGGGTCACCGCCCGCAGCGGCTATCTGGGCAGCCTGCGCACCGTGCATTTCGCCCATTGGGCGTTCCTCAACAATCGCAGCCGACTGCTCTTCCTGAGCAATTACGATCACAGCTGGGACAGCTATCTCGATGACTTCATCGAGAAAGCGGCGACCGGGCTGACCTTGTCGTGGGGGTCCGGGGTCGGCTTCCCGCCGGCGCGCTTCCTGTTCCTCGACGGCGCCGCCCATGGCCGCCAGTTCAAGAATTGGGCGCTGGCATCACGCTCGGTGAGCCGCTTCTGGTACAGCGCCTACCGCGATCTCACGGTCGACCAGATCGAGCGCAATCACCGCATTGCCAACGGCCTGCGCGCGGCATCCCTCAACGAGCGAAAGGCCGGCGCATGGATGGCGGACCTGTGAGCGGCGACGGCAAATCGGCGAGCTGGAAGCTGCGACCGCCGGTCGATGCCTTGACGCAGGCGCTGGTCGTGACCGGCTTTGGCGGGCTTCCCACCGGCCGCGCGCTGTTCCTCGAACTGTCCGCTCCGGGTGGAGCGTGGCTGACCGCACTCTCCACGGTGGCGCCGATCACCACCGCCGAACCTCCCGGACAGCCCGAGCCCGACCGCGCCGCGGCGATCGCGTTCACCTGGACCGGCCTCAAGACGATGGGGCTCGCGGACACCGCGCTGGCCTCGTTCGCGCGCCCGTTCCGCGAGGGGATGATGCAGGAGGACCGATTGCGCCGATTGGGCGACCGGCGCGGCGGCAAGTGGCTGGAAACGGTGATCGCCGGCGGTCCGCAGTGGAGCGGCAATACCCCCGTCCACCAGCCAACCGCGGGACCGGCGACGATCAGCGGCTTCGACGTGGCCGACCCCGGCCCGCCCGAGGAGGAGATCTGGACGCCGGTGACGGTCCACGTCCTGCTCCTGCTCTACGCCTCGTCCGACCAGGTCATCGAAAGCTGGCGGACGCAGATCGAAGCGCAATTGACCCCGCACGGCGTGCGCGTCGCCCACTCGTTGCCGCTGGTGCTCGATCCCAACCACATCGGCGTCAGCAGCGAGCATTTCGGGTTCGCCGACGGCCTGTCGCAACCCCACCCGTTCGACGAGGGTGGCAAGGTCACCGTCGACGGCCGCTCGGCGCACCCCGGCCCGGTGCATGGCGTGCCGCTTGGCGAGTTCCTGTTCGGTTATCGCAACGGCCATCGCGAGGCGGCGCCCGGGCCGGTGGTGGCGGACGACGATCAGCGCCGTGCGGTGGTCGCTGAGCTCGCGCCGCACCCGACCGCGGAAGGCTTCTTCGATCTCGGGCTCAACGGCAGCTACCTGGTCGCCCGGCAACTCAAGCAGGACGTCGCGGCGTTCTGGAATTCGATGGATGCCAACGCCGCGAAAATCCGCGCGCAGGATCCGCACCACAGTGCGCACATCACCCCCGACTGGCTCGCCGAGCGGGTGGTAGGGCGCAGCCGCGACGGCCACCTGCTGTGCGCCCCGCCGGTGAACTACCTCCCGGCGGCTGCCGGCGGTCTGCCCGACAGCTCCTATCGCTTCCATGAAAGCGACGCCGCCGGGGTCGGCTGTCCGCCCGGCTCGCATGTTCGTCGCGCCAACCCGCGCGATGCGCTGTCGCCGTCAGCCGACCCCGGCGCCCGCGAAACCGCGCTGGCGGCGGTCAATAATCACCGCATCCTGCGCCGCGGCCGGAAATTCGGAACCAAGATTGGCGACGAGCGGAAGGACGACAAGGATGACCGCGGCCTGCTGTTCATGTGCCTCAACACCGACATAGCGCGCCAGTTCGAGTTCGTGCAGCAGACCTGGCTGCTCAACTCCAACTTCGCGACCTTGCTTGACGAGGTCGACCCGTTGGTCGGCGAGGCCGGCCGAATGACGATCCGCGAGCAACCGCTGCGCCGCACGCTCCACGTCGAGACCTTCGTCAAAATGGCCGGCGGCGAGTATTTCTTCCTGCCCAGCCTGCCGGCGCTCAATTATCTGGCGTTGCTGTGACCGGCGGCGCCGCGATCTCGGTGCTGCGCCCGGCCAGCCCCTTCAAGAAATGGCTCGGTACGCGCCTGCTCGGGCTTGCCGGGCCCGGGCTCAGGGTGTTGCGGCGGCTCGCCCCGATCGCCCACTTCGGCTCAACCTACGTTGTCACCCGGCATGACGACGTGCGCGAGGTGTTCGGCCGCGATGGCTCGTTCGGCGTGCCCTACGACAAGAAGCTCCAGGTGATCACCGACGGCGAGCCGTTCCTGTTGGGAATGGCCGACACGCCGCACTACCAGGCCAGCCTGAAAGCCTTGCAGAGCGTGGTCCGCGCCGACGACCTGCCCCGCCTCGCCGCCCGCACCGAGCAGCTTGCCACCGCAGCGGTCGCCGCGGCCGGCCAGTCGATCGAAGTCGTCCAGTTCGTGCGCGACGTGACCTTCACCATGCTCGCCGAATATCTCGGCGTGCCCGAGCTCCCCGACCGCCGCCTGCAAGCATGGGCGACGCGGCTGTTCGAATTCCAATTCGTCGGCTCCGACAAGGACACCGAGCTGCGCAAGGAGGTCGACCAGATCGTGCCAGCCCTGCGCGCGCACGTCGATGCTGAAATCGCCGCGCGCAAACGGCGGCCGAAGGGCAGCGACGATGTGCTCGAGCGGTGCCTCCAGCGGCAGACCGACGGGGCCGCCGGGTTCGCCGACGCGGACATCCGAACTGCCCTCGCCTGCCTGATCGTCGGGGGCCCGCCGCAGCCGCCGATGGTCGTGCCCCACGCCCTCGAGCAATTGCTGCGGCGCCCGGCCGCGCTACGCCTGGCGCAACAGGCGGCGCGCGCCGATGACGACCCGCAGCTCGCCAAGATCGTCCTCGAAGCGATGCGCTTCGACCCGCTGGCGCCCGGTCTGCCGCGGACGGTCCTGAAAAATACTGTGATCGCGCGCGGCACCCGCCGCGAAACCGAGGTGCGCGAGGGCGCCACGGTGTTCGCCGCGTTCGCGTCCGCCATGATGGATTCGCGCCGGGTGCCGAACCCCGGCCGCTTCAGCCTGACGCGCCTGCCGCACGAATATATTCATTTCGGCCACGGGCTGCACGAATGCTTTGGCCGTCATATCAATCACGCGACCTTGCACTTGATGCTGAAACCGCTTCTGCGGCAGCCGCAAGTCCGGCGGGCGCGCGGTGCCGCCGGCCGGCTGCTCAAGAACGGTCCGTTCGCGGAGCGGCTGGTAGTTAGGCTCGACTAAGCGAAGAGGATTCGAACCCCCGCGGCCGGACGGCCGCCATCAAACGACCAAGCAGGTTCGATAGCCGCGCAGTTTCAGGATTGGCTGGGGCGGCAGGATTCGAACCTGCGAATGCCGGTACCAAAAACCGGTGCCTTACCACTTGGCGACGCCCCATCACCGCCCCCAGCGAAACCATGTTCGGCGGGATTGACGCGAGACGCGGGGCTTAGAGCCCGTGCGCCGCCTTGAAAAGAGGTTGCCGGCGCCCGGTGGCCAGACGGGCGGGCTCGGCGGGGCGCGGCTCGGCCTTGACCGGGCGCCCGAACCAGAAGCCCTGCAGCTGCTGGCACCCGAGCGCGCGCATGGCGTCGGCCTCCTGCTCGGTCTCGACGCCTTCGGCGGTGGTCGTCATGTCGAGGCCGTCGGCCAGCGCGGTGATCGCGTTGACGATCGCCAGGCACTCGCGCTCTCCGCGGGCAGCGCCGCGCACGAAATATTGGTCAATCTTGATCTTGGTGAAACGCGCCCGCGACAGATAGCCAAGCGAGCTGTAGCCCTTGCCGAAATCGTCGAGCACGAGGCCGACCCCGAGCCCGCGCAACGTCTCCAGCGATGCCAGCGCCTCATTGTCGTCGCCGATGAAAATGTTTTCGGTTACCTCGAGCTCGAGCCGCGCCGGATCCAGCCCACTTGCGGCGAGCGCGCCAACCACCGTCTTGGCGAGCCCCGCTCCGCCCAGCTGGGCGGCGGAGATATTGACCGCGACGCGGACCCCATTCGGCCAACGGCATGCCTCGGCGCACGCCTCGCGCATCACCCAGTCGCCAATCTGGTGGATCAGGCCGACGTCCTCGATGACCGGGATGAAGATTTCGGGCGAGATCGCGCCGCGCGTCGGATGATCCCACCGCAGCAGCGCTTCGCGCCCTACCGTCTGCCCGGTCGCGGCATCGACGATCGGCTGATAGGCCAGGCTCAATTGCTCGCTGCCGAGCGCCTTGCGGACGTCGTTCTCGAGCAGCCGGTTGTCCTCGGCGTTCTCGAGCATCTGCTTCTCGTAGAATGCGTGCCCGCCGCGGCCGCCCGCCTTGGCGCTGTAGAGAGCAAGGTCGGCGCTCCGCATCAGCACCTCCTCGCTCGCCCCGTCCAGCCCGCCGATCGCGATGCCGATGGTCGCGCCGACGTGCAGATTTGCGACGCCGATGATGATCGTGCGCGACAGGTCGGCAATGATCCGTTCGGCCAGCGCGATCAGCGCGGCGCGGTCCTGATCGCCGCTCCACACGATGGCGAATTCGTCGCCACCGAGGCGGCCGACGCAGTGCGCGCCATGGACCGCGGCCTCGAGCCGCCGCGCCACCTCGCACAGCAGCTTGTCGCCGACGGCGTGGCCGAGGGTGTCGTTGACCAGCTTGAAGCGATCGAGGTCGATCAACAGCAGAGCGCAGCCGCCATCGCCGTGGAATTGGCGCAGGAGGGCTTCCTCGAGCTGCTCGCGGACCAACACGCGGTTGGCAATCGCCGTCAGCGAATCGAGCCGCGCGGCGCGCACCGCATCGCTGCCGCTGAGGCGGATGTCGGTAATGTCGGAGCCGACGCCGCGCCATCCCAGCAGGCGCCCGTTCGAATCGATCAGCGGCTTGCCCGACAACGACCACCAGCGCCGACCGCCGGCGATCGGGATGGCGAGGTCGCGAAAGCCGGTACGGGCGCGGACATGGTCGAACATCGTGCGCATCCCGGTCGACAGCCGCGCGGCGCTGCCATTGGGATCGACCACGTCCCTCGCCCGCCGCCCTAGCAATGAGGTGACCGGTCGGCCGATCGCTTCGCCCATGGCGTGCGAGATATAGGTGATTTGCAGGCGGGCATCGACTTCCCACAGCCAGTCGCTGCCGCTCGCCTCGAACTCGCGCAAAAGGGCGATCAGCTCGCTCTGTTCGCGCAATTCAAAGCGCGCATGGATGTTCGCGATAAACTGGCGGGTATTGGCGATCACCGCGCGGCACAGCACAGCAGCGTAAATCCACGCCAGGGCGACTTGCGCGGGGCGGCCGACCTCGAATGCCATCGCCGACGTCCCGACGGTCAGGATTGCGACATAGCCGATCGCCGCCTGGGGGACGGTCGCCAGCGCGACGCTGCCGGCACTCATCAGCCCGACCATCAGCACGCACACCAGCAACTGGCGTTCGATGTCGAGGCCGCCGAACCACAGCACCGCGGGCACCAGCCACAACGCGGCGAGCAAGGCGATGACGATGCAGATCGGGATCAGCTCGGGCGGATGGCGTTCGGCATAAGCGGGGTCACTGCGCAAGCGATGCGCTCGGGCGCCGCGCACTACGCAGATCGCCAGGGCGCCGCCGAACCACGCGGCGAGCTGCCCGTCCGGAACCGCGCCGCGCAGCGAGAGGCAGAGCAAGAGAGCAGCGACCAATTGGGTGGTGATGGTCACTGGAACGAGCCGCACCAGCGCATCGAGCTGGGCGCGACGGATGGCGGCGGCTTCGCCGTCGGCCGGGGGGGCAAGGCTCAGCACGTCGCGCAGCCTGAGTTGCAGCGAGCCCGCGACGAGTTCTTCCGAGCGGGGTCGAAAAGCGCCGAAAATCATATTGCGGCCTTCCCGTTCACGCGTCGCTGCACTGCCAGACCGCCCCAGTTCGTGGCCCCCGCCGGTATTTCACTAGCAGGAAAACAGACAACAAATGGTGAAATGTCCGGACCCGTCGCAGCGCCGGGCCGCGCTGCTAGCGGTTGGGCAGGCGGCCGTTGACGAGGTCGTCGTAATCCTCGGCGAGCTGGCGCGACAAAGCGCCGACCTCGAAATTCCACGGGCCGGCCGCGCCGACGAAGGTGACTTCGGCCGCGCTGCCGGTGAGGAACATCTGCTCGAAGCTTTCGAGCTCCTCCGGCCAGATCGCGCGCTCGACGACCTCGACGCCGCGCTTCTGCGCCAGCTCGATCACCGTGCGGCGGGTGATCCCGTCGAGGAAGCAGTCGGGGGTGGGGGTGTGGATCACCCCGTCACGCACGAAAAAGGCGTTGGCGCCGGTCGCTTCGGCGACTTGCCCGCGCCAGTCGAACATCAAGGCGTCGTCGAGGCCTTTCAATTCGGCCTGCTGCCGCGCCAGCGTGCAGATCATGTACAGGCCGGCGGCCTTGGAATGGACCGGCGCGGTGTAGGGCGCCGGGCGGCGGTAGTGCGCGATGTCGAGCTTGAGCCCCTTGGCGGCGAGCGCGGGGTCGAAATATTTGCCCCACTCCCACGCCGCGATGGCGAGATGCGGCGGAGCGGCCGACGCGGTTACCCCCATCTGCTCCGAGCCGCGCCAGGCGACCGGGCGCATGTACGCGTCGACCAGCCCGTTGGCCTCGAGCACCTGCTCACAGGCGGCGTCGATCTCGGCGACGCTCCACGGCAATTCGAAGCCGAGGATGTTGGCGCTCTTGTGGAGCCGCTTGCTGTGGTCGGTGAGGCGGAAGATCTTGCCGCCGTAGGCGCGCTGCCCCTCGAACACCGACGAAGCGTAGTGCAGCGCGTGCGTCAGGACATGGACCTCGGCCTCGCGCCACGGGACGAGCTTGCCGTCGAGCCAGATCCAGCCGTCGCGGTCGTCGAAGGTGCGCTTATCGGTCATTGCCCACCGCCTAAGGCAGGCGTGCCGCGTCGGCAAGCTGGCGGCCCCGCCGCGCCGCGGCATCGATGGTGACGCCGACCAGGTCGTCGAGCGCGCGGTCGAGCACTCTGAGGCCGGCCTCGGTGGTTCCGTCCGGACTGGCGACGCGCTGCGCGAGTTCGGCCATCGGTTCGCCCGATGCCGCGGCCATCCAGCCGGTGCCGAGCACGGTTTCCAGCGCGACGGTGGCGGCAAGCTGCGGGTCGAGCCCGCGCGCTTCGCCGGCCTTGGCCAGCGCCGCGATGAACCGCGCGGTGTAGGCCGGCCCCGCCCCGGCGACCGCGCCGACAGCCGCCAGCTCGGCCTCGTCCTTCACCCACAGCGCAAACCCGAGCACGCCGAACAGGCTCGACAATTGCTCGCGCAGCACCTCGTTGCCCTCGTCGCTGAACAGAGCGACGACCCCGCGCCGCACCGCGACCGGCAGATTGGGCATCGCCCGCACGATCGCACCGGCTTGCGGCAGGCGCGCGCGCAAGCTCGCCGCCTCGACCCCGGCGAGCAGCGAGATGACCACCGTTTGCGGGCCGAGGTGCGGGGCGAGCTCGGGCGCGACCGCGTCGAGCTGGTCGGGCTTGAAGCCGAGGATCACCGCCGCCGGGCTCGACCCCGCCAGCGCCAGCGACGACACCGTGGCGATCCCCTCGACCGGCCGTCCGCTGGGGCGGATCGCCACTGCGCCCGACAAGTCGATGTCCGCCGCGCGCCAGCCGTCGAGCAGAGCTCCAGTCATGTTGCCGCAGCCAACCAGCCAGGTCGGCATCGCCAGGGCGGTCATTCAGGCCTCGCCATGCGTGTCGATCAGCGCGGCGGCGATCGCCTCGCCGGGCGACTTGCCGCCCCACAGCACGAACTGGAACACCGGGTAGAAGCGCTCGCACTCTTCCATTGCGGCCTCGGCGATCGCTTCGGCCTGCTCGAGGCTGAGCCCCTCGCTGTCGCGGGTGTCGAGGATGGTCGCGTGGCGGAACACGATCAGGCCCGAGCCCGACCACATCTCGAAATGGCCGAGCCACAATTGCTCGTTGATCAGGCTCAGCGATTCATGGATCGCGGCGCGTTTCTCGGGGCCGACCTTGATGTCGGGAAAGGCGAGGAACTGGAGCACCTGGTCCTCGGGGCGCCACACCCCGCGCAGCTCGTACTGCGCCCAGCTGCCGGTTGCCGACGCCACGATTTCGCCTTCGCCCGAGCGCTCGCACGCCCAGCCTCTCGCCTCGAAATATTGCTCGAGGATTTCGATCGGAGCGCCGTCGTCGCGCTCGTCCTGCTCGTCGGTGGTGCTCAGGACGGCGCCCCCGGGTTCGCTTTGGCTGCGCGTGGCTTGGCGGCCGATTTGGCTTCTAGCGTTGCAATGCGCGCCTTGAGCGCCTCATTCTCGTCGCGCGCGGCGGCGGCCATCGCCTTGACCGCCTCGAACTCGTCGCGGCCGACGAAATCCATTCCGCCGACCCATTCGCGCATCCGCTCTCGCATCGAGCTTTCGGCTTCGCGACCGACCCCGGCCATGGTCCCGGCAACCCCGTTCATCATCTTCACCAAATCGTCGAACAGCCTGTTCTCGGACTGCATGTCTATTCTCCAATGATCCCCAGCGGCGCGGCATCGGCCCCCGGGTTGAGCTTGCCGGTCTCATAGTTGAGCGCGGTGGCAAGGCACAGCCATGCTAGATAGGGCAGCATCAGCCATCCTGCCACCGGGCGAATGCGGCGGAACAGGTTGGCGGTGGCGGTCGCGGTGAGCAGCATCGCCACAATCGTCACCAGCCCGATCTCGATCATGCGGCCGCCGAAGAAAATCGGCGACCAGGCGAAATTGAGCGCGAGCTGCACCGCGAACAAAGTCAGCGCGGTGCGCCGCAACGGCGACGGCGGCTCGGCGAGGATCAGCGCCAGCGCGATCCCGAGCATCGTGTAGAGAATCGTCCACACCACGCCGAACGCCCAGCCCGGGGGCTGAAACGCGGGCTTGTCCAGCGCGGCATACCAATCGTTGCCGAACCCGCTGTTCGACACCTGCCCCATCAGCCAGCCGACGATGACGATTGCCGGCACCGTCACCGCGGCGATCTTCAGCCAGTTTCGCTCCGCACTCCGCTCATTCATTCTTGATCGCTCCCAGCAGGAATTCGACATTGCCCTCGGGCCCGGTGATCGGGCTGTGGGTTATGCCGACAACGGCCCAGCCCTGCGAAGCGACCCATACGGCCGCGTCATCGCAGACGCGGGCGTGGACCGCGGGATCGCGCACCACCCCGCCCTTGCCAACTTCTTCGCGCCCCGCCTCGAACTGCGGCTTGATCAGCGCGACCAGCCTGGCGCCCGGCTTGGCCAGGCCCAGCGCGGCGGGCAACACCTTGCTCAGCGCAATAAAACTGGCATCGCACACCACAACGTCGACTGGTTCGGGGACGATTTCGGCGTCGAGAAAGCGCGCATTGGTCTGCTCGTGGACCGAGACGCGCGGGTCCTGGCGCAATTTCCACGCCAATTGGTTGGTGCCCGAATCGATCGCGTACACCTTGGCCGCGCCACGGCTGAGCAGCACGTCGGTGAAGCCGCCGGTCGAGCTGCCGACGTCGATCGCTACCGCGCCCGCGACGTCGAACCCGAAATGGTCGAGCCCGTGCGCGAGCTTGACCCCGCCGCGCGAGACCCACGGATGATCGCGCCCGCGGACCTCGAGCGGGGCATCCTCGGGGAGCTGCTCGCCCGCCTTGAGCAGCTTGCGCTCGCCGCTGAACGCGACCCCGGCGAGGATCAGCGCCTGGGCCCTGGTGCGGCTGTCGGCGAGACCGCGGGCGACCAGCAATTGATCGGCGCGGAGTTTATTTGGCATCGCGAGTCACCGGCCCGACTGGAGCGACGGTCAGGCGCTCGCCTCCTCGACGCCGACGCTGTTGCGGCGCAGGGCTTTCAGCACGGTGTCGACGATATGCGCGGCGTTGAGGCCGGCGTCGTCATACTGCTTGTCGGGCTTGTCATGCTCCTGGAAGCGGTCGGGCAGGCGCATCGTGCGCAGCTTGAGCCCGCCGTCGATCAGCCCGTCGTCGCTCGCCAGGGTCAGCACGTGCGCGCCGAGCCCGCCGATCGCCGCTTCCTCGATCGTCACCGCGACTTCGTGCGTGGTCAGCAGCTTGCGGATCAGCGCGTCGTCGAGCGGCTTGGCGAAGCGCAGGTCGGCGACCGTCGCCGACAGCCCGAGCGCGTCGAGCTGGTCGGCGGCCTTCTCGGCCTCGGCGAGCCGCGTTCCGAGCGACAATATCGCGACCTTTTTGCCGTCACGAACGATGCGCCCCTTGCCGATCTCGAGCGCCTGCGGCTGCTCGGGCAGCGCGACGCCGGTGCCTTCGCCGCGCGGATAGCGCACCGCGATCGGGCCGCTGTCGTGGAGCGCCATGGTGTGGACCATGTGGCACAACTCGGCCTCGTCGGCGGCGGCCATCACGGTGAAATTGGGCAAGGTGCACAAATAGGCAAGATCGAACGAGCCGGCGTGGGTCGCCCCGTCGGCGCCGACCAGCCCGGCGCGGTCCATCGCGAAACGCACCGGCAAATTCTGGATCGCGACGTCATGGACGACCTGGTCGTAGGCGCGCTGGAGGAAGGTCGAGTAGATCGCGCAGAACGGCCGCATGCCCTGCGCGGCGAGGCCGGCGGCGAAGGTCACCGCATGCTGCTCGGCGATGCCGACATCGAACATGCGGTCGGGGAATTTGTCGCAGAATTTGTCGAGCCCGGTGCCCGACGGCATCGCCGCGGTGATCGCGACGATCTTGTCGTCGCGCTCCGCTTCGGCGGTCAGTGCCTTGGCGAACACCGACGTGTAGCTCGGCGGCCCCGCCGCGGCCTTGGCCTGGACCCCCGACACCACGTCGAACTTGACCACGCCGTGATATTTGTCGGCCGCCGCCTCGGCCGGGGCATAGCCCTTGCCCTTCTTGGTCACGACATGGACCAGCATCGGCCCTTCCTGCGCGTCGCGGACATTTTCGAGGATCTCGACCAGCGCGACGACGTCATGCCCGTCGACGGGGCCGACGTAATAGAAGCCCAGTTCCTCGAACAATGTCCCGCCGGTCAGCCAGCCGCGGGTATATTCCTCGAACTTGCGCGCCGCGTTGTGCAGCCCCTCGGGCATTTTGCGCGCCAATTTCTGCGCCAGCCGCCGCGGGGTGAGATACTTTCCCGAGGACACCAGCCGCGCGAGGCTGTTGCGTAAAGATCCGACCGGCGGCGCGATCGACATGTCGTTGTCGTTGAGAATGACCACCAGCCGGTTGCCGGCCGCGGCGGCGTTGTTCATCGCCTCATAGGCCATGCCGGCGCTAAGCGCCCCGTCGCCGATCACGGCCACCGCGCGGCCCGGCGTATCGGACAATTTGTTGGCGATGGCGAAGCCGAGCGCGGCGGAAATCGAGGTCGATGAGTGCGCCGCGCCGAACGGGTCGAATTCGCTCTCGCAGCGGCGGGTGAAGCCGCTCAGGCCGCCCGGTTGCCTAAGTGTGCGGATGCGCTCGCGGCGCCCGGTGACGATCTTGTGCGGATAGGCCTGGTGGCCGACGTCCCAGATCAAGGTGTCGCTGGGGGTGTCGAACACGTGGTGGATGGCGACCGTCAGCTCGACCACGCCGAGCCCGGCGCCGAGGTGGCCGCCGGTCACCGATACCGCCGAAATCACTTCCTGGCGAAGCTCGTCGGCGAGCTGCGGCAACTGGCCCTTGTCGAGCGCCCGGATGTCGGCGGGCGCGGCGATAGTATCGAGCAAGGGCGTCTGCGGCCGGTCAGTCATCAGGGCGCCTTAGCCCTGCCGGACGGTGGCGTGAAGCCTTTGGGCTATTCCGCGTCGCAGTCGCCGCAGGTGCCGCGCACTTCAATCACCGGGCGCGGGGCGGTGAAGCCGGCACTGGCCGCAGCATCGCGCACCCCGCCCGACAATTTGTCGTCGTCGAGATGGACCGTCTGGCCGCAGCTGTCGCAGATCAGAAAGATGCAGTCGTGGAGGCAGTCGGGGTGGGCGTTGGCGACATAGGCGTTGGCGCTTTCGACCCGCCGCGCGAGGTTCGAGCCGACGAACAAATCGAGGATGCGATAGACGCTGTTGGCGGCGACCCGCCGTCCCTGCGCCTTCGACACCGCCTCGGCGATGTCATAGGCCGAGGCCGGCTGGGTGAAGCCGGCGAGCGCGTCGAACACCGCCTCGCGCATCCCGGTCCATTGCTCGCCTCCCGCGACCAGCCGCTCGCGCGCGGCGGCGCGCAGCGAATCGCCTTCGTGGAGCTGGTGATCGTGGCGGGGCATTGCTGCCTAGAAATAGGGCGCGCTGCACCCATGCGCAACCAAGCCGCGTTGTCGACCCATGAGTGAACCGAGCACGATCGACCGCGGCCCCGACCTCGACGCCCCCGCCCGCCGCGACGAGCATGAAGGCGAGGGCGCGACGCGCGGCACGGCGCGCATGGAAGCGTTTGCCGACGGGGTGTTCGCGATCGCCTTCACCCTGCCGATCGTCGGCATCGTTCTGCCCGAGATCGCGCGGCCCGGCGCGCTGCTGGCGCACGATCTCGCCACGCTCACCCACGCTTATGCCGGCTATCTGCTCGCCTCGCTGGTGATCGGGCTGTACTGGATCCAGCACCATTTCTCGGGCGCGATCTACCGCACCACCGGGCACTGGTTCCTGCTCGCCACCGTGCTGTTCCTGACCGCGATCGGCTTCATCGCGTTTCCGGCGCGGGTGCTGGCCGAGCATTTCGCCGACGCTGCGGCGCGCCCGGCGGCGAGCATCTTCTGGGTCGCGTCGCTGGCGGTGACCTCGTGGACGTGGCTGCTCAAATGGAGCGTCGGATTCCATCGCGGCCAGGTCGATGCGCGGCTCGAGCCGGCCTATGTCGCCCGGCTCAATCGCCATTTCTGGCTGATCGCGGCGGCTAATCTCGCCGCCGTGTTGCTGGTGCTGGTGCGGTGGGAGGTGGGGCTGGCGGTTTCGACGGCCGCCTTCCTCACCTTGCTGATCCCGCCGGCGACCCCGCGCTACCGCACCGAAGCCCCGGTGGTCGAGGGCGAGGCCTAATCCGCGGCGAGGCGGTTGAGCTGGTGCCCGAGCGCGAGAATTCCAACACCGATCACGGTGAACAACGCCTCGCTGCCATCGTGGGGCAAACCGAGCGCGCCGGCCATCACGCCGAGGCCGAGGCCGCCGACCGCGCTCGGCAGCATGAAGCCATGCTCGAGCACGCCCTTGCCCAGCGCAACCACGCCGAGAAGCATCGCGAGGCTGAGGCCAAGCTCGTGAATCCACGCCGCGCCGAGGAAGCCGCCGGCCGACGCCACCAGCCCGAGGGCAACTGCGGTCGCCAGGCAATGGACCAGGCACAGCCCCGACAGCCCGATTGCAAAGCGGTCGAACGCCAGGCGGTCGAAGCCGCTGGTGCGCAGGGAGGGAAGGACTGCTGAAGTCATCGCCGAGACGATATATCGCCGAGCGGCCAAAGATACAATATCACATGGGCGCTTTTTCGCGTCCCCTTGCCGCTGCCCTGCCGCCCGGCGCATAGGCCGCGGCGATGGACGTGCCGACCGAAACCCGCGCCGACGCCAAAGCGATTGCCCGCTGGCTGTTCGCGGTCGCCGCGCTGGTGTTCGTGATGGTCGTCATCGGCGGGATCACCCGGCTGACCGAGAGCGGGCTCAGCATCACCGAGTGGAAGCCGATCCGCGGCGCGCTCCCGCCGTTGAACGCGAGCGACTGGGCCGACGAGTTCCGCCGCTACCAGGCGACCCCCGAGTATCGCGAGATCAACGGCCCGGCCGGCATGGGGCTGGCGCAATTCAAGCAGATCTACTTTTGGGAGTGGCTGCACCGTTTGCTCGGGCGCATTATCGGCCTGGCCTTCGCGCTGCCGCTGGCGTGGTTCGCGCTGCGCCGCGCGATCCCGCGCGGCTATGGCTGGAAACTGGCCGGCCTGCTGCTGCTCGGCGGGGCCCAGGCCGCGCTCGGCTGGTACATGGTGATGTCGGGCCTGAGCGAGCGCACCGATGTCAGCCACCTGCGGCTGTCGGCGCATCTCCTGCTCGCGCTGGCGATCCTGGCGGCCTTGCTGTGGGTCGCCCTCGACATCCGGCGCCCCTCGCGCCTGACCGCGCCGGCCGTCGCCACCCTCGCGGTACTGTCAGTGCAAATTCTGTACGGCGCGTGGGTCGCCGGGCTCAACGCGGGGCAGGTCGCGAGCAGCTGGCCGCTGATGAACGGCCGCTTGTTCCCGGCAGGCGTCGACTGGTCGAACGGCCTCGTCTGGGCGCTCGCCAACGACCCGTATCTCATTCACTTCATCCACCGCTGGTGGGCATGGGTCGCGGTGATCGCGCTGGTGCTGTTCGCGCGCCGGGTCAAGGCCGCCGGGGGCCGTCAGGCCGCGATCGCCATTCACTCGGCATTCGGCACCCAGATCCTGCTCGGCATCGCGACCGTGATGACCGGCGTCGCGCTGTGGCTCGCCGTCCTGCACCAGGCGGTCGGTGCCTTGCTGCTGCTCGCCGTGGTGTGGGGCGCGCATGAACTCGGGCGGCGCGACCGGTGACCGTCGTCTCGGTCTATGCCACCTTCGCCAGCGCCGACGAGGCCGAGCGCATCGCCCGCGCAGTGGTCACCGAGCGGCTCGCTGCCTGTGCCAACATCCTCGCCCCGTGCCACTCGATCTACCGCTGGCACGGCGCCATCGAGGAGGCAGCGGAGACGCCGGCGATCTTCAAGACCAGCCGCGACCAGGCCGACGGCCTGATCGCGCGCATCGCCGCCCTTCACAGCTACGAAAACCCGTGCATCGCCGTGTGGCCGATCGACAAGCTGCCGGTCGATTATGCCGAATGGGTCGAAGCCAGCGTTCGCTGACAACGGCCCTCAACTTCGCCCCGCGCCTGCTGTAAGCTCGCGCGATGAGTGATCCGCCAGCCTCGACCCTCGCCACCCGCGCGGCCCAGATGTTCCCCACCCTGAGCGCGGCGGACATCGACCGGCTGCGGCGCTTCGGCGAGCCGCGCCGGTTCGCCGACGGGGAGGCGCTGGCGAGAGTGGGGCAAGCCGGACTTGGCCTGGCCATCGTCCTCGCCGGTGAGGTCGACATCACCCAGCATGGCGAGCTTGGCCGAAGCGAGCCGATCGTCAGCCACGGCCGTGGCGGGTTCATGGGTGAACTCGCCCAATTGTCCGGCCGCCCGGCGCTGGTCGATGGCTATGCACGCGGCGAGGTCGAAGCGTTGATCGTGCCCCCGGAGCGGCTGCGGGCGCTGCTCGTCGCCGAGGCCGAACTCGGCGAGCAGATCATGCGCGCACTGATCCTGCGCCGCGTCGGGCTGATCGAAACCGGCGGCGGCGGGCCGGTGATCGTCGGCCGCGCCGAACATGCCGACGTGCTGCGCCTGGAGAACTTCCTGACCCGCAACGGCCATCCCCACCTGCGCCTCGATCCCGACGCCGACGCCGACGCGCGGACGCTGGTCGAACGCTTCCACGTCACGCCCGACGAGCTGCCGATCGTGCTGTGCCCTGGCGGCCAGCTGCTGCGCAATCCGCCCGAGGCGTGCCTTGCCCGCTGCATCGGCCTAGTCGACGCGATCGATCCCGAGCGCCTGTTCGACGTCGCGGTGATCGGCGCCGGCCCCGCCGGGCTCGCCACCGCGGTCTATGCCGCCTCGGAGGGCCTCGACGTGCTGGTGCTCGATTGCCGCGCGTTCGGCGGCCAGGCCGGGGCATCGGCCAGGATCGAAAATTACCTCGGGTTCCCGACCGGCATCTCGGGCATGGCGCTGATGGGGCGGGCGTACAACCAAGCGCAGAAGTTCGGGGTCGAGATGGCGATCCCCGACGAGGCGGTGAAGCTCGAATGCGATGAGGCGGCGAGCGGCGGGCGTCGCCTCAGCCTGGCTAATGGCGAGCGGCTGCGGGCGCGCGCCGTGGTGCTCGCGACCGGCGCCCGCTACCGCCGCCCCGACGTCGCCAACCTTGAGGAGTATGAAGGCTCGTCGGTGCATTATTGGGCGTCGCCGCTCGAGGCCCAGCTCGCCGCGGGGCAGGACGTCGCTCTGGTCGGCGGCGGCAACAGCGCCGGGCAGGCCACCGTGTTCCTCGCCGGGCATGCCGCCCGCGTCACGCTGCTCGCGCGGCGCCCGCTGGAAGAGACGATGTCGGCCTATCTGGTCGAGCGCATCGCCGGCTTGGCCAATGTCGAAGTCGTCACCGGGGTCGAGATTTCGGCGCTCGAGGGCCGCGACCACGCGCTCGAAACGGTCCGCTGGCGTGCGCGGGGCACCGACGCCGAAACCCGCCGCCCGGTCCGCCATCTGTTCCTGTTCATCGGCGCGGACCCCAACACCGACTGGCTGGCTGAGTCCGGCCTGGCTCTCGATCCGCGCGGCTTCGTCCTGGCCGGGGAGGACGCCGGGCCCGGCCGCTTGCCCCTCGAAACCAGCCGCCGCGGGGTGTTCGCGGTCGGCGACGTCCGCGCCGGGTCGATCAAGCGGGTCGCCGCCGCGGTCGGTGACGGCGCGCAAGTTGTCGCCGCGGTCCATACCTTCCTCGCCCGCGCTTCGGCAGACGTCGCCGCCGACCCCGACCTGGTCTCAGCCTGATATGTTCTGGTAGCATTATACCCGCCGGGAATGTGGCGGTTTTGCTTGACGAATCACAGGCTGTCAGCCATTGGCCGCTCCACGGCGCTGCCAGCGGGCGGCGCTTTTCGCATTTTCGCACTTCGCACACAAACGCAAAGGTCCACGCCATGAAGGCGCTGATGAAGACGACCAAAGCGGCCAAGCCGGCCGACGTCGTCAAGAACTGGCATCTGATCGATGCCGACGGGCTGGTTGTCGGGCGCCTCGCCACGATCATCGCCAACATCCTGCGCGGCAAGCACAAGCCGAGCTACACCCCGCACGTCGATTGCGGCGACCATGTCGTCGTGGTCAACGCCGGCAAGGTGAAGTTCACCGGCCGCAAGCTCGACCAGAAAATCTATTACAAGCACACCGGCTTCCCCGGCGGCCTCAAGGAAGTCACCGCGGGCAAGGTGCTCGACGGACGCTTCCCCGAGCGCGTGCTGGAAAAGGCCGTGGAGCGGATGGTCCCGCGCGGGCCGCTCGGCCGCGACCAGATGCGCAACCTGCATCTCTACAACGGCACCGAGCATCCGCACGGCGGCCAGAACCCGCAAACTCTCGACGTCGCCGGCATGAGCCGCAAGAACAAGGTGGGCGCATAACATGGCCGGTAAGAAGTCCCTGTCCGATCTCGGCGCGCTGACCAACCCCGAGCCCGAGGTTCCCGCCGCCGCCGAGGCCCCGGCCGAAACCGCCGCCGCCGACGCGCCTGCCGCCGAGGCCGAGCCCGCTGCTCCGGCCGCGTCCGACGAGCCCGCCGCTCCCCCGCCGCCGCAACAAATCCAGGCGATCCTGCGCGAGCAGCAGCTCGACAAGCACGGCCGCGCCTACGCCACGGGCCGCCGCAAGGACGCCGTTGCGCGGGTCTGGCTCAAGCCGGGCTCGGGCAAGATCGTCGTCAACGGCCGCGAGCAGGAAGTCTATTTCGCGCGGCCGACGCTGCGCCTCGTCATCAACCAGCCGTTCGGCATCACCGAGCGCGCCGGCCAGTATGACGTGATCGCCACGGTCAAGGGCGGCGGCTTGTCGGGCCAGGCCGGCGCGGTGCTCCACGGCATCGCCCAGGCGCTGTCGCGCTACGAGCCCGCGCTGCGCACCACGGTCAAGCGCGCCGGCTTCCTGACCCGCGACCCGCGCGTCGTCGAGCGCAAGAAGTACGGCCGCGCCAAGGCCCGCCGCAGCTTCCAGTTCTCGAAGCGCTAAGGCCTTCCGGGCTGACCAATTCGAAACCGCTCGGGCGCAGGCCCGGGCGGTTTTTTCTTAGCTCGTCGCCGGCCCTGTGCTTAGGGTTCGGCCCATGAGCCGAGCCTTCACCCGCGCCGTCAGCCCGCGCCTCGCCGAGTGTGCGCTGACCCATCTTGCCCGCACGCCGATCGACCCGGAGCGCGCCGTCGCCCAGCATGCGGCCTATGAGGCGGCGCTGCGCGATGCGGGGCTGACAGTCACGCGCTTGCCCGAGCTTCCCGGCCAGCCCGACGGGGTGTTCGTCGAGGATACCTCGGTGGTGATCGGCGATCATGTGCTGGTCACGCGCCCTGGTGCGGATAGCCGCCTCGCCGAGGCGGACTCGACTGCCGAGGGACTTGCCCCGCATCTCACGGTGCACCGCATGGCCGAGGGCCGGCTCGATGGCGGCGACGTCCTGCGCATTGGGCGCGTCCTTTATGTCGGCCTGTCGAGCCGCACCGATGCCGCCGGCGCCGACGCGCTCGAGGCGTTCGCGGTCCCGCTCGGCCATTCGGTCGTGCGCGTCGAGCCGGCGCAATGCCTCCACCTCAAGACCGCAGTGACCTTTGCCGGGACGGACGGCGCTGGAAACCCGACGCTTCTGGTCAATCCGGCGTGGGTCGACCCAACCTTGTTCGCCGATGTCGCGCCGCTCGCCGTCGATGAGCCCGCCGCCGCCAATTGCCTGCGCGTCGGCGAACATCTGATCCTGCCCGCGGGCAATCCGCGTGCCGCCGAGCAACTCGACAAACGCGGCTTCAAGCTCGTCGAGCTCGATGTCTCCGAGCTGCAGAAGGCCGAGGCGGGCGTGACTTGCATGAGCCTGATCGTCGAGGACTGACCGTCAGGCCGCGGCCGGCGTCTCGCAATATCCGAACAGCGGGTCGAGATGCTCGCGCAGGTACGCGTCGACGCGCTGCTGGCCGGCCTCGCCGAGCTGGGCGCGGTAGCCGCCCGACTTGCCCGACCGCACCTTGTAGGACGCCTCGTTGCCGGCGCGCCCCGGCCCCAGCCGCGCCGAGGTGAAGTAGCCTTCACGCTCCTTGGCCCGGAGGTTTTCAAAACGCGCGAACTCGACCGCGTCGGTGATCGCCGCATCGTCGCTGGCGAGGCCGACGAAGCGGGCCAGCTCGCCCAGCTTCGACGAGGGGTCGGTGAGAAAATCCTCGTAGCGCAGAAACAGGATGTCGCCGCGCTCGCGGGCCAGCTCCGCCCACTGGTTGAGGAAGCGCACGATCGACGGCACGCCGCCGTGCGGAGTCCACACGAAATCCTCCAATGGCTGCGCCGCGAGGCGCTGGCGCGCGGGATCGAGGCTGCGGTGCTTGAGGTGGTGGTAGCGCGACACCACGACATCGCCCGGATGGCGCGCGAGCAGGACCACCTTGCGCCCCGCGTAGGCCAGGCGGTCGATATGGATGCGATCGGGCGTGCGCATCGCGTCGCCGTTGTGGGTGAACAGGATGCGCGGGACCTCGGGCGGGGCGCGGCGGAGAGTGGCGAAATTGAGCGGCTCGCGCTCGTCGATCGCGAACTGCGCCTGGAACAATCGCGCCAGCATGACGCGGACGAATGTGCGCCCCGACTTGGGGAACGACACCAACGCGACATCGGCCTGCGCCAGCCGCTCGAGATCGCGCCAGTATGCGGCGAGCCCGTGCGCCTTCGAGCCGGGCACGCGGCGCAGCAGGCGGATCGCGATCTTGCGCAGGCGGGGCATCGGGCGGCGGTGACGCATCGACCCGCGCCAGTCAAACTCGCGCGCTAGACACCCGCCTTGAACGGGGTGAAGTCGGTGGCCTCGTCGAACACGTCGACGCCTTCTTTGGCCTTGAGCCAGCCGACCACGGTATAAGTGACCGGAGTCAGCAGCGCCTCCCACCCGACCTTGAGCGCCCATTGCGTGGCGAGCACTTTGAGCACGAGGTCGTTGGACCAGCCGGCCGCGCCCCAGAAGGCGAGCGGATAGAAGATCAGGCTGTCGACGCCCTGCCCCGCCACCGTGCTGCCGATCGTCCGCGCCCACAGCAGGCGGCCGTCGGTCCACAGCTTCATCCGTGCCAGCACCCAGCTGTTGACGAACTCGCCCGCCCAGAAGGCGAGGATCGAGGCGAACACGATGCGCGGCACCTGGTCGAAAATTTGCTCATAGGCCGCCTGCCCGCCCCACTCGGGCGACGGCGGCAGTGCGACCACCACCAGCGCCATTCCGGCCATGAACAGCAAGGCCGCGGTGCCGACCCAGATGCAGCGTCGGGCGCGGGCAAAGCCCTAAACCTCGGTCAGCACGTCGCCGATGACGTAGGACAGCGGGAAGAACAGGATGCCCGCGCCGAACGGCCAGTCGCCGATCAGCGGCAGGTTGATCTCAGCGACCTTGCCCGCGCCGAGCACGTTGGAGAGCAAGAGGATGGTGACGAACGCCGCCATCACCAGGTCGAAATGCTTGAGCGGCCGCCCATGCAATGCGCCGGCGTCGAGCCGTTGTGGTGCCGTGTCCCCCATGGCGGCTTTCCTAGTGCGGACTACCGGCTCGCGGAAGACCGCGTTGACCGACCGCGTGCCGCTGTGGCAATCGCCCTCGCGCCAGGCGGGTATGATGTAATGGTAGCCTGTCAGCTTCCCAAGCTGAACGCGCGGGTTCGATTCCCGCTACCCGCTCCAAAAACGACAGGCCGGGGGCCTGTCGAACTTTGGAGCGCCCGCCAAAGGCGGGGCGACCCCTAGCCCTTCCCGCCCTCCGTAAAATCGATCCGAATTCTTACCCAGCTGCCGACCAGCGGCTTGCCGTCGATGCGCGGGGGGCGGACGAGGAATTGCCACGACGCCTTGCGGATCGCGGTCGCCAGCCCCGAGCCCATCGGTGATTCGCCGAGCAGGCGGCAGTCCTCGACGCGGTAGGCCGCGACCGTCTTGCATGCGATCTGCGCCCAGCTGCCGCGCTCGACGCCCGACTTGGGGAGATAGAAAGCGAGCTCGCCGTCGGTTGGCTCGCGGTACCATTCAGCGTTGTAGAGGTGCGCGCCGCCGGGGCCCTCGCCCGGCCCCGCCATCGCCGAGCTGCTGCCCGCCCCCGCCGCCGCGCCGGGAGCGCGCGAGCCGAGCTTGGAAATGTCCGCCGCGGCGAGGTCGGCCTTGCTCAGCGGGATCAGCGGCAGCGGCACTTCCTTGGGCCTCGGCGGGGTCAGCACGGGCGCCTGCCGGGCGGCGCGCGGCGAGGCTTTCGGCGCGACCGTCCGCTTGGGCTCGGGCGCGGCGGGATTGAGGTCGAAGATGACCAATGGCGGCGAGGTCTTGAAGCGCTCGGGCAGCGACGGGGCGAGGCCGAGCAGGATCAGCACGAACAGCAATTCGGCGGCCAGCGTCAGCCCGATCGCCGCCGCCCGCCGCCGCGGCGACGCGCGTTGCCAGTCGGAGGAATGCGCGGCAGCCTGGGTCATCGCGCCCGCATAAAGCCCGTGCTGCAGCGCAGCAAGCGAGCCGCGACCAGCCGCGCGCACGGTCGGTCAGATGCCGCCGGGGACCGCGTCATAGCCGGCGTCGGCGAGGCGGCGGCCGAGGTCGGCGGCGCATTGCTCAGCGGCCGCGCCGTCTTCCGAGCGGATGACGAAATTGGCGCCGTAATGGCCGTCCTTGCCGAACGGGTAGCTGCCGATCGCGACGCCCTCATGCGCCGCCTCGGTCTCGCGCAGCAGGTCGGCGACCTCGCTTTCGGCGGCGAGCGCGCCGATCGTCACCGAGACCATCGGCCGGCCGCCTTCGAGCGTGCCATCGAGCGCCTCGAGCATGTGCGCGGCGAGGGTCGGCACGCCGGCGAGGATCAGGACGTTGCCGAGCCGCACGCCGGGCGCGCCCGACAGCGGGTTGGGGATCAGCTCGGCGCCCTCGGGCACCCGGGCCATGCGCAGGCGGGCGTCGGTGACCCCGCCGCGCGTCTCGTCATCGCGCTCGAGGATGCGGCGCGCCTCGGGGTGGATGACGACCGGCACGCCGAACGCGGCGGCGATCGAGTCGACGGTGATGTCGTCATGGGTCGGGCCGATGCCGCCGGTGGTGAACAGATAATCATAGGCACTGCGCAGCGCGTTGACTGCGTCGGCGATGCGCGCCTGGTCGTCGGGGACGATGCGCACTTCGGCGAGGCGGATGCCCTGGCGGTTGAGCCAGGCGGCGACCTGGCCGACATTCTTGTCCTGGGTGCGGCCGGAGAGGATCTCGTCGCCAATCACCAGCAGCGCCGCCGTCCACACTTTAGGCTCAACCATCCTAAGCTCCGTTCGGGCTGAGCTTGTCGAAGCCCTGTCCTCCCCAGCCCCGCTAACCGAAAAAGCCGCCCTTCGACAGGCTCAGGACGAACGGTTTCGTTTGCCCGGCTTGGCCACTATATGGAGACCATGACCGAATATATCACCGTCTCCGACGACGACCGCGTCGAAGCCCGCGACGGCGTCATCAAGCTCCACGGGCCGGCCGCGTTCGCCGGGATGCGCGCCGCCGGGAAGCTCGCCGCCGAGATCCTCGACGCGCTGGCGCCGCTGGTTGTCCCCGGAGTCACCACCGGCGAGCTCGACGCCACCGTCCACCGGATGATGCTCGACGGCGGCGGAGTGCCGGCGACCTTGGGCTACCGCGGCTTCACCCACAGCTGCTGCACCTCGATCAACCACGTCGTGTGCCACGGCATCCCCGGTGACAAGGCCTTGAAGGACGGCGACATCGTCAACATCGACGTGACCCCGATCGTCGACGGATGGCATGGCGACACCAGCCGCATGTTCTTCGTCGGCGACGTGCCGATCAAGGCGAAGAAGCTGGTCGATGTCACCTACGAATGCCTGATGCTCGGGCTCGAGCAAGCGCGGCCGGGCAAGCGGCTGGGCGACATCGCCGACGCCATCCAGCGCCACGCCGAGGCGCACCGTTATTCGGTTGTCCGCGACTTCTGTGGGCATGGCGTCGGGCGGCTGTTCCATGACAGCCCCGAGGTGATCCACGCCGGCCGCCCCGGCACCGGGGTCGAATTGAAGCCGGGCATGATCTTCACCGTCGAGCCGATGATCAACATTGGCCGGTCCGACTGCAAGTTGC
>NZ_JANPKO010000086.1:0-4002 GCF_031426035.1 Sphingomonas sp. | reverse complement strand
GTCCCGCGGGGCCGCCCTTTTTCGTTGGCAGGCCATTTTCGTTAGCCGGCAGGCGCTCCGCTCTCCCTCTGGCGCCGCGCGAAGGGCCGTGCCAAGGACGCGCGCATGAATGCGTCCCGCCGTTTCGCCGCCGTCATCCTCGCCGCCGGGCAGGGCACTCGCATGCGCTCCGACGTGCACAAGGTGCTCCACCCGATCGCCGGCCGCGCCATGCTCCTCCATTTGCTCGATCGCATCGACGGGCTCGGCGCCGAGCGCCAGGTGGTGGTGGTCGGCAAGGGCCGCGAGCAAGTCGAGGCGGCGCTCGCCGGGCGGTCGGCGACGATCGCGCTGCAGGCCGAGCAGAAGGGCACCGCGCACGCCGTCCAGCAGGCGGCCGATGCGCTGGCCGGCTACGACGGGCCGGTGATCGTGCTGTACGGCGACACGCCGTTCGTCGAGGCGGCGACGCTCGGGACCATGCTCGAGCGGCTCGCGGCCGCCGATGCGCCGGGCATCGTCGTGCTCGGGTCGCGCCCGGCCGATCCCGCGGCGTACGGCCGGATCATCACCGACGGCGGCGACCGCATCGAAAAGATGGTCGAGTTCCGCGACGCCGACGCGGCCGAGCGCGCGGTGACCTTGTGCAACAGCGGGATGATGGCGGCCGGCGCGCGCGACCTGTTCGGCTGGCTGGCCAAGGTCGGCAACGCCAATGCGGCGCACGAATATTATTTGCCCGACGTGGTCAACATCGCCGCCGCCGAGGGGCGCCACGCGGTGGTCATCGAGGGCGATCCGTACGAAACCGCTGGGGTCAACAGCCGCGCCGAGCTGGCCCACCTCGAGCTCGAATGGCAGCGGCGGCGGCGCGAGCAGGCGCTCGAGGAAGGCGCGACTTTGATCGACCCCGAAAGCGTGTGGTTCGCGTTCGACACAAGGCTCGGGCGCGACGTCACGGTCGAGCCGCACGTGGTGTTCGGGCCCGGCGTGACGGTCGCCGACGGCGCGGTGATCCACGCTTTCAGCCATATCGAGGGGGCGGTCATTGGCGCGGGCGCATCGGTCGGCCCGTTCGCGCGGCTGCGGCCCGGGACGCGGCTCGCGGACAAAGCGAAAATCGGCAATTTCGTCGAGGTCAAGAACGCCGCGTTCGGGGCCGGGGCCAAGGCCAATCATCTGTCCTACATCGGCGACGCCGAGGTCGGCGCGGCGGCCAACATCGGGGCCGGCACGATCACCTGCAATTACGACGGGTTCGGCAAGTATCGCACGACGATCGGGGCCGGGGCGTTCATCGGCTCGAACAGCGCGCTGGTGGCTCCAGTGACGATCGGCGACGGCGCGATCGTCGGCGCGGGATCGGTAGTGACCAAGGATGTCGCGGCGGACAGCCTGGCGGTAGCGCGGGGCGAGCAGAAGGGCTTTGCCGGCTGGGCGGCGCGTTTCCGAGCGACAAAGGCGACACAGAAAACTGGCTGACGGGGTTGCAATGATATCACGATATGATATCATGATGCCATGGCCCGTATCCTCGCCGATCTCCCTGATGAAGACGTCAAATGGCTCGATCAGATCGCGGCCGAGCAACGCAAGTCGCGCGCTTCGGTGTTGCGAGAGGCGGTTGCCGCGTATCGCGAAGAGGCGGGCAAGGACTGGCTTGAGGCGGGCTTCGGCTTGTGGGCCAGGCACGGCGTGGCGATCGACGCGGCCGCCTACGAACGCCAGAGGCGCGCCGAGTGGACGCGGCCATGGGACGACGATTACGAGGAGGTGCGCGCCGAGTCGCCCGAGATGTTCACCCCGGAAGACGATCGGGAGCGCGCGCACTTTCTCGCACTGGCGAAGAAAGCAGCGGCGCGGAAACGAAAACGGGCGGCATGAGCGGGTACAGTTTCGACGCCAATATCTTGATCGACGCCCTTCTAGATCATGGCCCGGCGCAAGCTGAAATCCGCCGCGCCGCCGGCAGCGGTGCGCGACTGTGGCTGAGCCGGATGGCATGGATCGAAGTGATGTCCAAGGGAAGCGACGCGGCGCTGCGCGAGGCGACGCGTTTCCTCGGCCGCTTCGGCCTCGACGAGATCGACGAGGAGACCGCGGCACGGGCGGCGCTGCTGCGGCGCGAGCGCCCGCGGCTGAAGACGCCCGATGCGATTATCCTCGCTTCGGCACAAATTCGTGGTCGTGTGCTCGTCACGCGCAACGTCAAGGATTTTCCGGCCAGCATGCCGGGGATCCGCGTTCCCTACACTCTTTAAAGCGAAAGCCAGTTGCATGTGCGGAATTGTTGGAATTGTCGGCAATAGCGAAGTCGCGCAGCGGCTGTTCGATGGCTTGAGGCGGCTCGAGTATCGCGGGTACGATTCGGCGGGGATCTGCACCATCGACGGCGGCAAGCTCGAGCGGCGGCGCGCCGAGGGCAAGCTCGACAATCTCGCCGCCGAGCTGAAGCGCCACCCACTCGACGGCACGATCGGCATCGCCCACACGCGCTGGGCGACGCATGGCGCGCCGACCGTCGGCAACGCCCACCCCCACATCGCCGGGCCGGTGGCGCTGGTCCACAACGGCATCATCGAGAATTTCAAGGTGCTCCGCGATGAATTGATCGCCGACGGGCGCGAGTTCTTGAGCGAGACTGACAGCGAAGTCGTCGCGCATCTTGTCGCGCGCGAGGTCGAGGGTGGTGCGTCGCCCGAGGATGCGGTGGCGGCGGTGCTGCCGCGGCTCATCGGCGCGTTCGCGATCGCGTTCCTGTTCCGCGACCATCCCGACCTGGTGATCGGGGCGCGGATGGGGGCGCCGCTGACCGTGGGTTACGGCGACGGCGAAAACTACCTCGGCTCGGACGCGTTGGCGCTGGCCCCGCTGACCCAGCGCATTGCTTATCTGGAAGAGGGCGACTGGGCGGTGGTGCGGCGCGACGGCATCGCGATCTTCGACCGCGACAACCGGCCGGTCGAGCGCGAGATCGTCGAATCGGGCGCGTCCTCGGCGGTGATCGACAAGGGCAATCACGCGCACTTCATGCAGAAGGAGATTTTCGAGCAGCCGATCGTCGTCGCGCAAACGCTGCAATCGTACGTGCGCCCGTTCGAGGGCGAGGTCGCGCTGCCCGACGCGGGGTTCGACCTCGCCGCGGTCGAGCGGCTGACGATCGTCGCCTGCGGCACCTCGTTCTACGCCGGGCTGGTGGCCAAATATTGGGTCGAGCAATTCGCCCGCGTGCCGGTCGACATCGATGTCGCCTCGGAGTTCCGCTACCGCGACCCGGTGCTGGTGCCGGGCGGGCTGGCCTTGTTCGTCAGCCAGTCGGGCGAGACCGCCGACACGCTCGCGGCATTGCGCCACGCGCGCGCCCAGGGCCAGCGCATCGCGGTGGTGGTCAATGTCCCGACCAGCTCGATGGCGCGCGAGGCGGACCTGTTGCTGCCGACCCACGCCGGGCCCGAGATCGGGGTCGCCTCCACCAAGGCGTTCACCTGCCAGTTGGCGGTGCTCGCCGCGCTCGCCGCCAACCTCGCCCGCGCCAAGGGGCGGCTGAGCCGCGAGGAGGAGAAAGAGATCGTCGCGCATCTCCAGGAAGCTCCGGCGGCATTGAACGCCGCGCTGGGCCATGACGACGACATTGCGGCGATGGCGCATCTGATCGCGCCCGCGCGCGACGTGCTCTACCTCGGCCGCGGCCCCGATTATCCGATGGCCCTCGAAGGCGCGCTGAAACTGAAGGAAATCAGCTACATCCACGCCGAGGGCTATGCCGCGGGGGAGATGAAGCATGGCCCCATCGCGCTGATCGACGAGGCGGTGCCGGTGATCGTGCTGGCGCCGTCCGGGCCATTGTTCGAGAAGACCGTCAGCAACATGCAGGAGGTGCGCGCGCGCGGCGGCAAGATCGTGCTGGTCAGCGACGCCGAAGGGATCGCCGCGGCGGGCGAGGGGTGCATGGCGACGATCGAGATGCCCGCCGTCCACCCGTTGATCGCGCCATTGGTCTATGCGGTGCCGGTGCAATTGATC
>NZ_JANPKO010000085.1:0-1775 GCF_031426035.1 Sphingomonas sp. | reverse complement strand
CGCTATCCGATTACATGGGCCCGGAACCGCCAACCCTCCCCCCCCCGGTGGCGCTTCCGGGCCCTCACTTGTCCGGGCCCCCTCCACCGAATTGTCCGAATTGTCCGCTGCCTCGGTTTGCGCGGCCGCCGCGTCGCGCTTGCCGCGCCGCCAGTGAGTCAGGCGGATGGCGAGGATGGCGAATTCATAGAGCGCGTAGAGCGGCACCAGCAGCATCAGCTGCGACACCACGTCGGGCGGGGTCAGCACCGCCGAGATGACCGCCGCGCCGACCACCGCATAGCGCCGCGAGCGGCTCAACTGCTCGCGCGTGACGAACCCCGCGCGCTCGACGATCATCAGCAGGATGGGGAGCAGGAACGCGACCCCGAACCCGAACAGGAATCGCGTGCAAAAACTCAAATAATTGCCGACCCCGGGCAGCGCCTCCTGCTCGACCCCCGCGATGGTGCCCTCGAAGCTGAGCAGGAAATGCAGCGCCCACGGCATCGCGAGGAAATAAGCGAACGCCGCGCCGCCGAGGAAAAACAGCGGGGTCAGCAGCAGGAACGGCAGCAGCGCGCCTTTCTCTTTGGCGTACAGCCCCGGCGCGACGAATTTCCACAGCTGGGTGGCGATCACCGGGAAGGTCACCATCAGCGCCGCGAACAGCGCCACCTTCACCTCGACGAAAAACGCCTCGAACACGTCGGTGAAGATGAGCTTGCCCTGCCCCGCCGCGAGCAAAGGCTGGACCAGCACGCCGAAGATCGGGCGCGCGAAATAGAGGCACACCACGAACGCCACGACCAGCGCGGCGAGCACCACGAGCAGGCGCTTGCGCAGCTCGATCAAATGGTCGAGCAGCGGTGCCTTGGTTTCGTCGAGGTCCTTCACGGCAGCGGCCGTTCGGCCGGCGGGCGCTCGTCGGGCGGCTCGAGCGGCAGCGGCGGCTCGCTCGGGTCGGCGATCAGCGCCGGCGGGGTGGCGGGGAATTCGCGCATGATCCGCTCATTCTCCTCGCGCCACTTTTTCTCCATTTCCTCCAGCTCGGCCTCGCGCACCATCGCTTCCAGCCCGGCGTTGAAGTGGCGCGCCATCCCGCGCACCTTGCCGATCCAGCGGCCGGCGGTGCGCAAGGCCTGGGGCAAGTCCTTGGGCCCGATGAACAGCAGCGCCGCGACCGCGATCAGCAGCAGCTCGGTGGAATCGACGCCGAACATCGGCGCGTCCGCTTAGGGGCGCGGCGGGGTGTCGCCCGCCGGTGGCGGCGGAGCCGGATCGGCGGTCTGCCGCGGCTCGGGCTTCAAGTCGATCGGCTCGTCGCGGGTCAGCGGCCGCGGCGCCGCCGGGCGCGCGTCGGCCCGCCGCGCCGGATTATCCTCGTCGGCCATGCCCTGCTTGAAGCTTTTGAGGCCTTTGCCGATGTCGCCCATCATGTCCGAAATCCGCCCGCGCCCGAACAGCAGCATGACGAGGATGATGACGACGAGCCAATGCCAGAGGCTGAACCCACCCATGCGAATACTCCAAATGACGTCTTGCCGCGGCTTCTAGTCTTCCTCGCCGTCGCTTTCCAGTTGCAGTTGGAAGATGCCCTCGTCGAGCGGGTCGAGCAGCCCGGCGGCCTTGAGGTCGTCGATCCCCGGCAAATCCTTGCGTGAGGCCAGGCCGAAGTGGGACAGGAACTCGGGCGTGGTGGCGTAGAGCAACGGCCGACCGGGCCCGTCGCGGCGCCCGGCGGTGCGGATCCAGCCCGCCTCCATCAGCACGTCGAGCGTGCCCTTGGAGATCTG
>NZ_JANPKO010000084.1:0-26283 GCF_031426035.1 Sphingomonas sp. | reverse complement strand
TTGACGTGGTCGCCCCGGTGGTCGAGCCGGTCGTCGATGTGGTCGCCCCGGTGGTCGAGCCCATCGTCGATGTCGTCGCCCCGGTCGTCGAGCCCATCGTCGATGTCGTCGCCCCGGTCGTCGAGCCCGTCGTCGACGTCGTCGCCCCGGTGGTCGAACCGGTGGTCGATATTATTGAAGTTCTTCCGCCGATAATTCCGCTACTTGGGGGTCTTTGAGTGCGGAGACCATGGCCCCATCGCGTGATCGGAGCAGCCGACTAGGCCTCGTCCTCGCCGCGCTGGTCGCGCTGTCGGCAATCCTGTTCTCCGCCGTCGCCCTGTTCGACCCGGTGGAGGATGCCCTGACCGCGCGCCGCGCCGAGCTGCTGACGCGCCCGCCGACCGGTGACATCGCAATCGTCGAGATCGACGCGCGCAGCCTCGCCGAGCTGCGCAGCTGGCCCTGGCCGCGGCGCTATCACGCCGAGGTCGTCCGCGAACTCGACCGGGCAGGGGCGTCGATCATCGCGTTCGACATTGATTTCAGCGCGCGGTCCGCCGGCGGGGACGAAGACCTGGCGGCGGCCATCCGCGCCGCCGACCATGTCGTGTTGCCGATCTTCGAGCAGCGCTCGTCGGGCCGCGCGGGCGACCGTCAGATCATTTCGACCAGGCCCGACCAGGCGTTCGCCGGCGCCTGGGTCGGCGGCGTCAATATTTTTCCCGACAGCGACGGGCTGGTCCGCCAATATCCCGCGGCGACGCTCATCGACGGGGCAATCCAGCCATCGATCGCCACCCTCGTTGCCGAACGGGATACGCTCGGGGACCAAAGCTTCCAGCCCGACTGGGCGATCGATCCGGCGCGCATCCCGCGCTATTCGTTCGTCGACGTCATGCGCGGCCGGGTGTCGCCCGACCGGTTCCGCGGCAAGCGGGTGTTGATCGGGGCGACCGCGGTCGAGCTCGGCGACCGCTACGCCGTCCCGCGCTACGGGGTGGTGCCCGGCGTCGTCGTCCAGGCGCTCGCCGCGGAATCCTTGCTGCAGGGCCGCGCGATCCAGCGCACCGGTGCGTTTCCGACGATTATCGGGGTCTTGCTGCTGGCCTTCCTGCTCAGGCCGCGGCCACTACAGCGACCCGGTCGCTATGCGGCGCTGGTTGCCGCGATCCTCGCCATCCTCGTGGTGGGGCCGGCCTTCGCGCAGAATCTGTGGCCGGTCTCGATCGATTCCGCCGCATGGCTCTACACCACGCTCGCCGCGGCCGGCGTCCAGGCCGGCGTCGAAGCCCGCCGCCGGCTCCGCATCCGCGCCGAGACCGATGCCGACAGCGGCCTCCCCAACCGCGCGATGCTCGAGCTTGCGCTGGCCAAGGCGGAACCGCCGCCGCCGGTGCTGGTGACCGCCGGGATCGAGCGCTTCGAGCCGATCCGCGACGGCATCGGCCTGGCCGCCACCAACGAAATGCTGCGCAATGTCGCGGAGCTGATCGCGGGCGTGGTCAAGGGCGATGTGTACCGCATCGCTCCCGACGTCATCGCCTGGCTGCAAGCCGACGGCGACCAGCTCCAGGCGAGTTTGCGGGGCATTCACTCGGCCCTGCGTGCGCCGGTCGGCACCCAGGCCGGCGCGATCGACGTGACCCTCACCCTCGGCCTCGAGCGGGACGAGGGCGGCGCGGCCGCGGTCCTGCGCATCGAACGGGCGCTGTCGGCGATCAACACGGCGCGCGCCACCGGCAAGCCGCACGCGTGGTACAGTGGCTCCAACCCGCAGCTGCGCCGGCAGCTGACGATGATGAGCGACCTGCGCCAGGCGATGGACAGCGGCGGGCTGCGCCTCGCCTACCAACCCAAGCTATTGCTCGCGACCGGGCGAATATCCGACGCCGAGGCGTTGGTCCGCTGGCCCGAAGGCGGCGTTTCGCCCGATGAATTCATTCCGCTGGCTGAGACCACCGGGGTGATCCGCGAAGTCACCGCCTTTGCATTGCGGACGGCCATGGCGGATCTCGCGCGCTGGGCGCGGGACGGCGTGGAGCTGCGGATCGCGGTCAACGTCTCGGCCGTCGACCTCGCCAGCCCCGATTTCGCCGAAACCGTCGGCGCCATCCAGGACCAGTTCCAGGTGCCGCCGTCGCGGCTCACGCTGGAGGTCACTGAAAGCGCGCTGATCCGCTCGCCCGCCGAGGCGGTAGCCACGCTCGTGGCGTTGCGCGAGCGCGGTGTCAGGCTCGCCGTCGACGACTATGGGACCGGCCAGTCGACGCTCTCGTACCTCAAGCATTTGCCGGTCCACGAGCTCAAGATCGACAAGAGTTTCGTCACCGCGCTGACCACCAGCGACAGCGACGCGATCATGGTCCGCTCGACGATCAATCTCGCCCACGAACTGGGGTTGGAGGTGGTCGCCGAGGGCGTCGAGGACCGCGCCACGCTCGACCTGCTGCGCGAATTGGGATGCGACTATGCGCAGGGCTTCTTTATCGGCAAGGCGGTCGACCCGGGCGAAATCGCGGCAATGGCCAAAGCGGCGGAGCGGTGACTGCAGCAGGTAGCGTGAGCCTAGTCGCGTCGCGAGGTGCGGGTGCGACGGCCGGTCGAGCTATCGCCGGTCCGCACGCGCAATTGGGGATGGCGCGCCCGTGAGGATTCGAACCCCCGTCGCCGGATGGCGACTAACCAACAACCAGAGGTTCGCATGCGCAATTGGGGAAATGGCGCACCCGAGAGGATTCGAACCTCTGACCTACGCCTTCGGAGGGCGCCACTCTATCCAGCTGAGCTACGGGTGCGTGGGGGTTCGCTTAGCGGGGCAGGGGCGGGCGGGCAAGGCGGCGCTCCTCACGCCGCCTTCACGCCGCCTTCACGCCGCGGTGAACCTTGCCGCCTCCGCGCTGCCCGCGGTGGCGTCGCCGGGCGAGTAGCTGTGCGCTCCCGTGCCGGCGAGGCCGCCACCCTGGACGATCAGATATTCGTCGCGGATCGGGGTCCCGGCGAGGAAGCATTCGAGCACCTCGCGCACCCCCGCCGCATAGCGCGCCTGCGCCGACAGGCTGGTGCCCGAGATGTGCGGGGTCATGCCCTCGTGGGGCATGCTCCGCCACGGATGGTCGCGCGGCGCCGGCTGGGGGAACCACACGTCGCCGGCATAGCCCGCCAGCTGCCCCGTCTCGAGCGCGGCGACCACCGCGTCGCGGTCGACAATCTTGCCGCGCGCGGTGTTGACCAGATACGCCCCGCGCTTCATCCGCCCGATCATCTCGTGGTCGAACAGGTTTTCGGTCTCGGGGTGAAGCGGGCAGTTGATGGTCACCACGTCGCACACCCCGACCATCGCCTCGACGCTGTCGTGCCAGGTCACGCTGAGCTCCTTCTCGACCGCCTCGGGCAGCCGGTGGCGGTCGAAGTAATGGAGGTGCACGTCGAACGGCTTCAGGCGCCGCAGCACCGCGGCGCCGATCCGCCCCGCGGCGACGGTGCCGACATGCATCCCCTCGACGTCGTAACTGCGCGCGACGCAGTCGGCGATGTTCCACCCGCCCTTGCGCACCCAGTCGTGCGACGGGAGATAATTGCGCACTAGGCTCAGGATCATCATCACGACATGCTCGGCGACGCTGATCGAGTTGCAATAAGTGACTTCGGCGACCGTGATGTTGCGCGCGATCGCGGCGGCGAGGTCGACATGGTCGGAGCCGATTCCGGCGGTCAAAGCGAGCTTCAGATTGGGCGCCTTGGCGATCCGCTCGGCGGTCAGATAGGCCGGCCAGAACGGCTGCGAGATGACCACGTCGGCATCGGCCAGATGCTGCTCGAATTCGCTGTCCGGCCCGTCCTTGTCGGACGTCACCACCAATGTATGCCCCTCGCGTTCGAGGAAGCGCCGCAAGCCCAATTCGCCCGACACGCAGCCGAGCAATTCGCCGGGGGTGAAGTCGAGTTCGCGCGGCGTCGGGAGGGTGGTTCCGCCTGGATAACAGGTAACCGTCGGCAGGTCGTCGCGCGGATATGAGTCGGGCATCCCGCCGATCGGGTCGTCGTAAAGGACACAGACGATCTTGGCCATGCGAGCCTCCTGCACTGAGTCGGGCCGCTGGTTTAATCCGGTTCCGCGCGAAGAGCGATTCAGGCACGCAGGAAGTCGGCGAGCTCGGCGTGCAGCATTGCCCGCGCCGAGCCGACTACCATCCCGACATGCCCGGCGGCGATGTCGCGCGTCGCGCCGACCGGCGCGGTGCCGGCGGGCGCAATGCGGTCGTTGGCGGCGGTCAGGTGAAGCACGGGCACGTCGAGCGCCTCGACGATCCGCCGCCCGCCGATTGTCCACGTGCCCGCGCCCGGCAAATCGGCGCCGAACAAATCCTCGATCAGCTCGCGCGCGGCGGGGAACGGCAGCGCCTCGCCCTCATTCGCCCAATCCTCGAGCGCCGCGAAGCGCCGCGCCTTGGCGCCGCCGCGCTCGAGGCTCGCAAACTCGGCGAACTTGGCCACGGTGCGCGCCGGGTCGAGCGACCAGAACGCCGCCTGCAGCACTTCCATCGGCAATGCGCCGAAGCCGCGCGCGGCGGGGCGGGCTTCGCGCCACATTGTTTGCAACGCACTGCGCGCATCATCTGGGTAGCGTGCGAAATGCCAGGGGGCGGCGAGGGTTGCTACGCGTTCGACGGGTAGGAGGTTGGCCGCGGCGAGGGCCATCGTGCCGCCGAGGCAATAGCCGACCAGCGCCGCGCGCTCGCCGACCGCGCCGATCAGCGGCACCAGCACTTCGCCGACATGCGCCGAGACGTCGAGCATCGCGCGCCCGCGCGCCTCGCCCCAGTCGAGCAGCAAGGCGCGCCGCCCCATCCCCGCCACCGCGCCCGCCAGCGAGGTTTCGCGGTCGAGGTCGAGGATGTTGGGCGGGTTGATCAGCGACGGGATCAGCACCACCGGCGGGCCGCTGCCGCCATGGTCGCGCAGCGCCGCGCCGCCGACCCGCGCGATTTCCGGGCGCGGCTCGGCCGGCTCGGGGCGCACCGCATCGGCGTAGGCAGTCAGGCCCTTCAAGGCGGCGCGGGCGAGCGCGGGGTCGCTTTCCCCGGCCAGCCGCACCAGCTCGAGAAACAAGGGCAACGGCCGCGGTGAGTGTTCATGTTGCAGTGCACGATGCTCCGGTAGTAGGCTGGCCGGCAGGTCTCGGGAGCGGTCCATGGTGAAATCTTCGGGCAGGGTAACGATCAAGAAATACGCCAACCGGCGGCTATATGACACCGAAAGCTCGGCCTACATCACGCTCGACCGGCTCGCCGCGATGGTCCGCGAGGGGCGCGACTTCGAAGTGGTCGACGCCAAGAGCGGCGAGGACATCACGCGCACCGTGCTGACCCAGATCATCGTCGACGAGGAAGCGCGCGGCGAAACCATGCTGCCGTTGAAGTTCCTCAAGCAATTGATCGGGCTGTACGGCAATTCGGTGCAGGGCGCGGTGCCGCAATATCTCGAGGCCGCGATGGATGCCTTCCAGCGCAACCACAGCGCGATCCGCGACGCGTTCGGCGGCAACGTGCTGGCCGACATCGCCAAGCGCAACATGGCGATGTTCGAGGAGGCCAATCGCGCGTTCACCGCCCAGGCCGGGCTCGCGCCAAAAAAGCCCGCCGCCGCCGCCGCGGCGCCCGCCAAGAACGACAGCGAGGTCGAGCAATTGCGCAGGGAGCTCGCCTCGCTCCAGGCCAAAGTCGACAAGCTCGCGCGCTGACATGATGGTTTCAGTGCTGCTCGCCGCGCTCGCCGCGCAGGCCCCCGCTCAAACCGCGCCGGTCGCCCAGGCGCCGGCCGCCGCCGATTTCTCGACCGCGCCGGCGGCCGCCGGCAGCTGGTCGTACCGCACCGGCGCGGGCACCAGCCACGCGCAGTTCACCGACGCCACCGCCGCGCCGCGGCTGTCGGTCACGTGCACCCGCGCCACGCGCCGCGTCAGCATTGTACGCAGCGGGGTCGCGGCGCCGGTGACGGCGATGGCTCTGTGGACCAGCTCGCTCCAGCGCAGCGTCCCCGCGCGCGGCGATGCCGCGGCGATGACGCTGACCGCCGAGCTCGCCGCGTTCGACGGATTGCTCGATGCCATCGCGTTCAGCCGCGGGCGGTTCGTGGTGTGGGCGCAGGGCCTTGCCCCGCTGGTGCTGCCGCCGGCGCCGGAGGCGGCACGAGTGATCGAGGATTGCCGCAATTAATTTGCAAAACAAGTCTTGCGTTCGGACAAATGAAGACTCATGTTGTGGATGGTTTCAACACAGCGAAAGGAGGTGATCCGATGTCTCATGGTTCAGCAGAGGGGTCGGTCCATAACGTCGTTCAGGAGTTGGTGCTTTAGGCGCATCCTGACGGCTGGAACCTCCGGCCGCTGACCATGTCGAAGGGGATCGCCGTAACCCGGCGGTCCCCTTTAACATATCTGGATTTGTGCGATTGAATGGCGCAAATGCGCGCTCGCTGCGCAGCCGCAACGGAACCCTCGGGCGTTTAAAGTGTCTTTCTTGCAACCACAGGGAGGAATTTTGTGATGGCCAAGTCCACCACCCGTAAATCGTCGTCGAAATCCAAATCCTCGTCGTCGAACGATTCGACGATGGACAAGATCACCAAGGCCGCGATGAGCCGCGAGATGCTCGCCGCCGGCCTCGCCGCCGCCGCCGCCGCGATCAGCGCCAGCCCCAAGGCGCGCCGCGCGATCCGCGACGCCGGGCTCGATGCCGCCGACGCCGCTTCGTCCGCCGCGACCACCGCGATGTCGAGCGCGACGCGCCTGGGCTCGCTGATCGCCGAAGCGGTCGCCGACGCGGCGCAGCGCGTGATGTCGGGCAAATGGAGCGACGACGACAGCTCGAGCGGAAGCAGCTCGCGCGCGAAGAAACCCGCCGCGGCGCGCTCCACGACCAAGCGCAAGGCGCCCGCCAAGCGCAAGCCCGCCGCGCGCAAGAGCACCGCCGCGCGCAAGAGCACTGCCACGCGCAAGTCCGCGACGTCGCGCTCGGCGAGCGGCGCGAGCAAGACCGGCGCCGCCAAGGCCACGCGCACGGCGAAACCGCGCCGCACCGCCAAGCCGCGCCGTACCTCGACCACCCGCCGCACTCCGCCGAGCGGCGGCGGCAGCGGTGGTTCGGGCGGCGGCGGCACCACGCCCGCCAACGGCTGATCGCGCCCATAAAATAATGGCCCGGCGTTCGCGCGCCGGGCCTTTTTTGTCGTTTAAACACCTGCCGCGCTTCGAAACTACGTCAAACCCGCACAGGCTGGGCCTCAAAGGCGGCTAGGTAAGGGCTGCGCTTCGTGAATGTCTGCCTTTGGGTGGAAAGCGGACATTAGCGCTGCGCTGAGCCGTCCTGCGCGCTGCTGCCACTGATTTCTCTTATCCCAAAAGCGAACTTTCCTTGACTCGTTGAGAAGAAGTCGTAGGCGTGACGTTGCGGACCGGGCCCCTCTGGCGGTCGTTCCTCCAACGACAGCGATGTCGGACCGCATCGGGATAGCTCTCGATGCAGGTTCTTGGCTGGTATGTTCTGCATCGCAGTGCCCCCGATCGATCCACATCGATGGGAGAGCGGCTATGAAAGACTTGTTCCACAGATTGACCCGAGCTCACCGGCTTCTCGACGACGAGATACGGAGCGAACTCAAACGTCGGTTCCCTAGCAACATCAAGCTCCTGCGCCTCAAGAAGCTGCGTCTGGCCGTCAAGGACCGCCTTCACGCCCGCTTGAGCGGCAGGAAACTGGTCATGCAGACCGGCTTATGACTTGAACTTTCGGACTTGGCTCACCCGCCCTGAACGGGACGCGAGCTTGGGCGCAGGGGAAGGGCGAGGGACATGCCCTCGCCCCGAACCCTCTTATGCAAGCGGATGCTGGTTTCTAGCGTCAACAATACAAGGATAGGATTATGAGCGACCAACAAACTGCAGCAATGCTCTGCCCCCTCGACAGGACCGCCCTGGTGATGTCGGAGCGACAGGGCATCGAGATCGACTATTGCCCGTCCTGCCGGGGCGTCTGGCTCGATCGTGGCGAACTCGACAAGATACTGGAGCGGAGCGCGGCTGAGAGTGAACCGGCTCGTCCGCCGGCCGTGCCAACATTGGGCGGGCGCGAGGACTATTCTCGATCGCGCGACTATGGTCACCGCGACTTTGGCGATGACAGAGGCAATCGCCACGGCGGACACCGCAAACCTAAGTCTTTTCTGTCCGAATTATTCGACTGATGCTGCTCCGCCGCCGACCCGATTGGCGGCGGAGCCTGTTCGGCATCGCGGTCACGGGACCATAATCCACGCGAATGAATATCGTGGGCAGCGATGTTCTGTTCCCAATGCGAAAAGGTGTTTTTAATGGACCAGATGCTGGCACTGATGAACCAGCCCGCGGCGTGGGCGGCATTGGCGACGTTGTTGGTCATGGAGATCGTTCTCGGGATCGACAATCTAATCTTCATTTCGATCCTGTCGAACAAGCTGCCCGAAGCCCAGCGTCAAAAAGCCCGCCGTATCGGCATTTCAGTGGCGCTCGGGATGCGGCTGGCTTTATTGTCGATGATCGCCTGGCTGGTCGGACTCACTGCGCCAGTATTCGATCTTGGGCTGGTCGGTTCGTCTAGCTCGACCGGCGAGCCCAGCTTTGAGACCGTCTTCTCGTGGCGTGATTTAATTCTGATCGCTGGCGGGCTGTTTCTGGTGTGGAAGGCGACAAAGGAAATCCATCACAACGTCGACCCCGTGCCCAACAAAGACATGTTCGACACGTCCAGGGCAACGATCGGGTTCGGCGCGGTAATCGTCCAAATCCTGGTGCTCGACATGGTCTTCTCGATCGACTCAATTCTGACCGCCGTGGGAATGACCGATCATCTGCCGATCATGGTCATCGCCGTGGTCGTCGCCGTGATCGTGATGCTGGTCGCAGCCGATCCACTTGCCAACTTCATCCACGACAATCCGACGGTCGTGATGCTCGCACTGAGTTTTCTGCTGATGATCGGCGCAGTGCTAATTGCCGACGGGTTCGGGATTCATGTTCCCAAGGGGTATATCTATGTCGCCATGGCCTTCTCTGCAGGGGTCGAGGCACTCAATATCTTTGCAAGACGAAGGAAGGCGTCGGCCAGCCCCCCGAACAAAGCTCGGCCGGTGGATCCAACATGACGTAGGCGGGAGTCTAGCGAAGCGACGTCGTCGCGCTGCTTCGCTGCTGTCCGCAATGGGTCGAAAGCGGACATTCGGCTAATATCCGTGCAATGGGTGGAAAGCGGAGTTAGTGCTGGCGGGCGTCGAGCGCGGTTGTGCTCTTCACCTTTAGCTCGTCCGGTTTCTACCCCATTTCGCTTCCCACAGGCCCAACGGCGTGACAGTCTCCCGATTCTCGATTTCGGCGGGAGATGACCGATGCGCTATTGGATCTGTGGAGTGCTGCTGGTGCTCGCAACATCGGCCCAGGGTCAGTCCTTCACCCCCATCGTCTCCAGCAATGGGCATGTCTGGTCCGTCGCCCCCGAAACGGCCAAGCAAAGCCGCAACAAGCTCAAGTTGTGGACGGAAACCAGATTCCCGGAAGCGGACCGCCTGGGAACCACATCGGTGCGCGACTTGCTCTCGGTCGATTGCGACATGATGACGCACCAGTCGCTACGAAGAATGTTCTACAACAAAGACTTGCTGGTAGGCGCGACGGGAATCCAGAAGCGAGAACATGCTGGGGGTGGGACGCCGGGCTACGCCTTTCTCTCCGAGATTTGCAGGATCTTCTAGCTCGCCGTCCTGTTCGCCGGGCGAGTTCCACGGCAACGCCTGGCCGAGGTATGTTGGCGCGGCCGAGGAGGCGGCGGGAGCGCACGCCGAACGGCGCCGACGTCTAACGTCTGCTGTGGGTGGAAAGCTGAAGTTACCTTCGGCTGTTGTCCCACTTGATGGCAGGAATCATCACGGCGTTCACAAAAACCCATGTTTCGAGCAGAAAGGCGATGTCGTGCAATCTTCCGTCGCGTAGCCAAATCCAGAGGGCCGCGATTAGCCACAGCAAAGTCGAAAGAAGCAACGAGAACAGCACGGCATACCGCCAGCTCGCCAAGACGACCATCTCGCGCGCATCGTAGCGAAGTTCGTCCTTGCTCATCCAACGAGTTGTGCCGCCGAACCCGGATGTCCGCAATGGGTCGGAAGCGGACATTAGGCCGGTGCTGTTTAATCGCGTTTTTGTGCGCCCTAATTCGCGGCTACCAGATGCGCACGCGCTGCGCCGGGGCCATGTAGAGCTTGTCGCCGGGCTGGACCTTGAACGCCGCGTACCACGGGTCGAAATTGCGCAGCACCGCGTTGATCCGCGCGAAATCGGGCGAGTGCGGGTCGGTCTGCATCAATTGGCGCAGGAACGCATCGCGATACTCGGTGCGCTGGTGCTGGGCGTAGCTGATGAAGAAGCGCTGGTCGCCGGTCAGCCCGTCGATCACCGGCGCCGGCTTGCCCTTGAGCGACAGATGATAGGCCTTGTAGGCCATCGACAAGCCGCCGAGGTCGCCGATGTTCTCGCCCAAGGTGAGCTTGCCGTTGACGCAGGTCTTGCCGCCGTCGAACGGGCAGATCGCGTCATATTGCGCGGCGAGCCTGGCGCCCAATTTGTCGAACGTCGCTTTGTCCTCGGGCGTCCACCAATTGTTGAGCGTGCCGCTGCCGTCGTAGCGCGAGCCGTTGTCGTCGAAGCCGTGGCCGATCTCGTGGCCGATGGTCGCGCCGATCGCGCCGTAATTGACCGCCGCGTCCGCGGTCGGGCTGAAATTGGGCGCCTGCAAATAAGCCGCGGGATAGGCCATGTCGTTGGCGGTCGGCATGTAATAAGCGTTGACCGTCTGCGGGGTCAGCAGCCACTTGTCGCGGTCGACCGGCTTGCGCAGATCGTCGAGGTCCTTGGCCCATTGCCATTGCGCCGCCGCCAGCCGGTTGGTGATCGGGTCGCGCGCCGAAATCGCCAGCCCGTCATAGGTCTCGAACTTGTCGGGATAGCCGATCTTGACCGTCAGCGCGTCGAGCTTGGCCTTGGCCGCGGCGCGGGTCGCCGGGGTCATCCACGCGAGGTCCTTCAAATTTTCCGCCATCGCGAGGCGCAAATTGCCGACCAATTCCTCCATCGCGGCCTTGCTCGCGGGCGGGAAATGGCGCTCGACGTAGATTTTGCCGAGTGCTTCGCCGACGTTGCCTTCGACTTCGGACACCGCGCGCTGCCAGCGGTCGCGCTGCTTCTCGCGGCCCTGGAGATATTTGCCGAAGAACGCGAAATTGGCGTTGTCGATGTCGCTCGGCAGCAAATCGGCGCCGCCCGACAGCAGGCGCACCGTCATCCACGTCTTCCACGTGTCGAGCGGGGTCGCCATCGCCAATGCGAGCATCCCGGGGAAGCCGCCGCCCAGTTTGGCGCGCTCGGCCGCGGTCAGGCCGATCGTCTTGGCCTCGTCGTCGCTGGGCAGGACGTGGAGCACGTTGAAGCTGTCGGTCGGCAGGATGCCGCGCGCGTCGAGATAGCGCTTCAAGGGGAAATTGCCGCTCAGGCCGAGCAATTCGGCATGGCTCAGGCGGTTGGTGGTGAGCTGCGGGTTGCGCGCCACCGCGCGGTCCCACAGCACCGCCGCCATCTGCTTCTCGAGCGCGTAGACCGCCGCGGCGCCCGCCTTGGGGTCGGCGTGGCCGGCCTTGCCGAGGAGGAAGGTGACCAGCTCGAGATATTTGCCGCGCATCTCGATGTTGCGCGGATTGTCGACGAGGTAATTGTCGCGGTCGGGCAGGCCGAGCCCGCCGAGGCCGACGAACAAGGTGTTGCGGGTGGGGTCGCCTCGGTCGATGCTGACGAACTCGCCGAGCGGCGCGGGGTAGCCGTTGGTCGCCCACAGATCGGCGAGATCGTCGTAGCTCGCGACCGCGGCAATGCGGTCGAGGTACGGCTTGGCCGGGGCCATGCCGGCGGCGTTGATGGCGGCGGTGTCGAGGTAGGCGCGGTACATGTCGGCGACGCGCTGCTCGAGGCTGCCCGGTGGGTTCTGCCGCGCCGCAAGCTCGTCGATTATCGCGCGCACCTGACGCTCGGCGCCGATGCGCAAATTGGTGGTCACGCCGTAATAGGGATATTTGGCGGGGATCTCGTTGGCCGCTTTCCACTTGCCGTTGACGAACGCGTCGAAATCGTCGCCCGGCTTGACCGCGCGGTCGAGGTCGGCGGGATCGGCGCCCCAGCCGGGGAATTGCATCGGCGCCGGCTCGCTGTCGGCGGCGGGGGTTTGGGCGAAGGCCGGGCAGCCAAGGGCAAGCAGCGCGGCGCTGCCGAGCAGACAGAAACGAGTCATCGATGAATTCCCCACAGCGCTGAAAAGATCGGCGCAACCGGGCCGATCATCGCGCGCGCGCCAATGGGCTTTCGACGGACATGCGGCTGGCGTCGCCCAACCGCTGGAGTCAGGCCGCCTGGCCCTCGAACTGGAGGCGGGCGAGGCTGGCGTAGAGCCCGCCGGCGGCGGACAGTTCGGTGTGGGTGCCCTGCTCGACGATGCGGCCGTGGTCCATCACGATGATGCGGTCGGCGGCGCGCACGGTGGCGAGGCGGTGGGCGATGACGATCGTCGTGCGCTGGTCCATCAGGCGGTCGAGCGCGTCCTGCACCAGCCGCTCGCTGTGCGCGTCGAGCGCCGAGGTCGCCTCGTCGAGCAATAGCAGCGGGGCGTCGCGGCGGAGCAAAGCGCGGGCGATGGCGATGCGCTGGCGCTGGCCGCCCGAGAGGCGCGCGCCGCCTTCGCCCATGAAGGTGTCGAGCCCGTCGGGCAGCTCGCGCAGGAACGTCTCCGCATTGGCGTCGCGCGCCGCGGCCCAGATGTCGTCCTCCGACGCGTCCCAATTGCCGTAGCGGAGGTTGTCGCGGGCGGAGGCGGCGAAGATCACCACTTCCTGCGGCACCATCGCGATGCGCTGGCGGATGTCGGCGGGATCGGCGTCGGTCAGCGCGACGCCGTCGAGCAGCACGCGCCCGGCCTGGGGGTCGTAGAAGCGCTGGGCGAGCTGGAACAGGGTGGTCTTGCCCGCGCCCGACGGCCCGACCACCGCGAGCTTCTCGTTGGGCTTCACCGCCAGCGTGAAGTCGTGCAGCGCCGACACTTCGGGCCGCGTCGGGTAGCGGAACTCGACGCCCTCGAAGCGCAGGTCGCCGCGCGCGGGGAGGGGCAGGGCAATCGGGTTGGCGGGCGCCTTGATCGTGGTCTCGGCGCGCAGCAATTCGTTGAGCCGCTCGGATGCCCCCGCCGCGCGCAGCAGATCGCCATAGACTTCGCTGAGCGCGCCGAACGCGCCGGCGAGCAAGCCGCCGTAGAGCACGAACGCGGCGATCGTCCCGCCGGTCATCCGCCCCGCCGAGACGTCGACCGCGCCCTGCCAGATGATCAGAGTGATCGACGAGAACATCAAGGCGATGACGATCGCCGACATGATCGCGCGCAGCAGGATGCGGCGCTTGGCGACCGCGAACACGGTCTCGGTGGCGGCGGTGAAGCGCTGCGCCTCGCGGCTCTGCTGGTTGAACGCCTGGACGATCTTCATCGCGCCGAGCACTTCGCTGGTCATCGTCCCGACGTCGGCGATGCGGTCCTGGCTCTTGACCGAGATCGAGCGGATGCGGCGGCCGAGGAACACCAAAGGCAGCACGATCAGCGGGATGCCGAGCAGCAGCAGCCCGGCGAGCTTGGGCGCGAGCAGGAACAAGATCACCGCGCAGGCGGTGCCCATCACCAGGTTGCGCAGCGCGACCGAGATGGTGGTGCCGACGGTCTGCTCGATGATCGTGGTGTCGACGGTGATCCGGCTGGTGATCTCGGCCGGGCGGTTCTCCTCGAAGAAGCCGGGGGCGAGGCGCAGCAAATTGCGGTGCACCGCGAGGCGGATGTCGGCGACCACCCGCTCGCCGATCCACGACACGAAGTAGAAGCGCACGGCGGTGGCGAGCGCCATCACGATCACCAGCAGCAGGAGATATTCGAACCAGCGCGCGATATCGCCCTGGCCGGAGAAGCCGCGGTCGATGATCAGCTTGAATGCGTAGGGCACTCCCGAGGTCGCTCCGGCGGCGACCAGCAGCGCGGTGCCGGCGGCGGCCAGCCGCCATGGGTAATGCAGCGCATAGCGCCACACCATCTTGAGGCCGGACAGGCTTTTCGCCTTGGGCGGTTCGGGTCTGGCGGCCATCTCGGAGCCGCCTAGCAGTGTGGCGCGCAGGCCTCAATCGCCGCGCGCGGCATATCGCACTGCACCATTCAGCTTGCCGCGGGAGCGTTTGGCCGCCACATCGGTTGTTGACCCGCCACGCCCGAAGGAATCTGAATGCTTTACGACGCCTATGAGGTCCAGCGCTCATTCCTGGCGGGGGCGAGCAAATGGGCCGGTCTCGGCGCCGGATGGCTCAACAACCCGTCCAACCCCTTGTCCTACAACGGAATGAGCCCGCTGGTCGCGGCGGGGCTCGACGTCTTCGCCCATGCCTCGGCGCCGCGCGGCAAGCCCGAATTCGGGCTCGCGACCACCACCGTCGGGCGCAAGCAGGTCGCGGTCCATGAGGAAATCGTCGGCCGCAAGCCGTTCGGGCAATTGAAGCATTTCGTCCGCGAGGGCGCTCCCGCCGACCAGCCCAAGCTGCTGATCGTCGCCCCGATGTCGGGCCATTACGCGACCCTGCTGCGCGGCACCGTCGAGCGGCTGCTGCCGCGCCACGACATCTACATTACCGACTGGCGCGACGCGAAGCGCGTGCCGCTGGCCGACGGCGACTTCGATCTCGACGATTATATCGATTATCTGATCGAGTGGACCGCGCTGATCGGCGAGGCCGGCGGCGAGCGCCCGCACGTCCTCGCAGTGTGCCAGCCCGCCGTCCCGGCGTTCGCCGCGACCGCGCTGATGAACGGCACCAGGCACCAATGGCGGCCGCGCTCGCTGACCATGATGGGCGGGCCGATCGATACCCGCCAGGCGCCGACCGCGGTGAACACCTTGGCCACCCAGCGTCCGCACAGCTGGTTCTCGAGCAACGCCATCGCGGTGGTGCCGATGCTCTACCCGGGCTCGGGCCGCCGCGTTTACCCCGGCTTCCTCCAGCTCGCCGGGTTCATGACGATGAACCTCGGCAGCCACCTCGTCAGCCATTGGGAAATGTTCAAGCATCTCGTCGTCGGCGACGAGGAAAGCGCCGATTCGACCCGCGATTTCTACGACGAGTATCGCTCGATCGCCGACATGACCGCCGAATTCTATCTGCAGACGGTCGACGTGGTGTTCCAGCGCCATCTGCTGCCCAAGGGCAAGTTGATGCACCGCGGCCGCCGCGTCGATCCCGCCGCGATCCGCGACACCGCTTTGCTGGCGATCGAGGGCGAGCGCGACGACATCTCGGGGGTCGGCCAGACCAAGGCCGCGCTGACCATCGCCAGCAAGCTGCCGGCGGCGAAGAAGCAATATTTCCTCGCCCCCGACGTCGGCCACTACGGCATCTTCAACGGCCGCAAGTGGCGCGAGAAGATCGCCCCCGTGGTCGAGAAATGGATCGCCGCCAATATCCGCTGAGCGGCGCGCCTAGAGCCGGTCCATCCTGAGCCAGCGCGGATCGCCGAGCCAGGCGCTTTTCAGCTCCGCTTCCGCCGCCGCCGCCTTGTCACCTTGTCCGAGCGAACGCTCCGCCGCGGCCAGCCCATACAGCGCCCAGCCGTTCCTGGGCGATTGCGCGAGCGCGGCGGCAAAGGCGTCGCGCGCCTCGCCGTGCTTGCCCGCCCGGTACAAAGCGGCCCCGAGCGATTGGTGCACCGGATAATACCAGAAGGGCGGCTCCATGTAGGGGATCTTCGCTTCGACGGCGGCCGCCGCGCGGTAGCCGTCGGCGGCAGCGGCGAAGCGGCCGTTGGCATAATTCCACCGTGCCCGCGCCACCGCTTCGGCGAGCTCGAGCAGCTGCGGGGCGGGGACGCCCTGGGCGACCATCGGCTTGAACGCGTCCGATTCGCGCAGCGCACGCAACGCGGCGAGCTCGCGCTCGAAGCCCGCCCGGTTGCGCTGCCGGGCCTGGGCCAGCGCGCGGGCGTAAAAGCGCATCGCGGTGGGGTAGGGCAGGCGGACGTCGGGCGCGGGCATCGCCAGCACCTGGGCCGGCGAGGCGAACTGCGCGGCGGCGAAGAACGGCGCGGCGTTGACCGCCTGGATCCAGGCGATCTTGGCGCTGGTTTCGGGGTCGAGCAGGCGCGACAGCTTGCGCGCTTCGCGGATCGCGGTCGGCAGGTCGCCGGCCATTTGCGCCGAGGTGACGATGAAGTGGACGTTGTGCGGATAGTAGCCGTAGCGCACCAGCCCCTGGTCGCCGCTGGCCGCGATCCACGCTTCGTCGGCGCGCGCCGCGGCGATGTTGGAGCGGATCGAATCCTGCCACCGGCCGAGCCGGAAATAGATGTGCGCCGGCATGTGGACGAGGTGTCCGGCGGCGGGCGCCAGCGGCCGGTTGAGCCGATCGGCGGCGGCTTCGGCATGCTTGGGGTCGGGCCCGTTTTCCATCAGGTGGATGTACAGATGCGCGGCCTGGGGATGGTCGGGAGAGCGCGCCATCACCGCCTCGACCAGCCGCACCGCCTCGGCGATGCGCGGGTTAGGCGATTTGTCGGCCTGCCAATAATCCCACGGCCGCGTGTTCATCGCCGACTCGGCGGCGAGTAGCGCGAGGTCGTCATGCTCCGGATGCGCGGTGGCGGCGGCGAGCATGGCATCGGCGAACGCCGCATCGAGCGCCGGCCGGTCGGCGGCGGGATCGGGCGAGTAGCGCTTGACCATCGCCGCGGTCAGCGCCCGCTCGACCGGCTGGGCGCCGCGCGCGAGCCAATTGGCGTAGAGCGCGACGCCGACCGCGCGGGCGTTGGTCGCGGGGTCCATCGGCGCGTTGATGTTGGGGCCGTGCGCGAACGCCTCGCCCCACCAGCACATCGCGCACGCGGGATCGAGCCGCTGCGCCTCGCGGAACGAGGCGATCGCCGCGGCGTGGTTGAAGCCGTAGGCGTAGCCGAGCCCCTGGGTGAAATAGCGCTGCGCCAGCGGGTTGGCGGTGGTGATCGGGAAATTGATCTGGCCGAGGCCGTCGCTGAGCGGGATGCTGGCGGGCACGTCGCTGGTCACGGCCGCCGCCGACATCGTCAGCATCGCGCGCATCGCATGCCCGCGGTGGAATCCGCTGGCGGATTGCACCGGCGGCGACACATGGTGCGGGACGGGCGGGCCACCCGCCGCGTTGGTCGCCTGGCTTGACGCGGCACCCCCGGCGGCGCCGAACGCCAACCCGATGATGACCAATTTTGCGCGGTTCATCGCCAACTCCCCCAAGTCAGATGAGCAGCGCTTCTAGCACAGTCTGCGGCCGCGCTAAACGAGCACGCGGAACTTGATCAGGGGCGTTGCGGCCACGACGAGCCGAGCGCCGCGGCTTCCTTTTTCCACAAATGGCGGATGCCCTCGCCGAGCAATCTCGGGACGACGGTATAATGGTCCTCGCCCGAATAGACCCGCGTCTCGAGGGTCAGCGACTGGTAGCCGCGCAGGTGCAGCGTCTCGGCGAATCTGGCGGTGCCGCTGGCGATCCCCGACACCGCGAGGAAATATTCGTCGACCTCGGCCCCGCCGACCCCGACGAACAGGTCGACGTCGAGGTCCTTGTGGCGCGCGGCAAACGCCTGCTCGGCCTTGAACACCGCGCCCGCGACCCCGTTCACATAGGGACTGCCGAGGATCATTTTTTGGAATGCGCCGGGGCGCTGGAACATCGCATAGGCCGCGAGCATCCCGCCCGCCGAATGGCCGAACAAAGCATGCTCGCCCGAAAAACGGTAGCGCGCGGCGAGCATCGGCCGCAGCTCGTCGACCAGCAGGCCGAGAAAATCGTCGGCGCGTTGGGGGAAGTCGGGGATCGGCGCCAGCGCGGTGAACTTCTCGCCGTTCAGCCCCGGCGGCGCATAGCCCTTGCCCGGCGGCGAATATTCCATGATCCGCCGGCTCACCCCGGCCAGGCCGTCGGCGGCCGGGCTGCCGACGCCGATCACGATCATCTCGGGGGCATGGTTGCCGATCACCAGCGTGTCGAGCGTGCCGACCGCGAGCCGCGTCATCAGCGGCCCGTCGAGCACCCACAGCACCGGATATGTGCGCCGCGGCAGCGCGGCGTAGCTCGCAGGGAGCGCGATGGTCAGCTCATGGTCGTAGGCGAATTTCTTGCCGCGCACGCGCTCCGGCGCGAGCAGGTCCATGTTGGCCCGCGCCCCCTCGACCAGGGCCAACTGCGGATTGGCCGAAGCCGGCGCGGCGAGGCTCACGGCGGCGAGCGCGGCGATCAAATGAAGCAGTCTCATGCGCGCGAGACTGTATTAACGTAGCAATACAGTCAAGCAGCTACATTTTGCGCATCTTGACCGTGCCCAGCATGGTCAGCGCGATCCCGCTGGCGAGCGCGGCGGCGACCGCCGCGGCGATCATCGCCGCGTGGAACCCGCCGATCAGCGCCGCGCCCGATGCGCCGAGCACCGCGCCGAGCAATGCCGTCGCGATCAACCCGCCGGTGCGCGCCACCGCGCTGTTGAACCCCGACGCCATCCCGACATGCTGTTCCTCGACCGAGCCGAGCACCGACGAGGTCAGCGGCGCGACCGCGATCGCCATCCCCACCGCCATCACCGCGATCGCCGGGAACGCGCCAATCCAATAGTCGCTGCCGACATCGATCCGCCGCGCCAGCAGCATCCCCGCGGCGACCACCAGCGGCCCGATGGTCAGCGGCAGCCTCGGCCCCATCCGCGCCGCCAGCGCCCCCATCGGCGGCGAGCCGACCGCAATCAGGATCGGCAGCGGAAGCAAGGCCAGCCCCGCCTGCACCGGCGAGTAACCGCCGCCCGCGATCAGCACGTAGGGGATCAGCAGCATCGCCGCACCGAACGCGCCGTAGAGCAGGAAGGTGAACAGGTTGAGCCCGGCAAAGCAGCGCCCGGTGAACATATCGAGCGGCATCATCGCCGCGCGCCCACGGCGGTGTTCGACCCACAAGAAACCGGCGGTCATCGCCACGCCGGCCGCCGCGGCGATCACCGCGCCGCGCGACCACGATCCGTACGCCGACCACAGGGTCAGCGCATAGGTCAGCCCGCCGAGCCCGCCGGTGGCGAGCAGCGCGCCGGCATAATCGGTGCGTCCGGCGCCGGCGTCGTGGCTCTCCGTCATGAACAGCACAGCGAGCAGGATCGCCGCGGCCGCCAGCGGGAGGTTGATGTAGAAGATCGCCGGCCAGCCGACATTGTCGACCAGCCAGCCGCCGATCAGCGGCGCGATCGCGGCCGACCCGGCGCCCGCGGCGGCCCAGATCCCCACCGCGCGCCCGCGCCGCTCGCCCTCGTACGCCGCGTTGAGCAAGGCGAGGCTGTTGGGCAGCAGCATCGCCGCGCCGACCCCCTGCACCGCGCGGCCGGCGAGCAGCCAGGCGAGGTCGGGCGCGAGCGCGCAGGCGAGGCTCGCCGCGGCGAACAAGGCGGTCCCGCCGACCAGCATCCGGCGCCGCCCATAATGATCGCCGAGCGCGCCGCCGAGCAGCAGCAGCGCCGACAGCGGCAGCAAATAGGCGTTGACCACCCACTGCACCTGCTCGGCGCTGGCGCCGTAGCTGGCGCGGATCGCGGGCAGCGCGACGTTGAGCACCGAGCCCTCGACGAACGACAGGCTCGAGGCGAGGACGCACGCCGCCAGCGTCCAGCGCGGGTCGGGCCCGGCGCGCGAACCGGTGCGCCTGGCAGCGCTCATTCAGCGGCGGCGATCGACGCCTCGATCATGCGCTGCCACTGCGCGCCGTCGCCGGCGCTGGCCGCGGCCGCATCGGGCTCGCGGATCGCGTGGAGCACCGCCAGCGCCTGGTTGCGGTGGGTGCGCCAATGCTCGTCGACATGCGCGCCGGCCGAGCTTTCGCCGCCCTCGGCGTTGGCGCTGATTTCCGCCGCGCACAGCACGCGGGCGATCCGTTCGACGAGGCTGGTAGTCGCGGTGCCGGTCATGCTTCCTCCTGTGTCGCCCCGTTCAATGCGCGTCGCGGAGCTAGGTTGCGGGCCGTTTGCCGTAGTCGAGCACGCGCTTCATCATGCGCCGGGCAGACAGCACCAGCCACAGCGACGCGATGACCAGGATCAGCGCGATCAGCGCCGCCGCGATCGGGTTGGCGATGGCCAAAGCGAGCAGCCCGCCGGTGGCGACGTCCTCGGCGGTCGAGACGACGATGTTGGAGAACGGCTCGGGGCTGGCGTTGACCATCGCCCGCGCCCCCGCCTTGCCGGCATGGGCGACGAATGCCGCGCCGCCGCCGAGCAAAAAGCTGCCGATCTGCCACGCCGGGTCGCCGGCATCGACAATCGCCAGGCTCAGCAGCGCGCCGCCCAACGGCCGGACGACCGAGTGCACCGCGTCCCACGCGCTGTCGACCCAGGCGATCTTGTCGGCGAAGAATTCGGCCAATGCGCCCGCTGCGGCGATCCCGATCAGCCAGTTATTGGCGAGCACGTCGAGCGCGGCGAGCCGCTCGGGCAAGTCGATCCACCCGAACTTCATCGCCAGCCCGGTGACGAAGGTGACGAGGTAAAGGCGCCAACCTGCAAGCAGGCTGACCGAAGAGGCGAGGGCGATCAGTTCGACGGCGTCCATCAACTACAGCACCTCGAACAGGCCCGCCGCGCCCATGCCGCCGCCGACGCACATCGTCACCATCACGTATTTGACCCCGCGGCGCTTGCCTTCGATCAGCGCGTGGCCGGTCATCCGCGCGCCCGACATGCCGTACGGGTGGCCGATCGAGATCGCCCCGCCGTCGACGTTCATGCGGTCGTCGGGGATGCCGAGCTTGTCCTGGATGTACAGCACCTGGACCGCGAACGCCTCGTTCAATTCCCACAGCCCGATGTCGTCGGCCTTGAGCCCGAACCGCTCGAGCAATTTGGGCACCGCGAACACCGGGCCGATGCCCATTTCGTCGGGCTCGGTGCCCGCCACCGCCATCCCGATGTAGCGCCCGAGCGGCTCGATCCCGCGCTTTTCCGCCAGCGCGGCGTCCATCACCACGCACGCCGAGGCGCCGTCGCTCAACTGGCTGGCGTTGCCGGCGGTGATCATCCCCTCGGGCCCGACCACCGGCTGCAGCGAGGACAGCCCCTCGAGCGTGGTCTCGGGCCGGTTGCCCTCGTCCTTGGCGAGCGTGACCTCCTTCATCGAGATCGCGCCGGTCTCCTTGTCCTTGACGCCCATGGTGGCGGTGACGGGGACGATCTCGGCGTCGAAGCGGCCTTGCTGCTGGGCGGCGGCGGTGCGCTGCTGCGATTGCAGCGCATAAGCGTCCTGGCGGTCGCGGCCGACGCCGTAGCGCTTGCCGACTACCTCGGCGGTGCCGATCATCGGCATGTAGACGTCCTTGTGCATCGCCACCAGTTCGGGGTCGGCGCCCAGCCGCATCTCGGGGGTCTGGACCATCGAGATGCTCTCCACCCCGCCGGCGACGCAGATCGGCATGCGGTCGACGATGACCTGCTTGGCGGCGGTCGCGATCGCCATCAGCCCCGACGCGCACTGGCGGTCGATCGACATGCCGGCGACGGTCACCGGCAGGCCCGCGCGCAATGCCGCGGTGCGCCCGATGGTCGCCTGCACGCCCTGCTGCAGCGCGGCGCCGATGATCACGTCGTCGATTTCGGCGGGGTCGACCTTGGCGCGCTCGACGGCGGCGCGGATGGCGTGCGCGGCGAGCGTCGGCGACGGCGTCGCGTTGAACGCCCCGCGATAGGCGCGGCCGATCGGCGTGCGGGCGGTGGAAACGATAACGGCGTCGCGGACGGACATGTCTTTCTCCTAAACGAACAGCAGGCCGAGCCAGACGGCGGTCAGCGCGGGTTTGTCGCCGCCTTCTATCTCGACGGTGACGGTGTGGCGAACGAGGATTTGCCCCGGCGCCTTGTCCTCCACCGAGTCAAGCGTGAAGCGGCCGCGCACGCGCTGCCCGGCGCGCACCGGGGCGATGAAGCGGACCCGGTCGAGCCCGTAATTGACCGCCATCTTGAGCGTGTCCGGCACCTGCATCGCCTCGGCCGCCATCCGGCTCAGCATCGCCAGGCTGAGGAAGCCATGCGCGATCGTCCCGCCGAACGGGGTGCGCGCCGCCGCCTCGGGGTCGACATGGATGAACTGGCGGTCCTCGGTGGCGTCGGCGAACGCGGTGATGCGGTCCTGGTCGAGCGTCAGCCACGACGACACGCCGATTTCCTCGCCGATTTTCGCGCGGATGTCATCGAGGCTCGCGACGGGCATCAGCAAAACTCCATCAGAACGGCGCCGGCGGGGCGGGGAGGTCGGAGGCGCGGACCAGTTCGAGCCCGTCGGCCGCGAGCCGCTCGATCAGCCCGCGCAGCACGTCCGAGCGGTTCAATGCGATGCGGTTGTTGTCGCGCGCGGCGTCGTCATAGACCAGCTCGTGGCTGATCGCGCCCGAGCCGACCCCGGTCAGCGCGCAGCGCACCAGCTTGCATCCCTTCTGCTCGTCGACCGCGGCGGCGGCGACCGCCTCGATCCGCGGCAAATCGGCCGCCGGGCTCTCGCTGTGGACCGAGAAATGCAGCGTCATCCGCCGCGCCTTGGCCTGTGCGAGGTTGTGGATCTCGCGCTCCAATAATTTGGTGTTGGCCATGATCAACTGCTCGCCGGTCAGCGAGCGCAGCCGCGTGGTCTTGAGCCCGATGCGTTCGACCGTGCCGGTGCTGGTGTCGTAGCGAATGGTGTCGCCGCGCTTGAACGGCTTGTCGAACAGGATCGCGAGCGCCGCGAACAGGTCGGAAAAAATGCCCTGCGCGGCGAGCCCGATGGCGATGCCGCCGATCCCCAGCCCGGCGACGAGCGCGGTGACGTTGACGCCCAGATTGTCGAGGATGAAGATGATCGCCAGCGCGAACAGCGCAATGCTAACGAGGACCCGGATAACGCCGGCGGCATTGCCCAGCGCGGTTTCCCCCGGCGCATCGCCGACCCGGTGGCCGATCACGCCCAAAATCAGCTCGCGCCCCCACACCGCCGCCTGCAGCGCAAAGGCGATGATGAAGGCGATGTCGATCAGCCGCGCCAGCCGCGCCGGCGGGTTGGCATAGGTGGCGACGATGTCGAGCGCCGCGAAAATCATGAAGGCGATGCTGGTCTTGGCCAGCACCCGCCCGACCACCGCGCGCCAGCTGTGCATCGCGGGGTCGGCAGTGCTGACCCGCTCGCCGATGTGGCGCAGCACCAGCATCACCGCGACCAGTCCGGCGGCGACGGCGATGCCGAGCAGCAGCGCCTCGCTATTGGCCTCGAGCCAAGCGGGGAAGCTTCTCCAGTCGTCGAGGCGGTCGCGCATCGCCGCCGTCATGGCGGCAGCGGCAGAAGCGATCAAGCCGCCGCTTTCTCTTGCGCCGCTGCGGCCGTGGCCTGCTCGGCGGCCTTGGCCTTGCGCCGCCGCGCGCGCTTGCCGCCGCGCGCGAGATAGTCGAGCAGCCCGACCTCGCTCGACGACAGCCGTGTTTTGGCGCGCGGCCGCTCCATCCCGTCGAGCGGGTCGCGCGGCGCCTCCTTGACCGCTTCCAGCAGCGCCGGGTGGACATAGGCCTTGCGGCTCATCGCGACGGTGTTGCCGAGCGCCTCGGCGACCGGCTCGACCACCGTCTTGACCGTGATCCGCGCGTCGTCGGCCTTCCTCAGCAACTGGTCGAACGCGATCACGCTCGCCCCCCAGGTGCGGAAATGCTTGGCGGTGAACTCGCCGCCGCTGGCGTCCTTGATGTAATCGTTGACGTCGCCCGAGCCGATCGGCCTGGGCTCGCCGTCGTCGCCGACATATTGGAACAGCATCTGGCCGGGCAGCTCCTGGCAGCGCTTGACGATGCGCTTCAAATTGCTGTCGCTGATCTTCACCTCGTGGACGATGCCGTGCTTGCCGGCGAACCGCATCATCAGCTTCGATCCCTTGCGGCGGAGGTGGCGACTGCGCAGCGTGGTCGCGCCGAAGCTCTTGTTGTCCTTGGCATATTGCTCATTGCCGATGCGGATATACTCGGTGTCGAGCAGCCGCACGATCGCCGCCAGCACCGCCTCGCGGTCGAGCTTGCGGCGTTTGAGGTCCTGCTCGACCCGCCGCCGCAATTTGGGCAGCGCTTTGCCGAACTCGAGCAGGCCGTCGTATTTGGCGGCGTCGCGGCGCTCGCGGAAGGCGGCGTGATAGCGGTATTGCTTGCGCCCGCGGGCGTCGATCCCGGTCGCCTGCAGATGCCCGCACGGGTCGGCGCAGAACCACGCGTCGGTGTAGGCAGGGGGCAAGGCCAGCGCGTTGAGGCGGTCGATTTCGTCGCGCTCGGTGATGCGCTTGCCCTCGGCGTCGAAATAGCCCCACGCGGATTTGATCCGCTTGCGGGTGATGCCGGGTTCGCTATCGGACGAGTGACGCAACATGGCGGCCCAATGAGCCGCGCGGGTGCGAAGTTCCGGATGGGGCCAAGCGAATGACGATTAAGGGCAAGACCGTGCTGATCATGGCCAGCGACGGCTTCGAGGAATCGGAGCTGTTCGGCCCGCGCGAGATTTTGCGCGGGGAGGGCGCGACGGTGGTCCTGGCGGCACCGACGCCGAGCCCGATCCAGGCCACCGTCCACGACGACCCCGGCCGCACCATCCGCCCCGATCTCGTCATTGCCGACGCCAAGGCGGAAAATTTCGACGCGCTGCTCCTCCCCGGGGGCGTGCGCAACCCCGACACCTTGCGCCTTAATGGCGATGCGACCGCGCTGATCCGCGCCTTCGCCGCCGCGCAAAAACCGATCGCCGCGATCTGCCACGGGCCGTGGCTGCTGGTTGAGGCCGATGTGCTGCGCGGCCGCCGCGCGACCTGCTGGCCATCGATCCGCACCGACCTCGCCAACGCCGGCGCCTTGCTCGAGGACGCGCCCGCGGTGACCGACGGCAATCTCGTCACCAGCCGCAAGCCCGAGGACATCACGGCCTTCACCGAAGCTTTGATAGAACTGCTCGCCTAAACCCGCTGGCAAGGTTTTGTATTTATCCCCGCTGATATGGGGACCGGTCGGGCACAGCGCGCATTCGAGGCGGCAATTTCGGCGATCGCGGCGGCTTGCCTCGCCGCGGCGGTGGCGTTCGCCGCGTTCAAGATCGGCGGGCAGGGGCAGCGCGCGATGGCCGCGGCCGCGGCGGGTTTTGTTGTGGTGTTTTTCGCGGCGCGCCATTTGCTCGCGCGCATCGGCAGTGAGCCGCGTGCGCTGCCGCTGCCGGACTTCGTCCCCGCCGAGCTCGGCCCCGGCTGGGCCGCGTTTCCCGATGAATTGCTGCTCACCGCCGAGATGGCGGTGATCGCGCCCGCGCCCGCGCCGCTGCCGGCGGACGACGCCCTGGTGCTCGACGACATCCTCACCGAGCTCGCCCCCGAATCGCGCGTGGTGCAGCTGTTCGAGCCCGCCGCAATGCCCACCGCGGGCGAGCTGCAGGCGCATATCGAGCGCCATTTGCACAATGGGCCGCCGCACTCACCGCCCGATGCCTCGGCCGATCTCCATGCCGCGCTCGAGGTGCTCCGCCGCTCGCTGCGCTGACGTGCCGGGCGGTGCGATCGCGTCCTAGTCGGCGACGGTCAGCGCCTCGATCGTCATCAGCAGCGAGCCATCGCGCCCGCGCAGCGGCGCCCCGCACACCGCGATATCGGCGACGATCAACCCCGGGATCGCGAACTCGGCGTCGCCCAGCCCGGCGCCCATCCGCCCGAACAAAGCTGCCGCGGTCGGCGCGGCGAGGCGCAGCCCGAATACGTGGCGCTCGCCGCTGATCGTCAGCGAATTCCACTCGGTCGAGCGGAAATCGCTGAGCAGTATCGTGTTTCTGAGCGCGCCCGCCCGCGCCAGCACCGCGCGCAGCAGCGCCGCTGCGGCCGGGGTCAGCCCGAGCGCCTTCACCGCCCGGTCTCGAGGAACGCCACGACCCGCGCCACGGTGCGCGGCCGCGGCTCGCGCCCCTTGCGCAGGTCGAACACGAAGCGCGGGTCGCCGAGGGCGATCCGGCCGAACGTGGTGGGAGCCGTGCGGCTCCGGTTGAGGAATTTTTCCACCTCTCGCAGCAAGTGCATATGCTATCCCCTAGTCAAATGCGACTCGGCTGCACACGCTTTCCCAACGCAATTCCTACTTGTCT
>NZ_JANPKO010000083.1:0-14463 GCF_031426035.1 Sphingomonas sp. | reverse complement strand
CGGGAAGTGGAGCGGCCGGGGAAGCGCGACACCCCTGACGACTAAAGCGGGGCGCAGGCGGCTTCGAGCCAGGCGCGGTCTTCGCCTTGCAGGCTCGGGCCAATCTTCTCCACCACCGCCGCGTGGTACGCGTTGAGCCAGGCTAGCTCCTCCTCGCTGAGCATGTCCTTGACGATCAGGCGGCGCTCGATCGGGGCGAAGGTCAAAGTGTCGAAGCCGAGCATTTCCTTTTCAGCGCCCGCGACCTGCTTCTCGACCACCAGCACGAGGTTCTCGATGCGGATGCCGTAGGCGCCGGTCTTGTAGTAGCCGGGCTCGTTGGAGAGGATCATGCCGGGCGCGAGCGGCTCGTCGCCGCCGGCCTGCGCGCTGCCCGCGGGGGAGATCCGCTGCGGCCCCTCGTGGACCGACAGAAAACTGCCGACGCCGTGGCCGGTGCCGTGGGCGTAATCGAGGCCCGCTTGCCACAGCGGGCGGCGCGCAAAACTGTCGAGCTGGGTGCCGCGGGTGCCCTTGGGGAACAGCGCGGTGGCGACCGCGATGTGGCCTTTAAGAACGCGGGTGAAGCGGTCGCGCATTTCGGCGCTGGGCTCGCCGATGGCGACGGTGCGGGTGATGTCGGTGGTGCCGTCGACATATTGGCCGCCCGAATCGACGAGGTAGAGCGAGCCGGGCTCGAGCTTGCGGTTGGTTTTCTCGGAGGAGCGATAGTGGACGATCGCGCCGTTGGGGCCGGCGCCCGAGATGGTGTCGAACGAGAGGTCCTTGAGCTCGGCATTCTCGCGGCGCAGCGATTCGAGATGGTCGGAGGCGGTCAATTCGTCGAGCGCGCCGCCGGGCGCCTCGGCCTCGACCCATTTGAGGAAGCGGGAGATGGCGGCGCCGTCGCGCGCCTGGGCCGCCTGCTGGCCCGCGATCTCGACCGGATTCTTGATCGCCTTGGCGAGGATCGTCGGGTCGCGCACCGCGATGATCTTGGCGCCGGCCTGGTCGAGCGCCTCGAAGATCGCGGCGACCGCGCGCTCGGGATCGACCGCGACGGTCTTGCCGGTGAGCGCGGCGAGCGCGGACTCGAACTCGGCGCGCTCGTGGAGGCGGACGCCGTTGCCGAGATGCTGGCGGACCTCGGCATCGACCTTTTCGGACGCGACGAACAGGTCGGCGGTGCCGTCGGCGTGGACCAAGGCGAAGGCCAGCGCGACCGGGGTGCGGGCGACGTCCTGGCCGCGCACGTTGAACGCCCAGGCGATCGAATCGAGCGCCGACAGCACCGCCGCGTCGGCGCCCTTGTCGGCCAGCCAGTCGGCGATGTCGGTACGTTTCTCGGCGGCCGACTTGCCGGCATAGCGGTCGGGATGGACGATCAGCCGCGCCGGCGAGGCCGCGGGGCGGTCGCCCCACACCGCGTCGATCGGGTTGCGGGTGACCGCGACCAGCTCGGCGCCGCGGTCCTTGAGCGCCGCGCCCGCCCGCTTGACCCAGTCGCGGCTGTGCAGCCACGGGTCGTAGCCGATCCGGCCGCCCTGCGGCGCATGGTCCTTGAGCCAGGCGGCGATGCTGGTCTCGGGCACCGACTGGTAGCTCCAATGCTCGCCGTCGACCTGGGCGCGCACCTGCAGGGTGTAGCGGCCATCGACGAAGATCGCGGCTTCCTGCGGCAGCACCACCGCGGAGCCGGCCGAGCCTTCGAACCCGGTCAGCCACTGCAGCCGCTGGGCGTAGGTGCCGACATATTCGCTCATATGCTCGTCGGTCAGGGGCACGACGAAGCCGTCGAGGCGATCGGCCTTCAATTGTTCGCGAAGGGCGGCGAGGCGGTCTGCGTAGCTGGACATGGGTGTTTTCTAGGCGCGGGCGCGGCGCGCAACAAGGCTGGGCCTTTTGCGGAGGCGGCGGCGCGATAACGGGTTCTCAACCGGGCCGTCCTAGAAACAGGCGGATGAAGCGTTCGACCGTCCTGATCGCATTGCTGGCCGCCGGTGTCGCCGCGGTGGCGGCGGCGCTCGCCTGGCCCGACGAGTTGAAGCCGACGGCCAGGAAGACCTTCGAGCGCCTCGCCGAGCAGCATATGAAACGGCAGGAATATGAGAAAATGGCGGACGGCCGAAGGTCCGTGGAACTAGCCGGCGAACGGATTTGGAACGAGACCACGGCGACCCCCTGCGCCGGCTTCGGGCACGGCACCGCGCCGCAGGTTTGCATCGAGCATGTGGGTCAGGAAACCGCCCCGATCGGGACGCCGGTGGCCTATCGCGTCCGCTGGCGGAACCTGCCCGCGGGCGCCTACATCCGCGTGTGGTCGCGCAACGCCGCCCCGGCCGGCGAGCGCTGGGCCTATCTGGGTGCGCAGGGGGCGGTTGCTCCGGAAGCGCTCGGGCGCACACCGGCCGGCGACGTGCGGGCGGTGTGGGACGGGCGTAGCGCCTATTGCGCGCCGTCGGACTTGCCGATGATGTGCGACATCGGAGAGGTCGGCCGCTATGTCCTGCGCGCCGCGATCATGACCGGCAGCGATCCGTTCTGGCCGAGCTGGCCGCCGATCAAGCCCGTTCCGGTCGTCCGGATTGCGCGGTCAGAAACGCGGCCGTTCACGCTCGACGGCCTGCCGCAGCCGGTCAGCGTAGAGGGGACCTATCGCGAGCATGCGGCAAGCGCCGCGATCGGACGCCATCAGCGCTGCCCTGCCGAAGGGCGCGCTGGGGACCGACTGGTATGTCCAGCGGCGCATGAATCGCCTGCAGCCATGGGTCGCAAGCGGCCGGAAATATTGTGCGCGGCTCGACCTGGATTTGCCTTTGACCGGCTCGGTCAGCGTCTGCTTCCCGCGCTCGCGCCGCGACGAAAACGGCATTGCGCTGCGCCCCGGGGACATCGTCGCGCACAGCAAGGCGCGCCTTGCCGAGGGCCTGCTCGCCGCCGACGAGGCAGAGGCAAAGGCCACCGCCTACGCAATGGCCATGACCGGCGGCCGCGCGACCTTCGCCACCTATCCGAGCGAAGAGGAGATGGTCCGCTTCCTCCACCCCGATCCCAAGACCTATGACGGCAGCTACCAAGGGCTGCGCGACAAGGCGCGCGATGCCGGCCTGACCGTCGTCGATATCAACCAGCCGACGCCGAGTTTCCGCCTCGAGCGCGATGAAAGCTGGTGGCTGGTCGAGCTCGGCTTGTCGATCCAGACGATCGACGGGCCGCGCGTGCGCGACTGGGGGCGGCTGGCGTTGCGCGTCGATCATGACGGGCACGTCTGCCAGGTCGAGCGAACCGGCGAGCGCGAGGGCAGCGGCCAGGAGATGCGCGAGGTCTATTCGCCGTGCCGGCCGGGAACCCGAAGGCGATTTTAAGCCGGTTCGCGCGAACGGACTCGCCACCTTTACGCTTTCCGTCTCCGAATGCCGCGTTAAGAGCGCTGGCATGGACAGCCCTTCCGACCTGCCGCCCCCGCCCAGCGCCGAACCGCGACCCCACCGCTACCAAGTGCATGGGGAGGCCATTGACGACCCGTGGCACTGGTTGCGCGACCCCGGTTATCCGCAGGTCACCGATAAGGACGTGCTCGCCTACCTGACGGCCGAGAATGCCTATTTCGAAGCGGCGATGAAGCCGCACCAAAAGCTCATCGACGCGCTGTTCGAGGAAATGAAGGGGCGCATCAAGGAGGACGATTCGTCGGTTCCGGTGCGCGACGGCGATTTCCTCTACTGGTGGGCATTCACCGCGGGCGAGCAGTACAAGGCGTGGTTCCGGCGGCCCGTCGCCGGCGGCCCCGACCAATTGCTGTTCGACGAGGCGGCCGAGGCCAAGGGCAAGGACTATTTCCGGTTGGGCGCGATGGAGGTCAGCCCCGACGGGCGGCTGCTCGCGACGCTGGTCGACGACGACGGCTCGGAGCGCTTCGCGCTGCGCGTGCGCGAGATCGCTACCGGCAAGGACATCGAGACCGTCACCGAGGTCGGCATCGGCCAGCCGGTATGGACCAGCGACAGCGCCGGCCTGGTGTTCACCGAGGTCAACGACAACTGGCGCAGCTACCGCGCCCGCTACCACCGGCTCGGCCGCCCGCTGGCCGAGGACGCCACGCTGTACGAAGAGACCACGGACGTCGGTTTCTCGGTCGCCGTCGGCAAGTCGCAGGACCGCAGCCTGATCTTCATCGCGACCGGCGACAACGCGACCAGCGAAGTGCGCTTCGTGCCTGCCGCCGACCCGTCGCAGCCGCTGACCCTAATTTCGCCGCGCCAGGACAAGCGCCAGTATGACGTCGACGCGGCGCACGGCAAATTGTGGATCGTGACCAACGACGACCACGTAAATTTCCGCCTGGCCGAGGCCGATCCGGCCCAGCCGGCGGATTGGAAAACGGCAATCCCCGGCTCCGACCGCGTTTACCTGCGGGGAGTCACGGCATTCCGCGACCATCTCGCGCTGACCACCCGCGTCGACGGGCTCGACCAGCTGATCCTGCGCACCTACGACGGCACGGAGGAGCGCATCCCGTTCGCCGAGGCGAGCTATGCCGCAAGCTTCGCCGGCAACCCCGAGTTCGCGCCGGCCGCCTATCGCCTGGGCTATTCGTCGATGGTCACCCCGACCACGATCTATGACTATCACCCCGCCGACGACCGCCTCGAGCCGCTCAAGGTGCAGGAAATCCCGTCGGGCTACGACCCATCGCAATATGCCACCGAGCGGCTGATGGCGCCGGCGCGCGACGGCAAACAGGTGCCGGTGTCGCTGGTCTACAAGAAGGGTTTTCCCAGGGACGGCAGCGGCAAGGCCTTGCTCTACGGCTACGGCGCCTACGGCTACGCCATCCCGCCGGCGTTCAGCACCAGCCGCATCAGCCTGCTCGACCGCGGCTTTGCTTTCGCTATCGCGCACATCCGCGGCGGCGACGACCTCGGCTACGACTGGTTCCTCCAGGGCAAGCTGGACAAGCGCACCAACACCTTCAACGATTTCGTCGACGCGGCGAAGGGGTTGGTCGCGGCCAACATCACGAGCCCCGGCAAGATCGCCATCCACGGCGGCTCGGCCGGCGGCGAGCTGGTCGGCGCGGCGGTCAACATGACGCCCGAGCTGGGGGGCGCGGCGGTCGCCGACGTGCCGGGCGTCGATGTCCTCAACACCATGCTCGACGACACTGTGCCGCTGACCCCGGGCGAGTGGCCCGAATGGGGCAATCCGATCATCGACAAAGCGGCGTTCGACTACATCCGCAGTTACTCGCCGTACGACCAGGTCAAGGCCCAGGCCTATCCGCCGATGCTGATCACCGGCGGGCTCAACGACCCGCGGGTGACCTATTGGGAGCCGGCCAAATGGGCCGCCAAGCTGCGCGCGACCAAGACCGACGACAACCTGCTTTTGCTCAAGATCAACATGGGCGCGGGGCATGGCGGCAAGTCGGGCCGGTGGGACAGTTTGAAGGAAGTCGCCGAGGCTTACGGGTTCATCCTCGCGCAGATGGGCGGAGCGGGGCACGAGACGTCGCGATGATCGCCCGGGTGCTGAGTGTCCTGCTCTGCCTGGTCGCCGCGCCTGCCGCGGCGGCGTCCTCCGCGCCGGCCGCGACCGTCGAGGTGGTGCGCGACGGCGACCGCTGGACCGCCGACTACCAGCTCCATGCGCGGGCCCCGGTATGGGCGTTCGCCAAGTCGATCCTGCCGCGCGAAACGCCACGATCGTGGCGGCTGGACAGCGTTCGCGTGCTGACTCCGGGGGTCACGCTGCAGCGGCTCGGGCACCATGACGCTTTGGTCGCCCGCCGCGGGGTTTTGCCGCCGCGGGTGCGGCTCGAGTTCACCCCGTACACGCTCGACATCGAGGCCGGCTACGATGCGGCGATCGGCTTCAGCGACGGCTCGGTCGCACTTTATGCCGACGGCTTCAAGCTGGTGCCGATGGCCTCAGCCGCCGCCACCCGCGCCGCCGGCAAGGACGAGTCGGCGCTGCCCACGATCGCCCGCCCGACGCGCACCATCTTCGTCGACCGCGCCGGGCCGGTGCTGGCGCGCGGCACGCGGCAGGCGCGCGCTCAAATGGACCATGGCGAGGCCTATGTCCTGTTCGGCACGGCCCGGCCGAGCATCGGGGCGGCGATGACGACCATCTTCGACCCCGCGCTGCCGCCGTGGATCAGCGCCTATTTCAATCGCGAGATGCCGCGCATCCTGGCCGATTACCGCGCCCGCCTCGGCCCCTCCCCGGTCGGCCAGCCGACGCTGATGGTGGCGTGGGCCGGGGCGACGCCGGGCAAGGTCAGCCTCGGCGGGAGCGTGCTTCCGGGGCTGGTGGTGATGACCCTCGAGGGCCAGGGCCTGGCCACGCGCAACGACAAAGCGGCGCACCATGCGCGCTGGTTCGTCGCGCACGAGGCGGCGCATTTTTGGCTCGGACAGGCGGTCGCCTACGACGGCCCGGCCGACAGCTGGATCACCGAGGGCGGCGCCGACCTGCTCGCGTTCCGCGCCACCGCCGCCGGCGACCCGACCTTCGATGTCACGGCGCGGCTCGCCGAAGCGCGCGCCGAATGCCTGCCGTTCCTCGCCCGCGGGGGAATCGCCGGGGCCTATCTGCGCGAGGGCGACCACCGCGCCTACTACGCCTGCGGGGCGATCATCGCGCTCGCCGCGGAGCAGGCCAGCGGGGGCGACTTCGGCGCGTTCGTGCGGACCCTCATCGCGCGCAATCCGGATGGCATCGTCACCCGCGATGAATGGCTCGCCTTGCTCGAGCAACGCGCGCCGGGGCGCGGCCTGGCGGCGGCCATCGCAAACTTGCTCGACCGCAGACAGCCCGACCCCGCCGCGGCGCTCGACGCGTTCATCGCGCGCGCCGGGATCGGCCACGCAATCGCCGTCAAAGCTGCTACACCGGCGCGATGACCCGCCCGACCTTCGAGATGGCGTTCACCGCCGCGCCCGAGCACATCGACGAGCTCGGCCATGTCAACAATGCGGTGTGGGTGCAGTGGATCCAGGCGGTCGCGGTGGCGCATTGGGAGGCGGTCGCCGACCCCGTGCACAAGGACGCTTTTTTCTGGGTGATCGTGCGCCACGAGATCGACTATTTGCGCGCTGCTTTGGTCGGCGACCGGGTGGTCGGCAAGACCTGGGTGGGGGAAGCGCCGGAGGGGGCAAAGTTCGACCGCCACATGGAGTTCACCGGCAACGACGGCCGCGTGTGCGTCCGCGCGCGAACCTTCTGGGCGATCATCGACAAGGCCTCGGGCCGCCCGATCCGCGTCCCCGCGGAGGTGGTGGCGCCGTTCCTCGGGGCGGAGTAAGCACGGCGCCATGACCCGGCCGCTGCTGCACGATTATTACCGCTCCTCGGCCGCCTACCGCGTGCGCATCGCGCTCAATTTGAAGGGCGTCGAGTACGACCGCCACAGCGTCAATTTGGCCGAAGGCGCGCAGAAATCGGCTGAGTATCGCGCCTTGAACGCGCACGGGCTGGTGCCGATGCTCGAGATCGACGGGCTCAAGCTGACCCAGAGCCTGTCGATCATCATGTACCTCGCCAGCCGCTTCCCCGATCCGCCGTTGCTGCCCGAAGACCCCGGCGATGCCGCGCATGTGCGGGGCATGGCGCTGAGCATCGCGTGCGACATCCACCCGCTCAATAATTTGCGGGTGCTCAAATATCTCAAGGGGGAGCTGGGCCACGACCAGGATGCGGTCGATGCCTGGTACCGGCACTGGATCGAGGCGGGGCTGGCGCCGCTCGAGGCGGTCGCGGCCCCGCGCGCGGGCGCCTTCCTGTTCGGCGACGCGCCGACCATCGCCGACATTTGCCTGGTGCCGCAGCTTTACAATGCGCGGCGGTTCGATGTGCCGCTCGAGGCTTACCCGACCTTGCTCCGCGCCGACACCAACGCCTCCGAGATGGATGCCTTTGCCGCGGCGCATCCCGACCGCCAGGAGATCCCCGCATGAACCGCGCCGAGAATATGAACCGCGGCATGGCCGGCGCCGCGCCGATCACCGAGCTCGACATCCCGAGCTTGGAAGGAAAAGTCAGCGCCGAGGAATGGGCGATCCGCGTCGATCTCGCCGCCGCCTACCGGCTGGTCGCGCATTACGGCTGGGACGACCTGATTTTCACGCATTTGTCGGCGCGCATCCCGGGGCCCGAGCATCACTTCCTGCTCAACCCGTACAATCTGATGTTCGAGGAGGTCACCGCCTCGTCGCTGGTCAAGGTCGACACCGCGGGCAATGCGGTCGACCCGACCCCGTTCATCACCAACCCGGCCGGTTTCACCATCCATTCCGCGGTGCACATGGCGCGCGAGGACGCGCAGGCGGTGATGCATCTGCACACCCCGCACGGCCAGGCGGTGTCGGCGCATGGCGAGGGGCTGCTGCCGCTGACGCAGACCGCGATGCTGGTGCGCGGCGACCTCGCGTTCCACGATTATGAGGGGGTCGCGGTCGACTTGTCCGAGCGCGAGCGGATCGTCGCCGACCTCGGCGACAAGAACGCCATGCTGCTCAGGAACCACGGCACGCTCGCGGTGGGCAAGACCGTCGGCGAATGCTTCGTCCGGCTCTATTTCCTCGAGCGCGCGTGCCAGGCGCAGATCTACGCGCTGTCGGCCGGCGACAATGTCAACAACCCGCCGCAGGGCTCGCCCGAGCTAGCGGCCGAACAGGGCACGGTAGGCATCGCGCTGGCGGCCAATTTGCTCGCCTGGCCCGCGCTCAAGCGCAAGATGATGCGGGTCGACCCGGGGTTTGCGAGCTAGGCGACATCGGCAGTTGGAGCTGCTCAAGCGATTGTCGCTAACCCATTATTCGGGTAATGGAATTGCTCCACTTCGAGGGCTGTTCGATGACCAGGTATCTCCCGACCTTCCTGCTTGTGGGCTTCCTCGCCGGTGTGGCGCAGCCGAGCAACGCTGCCCCCAACGATGCTGCCAAGAAAGATGAGGCGGCCGCCAAACAGGATCAGAAAATGTGCGAGGACATTATTCCCGTGGGCAGCCGTCTTGCCGTCAAGCGGGTGTGCGCCTCCCGCCAGGAATGGCAGACAAAGCGGCGCGCCGTCCGGGAAGATGTCGACAAGGCGCAGCAACAGCGCGGCCTGTTGGGCCAGTGACCGCGGGCTGACCGGAGCACCGGCGCTCGGCATCGAAAAATGGTCGGGGAGAGAGGATTCGAACCTCCGGCCCCTGCCTCCCGAAGACAGTGCTCTACCAGGCTGAGCTACTCCCCGACCGACCACCGGGCGTACGCCGCGGGGGTCAAGGCGCGGGCTTCCTAGCCGCGACCCTGGCGATGCGCAAGGGAAGCGGCCGCCGCTAGCGGCCGAGCGTGGTCAGCCAGTCCTCGACGCGGACCATTTTCTCGCGCGGGGAGCCGGTGCGCGCGGCGCCTTCCTCTGCCGCCTCGATCTTGCGCCAGTCGGCAAAATTGGTCGGGGTTACGCCGCGGGCCTCGAGCAGGCGCCTGAGCCCCTCCCCGCCGCCGCGACCTCCATCGCTGCCGGGGGGCATCGCAACCGCGACCTGCTCGGCGACTTCGTAGCCGTCGGGGCGGTTGGTGCCGATGGTGCCGGTCGGACCGCGCCGCGCCCAGCCGACCGCGTAGAGGCGCTCGGCGATGCGGCCATGGTCGTTGAGGAATTTGCCGCCGCGCTCGTCGTACGGCACGCCGGCGATCGGCGGGGTCGAGTAGCCGATGCTGCTGATGGCCAGCGTCGCGGGGACCTCATAGGTCTCGCCGGTACCGCGCGCGCCGCCTTGCTCGTCGAGCTCGGTGCGCTCGACGATCACCCGCTCGGCGCGCCCGTCGCCTTCGATCGCCACCGGCCGGGCGAAGAAATCGAACACCATCGCCTTGGATTTGTTGGCGCGGATGTCGGCGAACTCGCGCAGGATCGTGACCGACTTGCGCTGGCCCGGCTCGAGCGCGTCGTCGGCGTCGCGCGGAGGGAAGTCGGCGAGCTCGACCAGCGGGACCGCCGCTTCGAGATGGCCAAGCTCGCCCAATTCCTTGGGGGTCATCGCGATCTGGTGCGGGCCGCGTCGGCCAAGCACGGTGATGGTGCGGATGGCAGCGTTGCCGAGCGCGTGGAAGGCGTGGCCGACGATGTCCGAGCCGGCGAACTCGGCGGGGGTCTTGGCGAGGATGCGCGCGCAATCGAGCGCGACATTGCCGTTGCCGATGACCGCGGCGTGGGTGCCGCCGAGCGGCGGGTCGAGATCGGCGAAATCGGGGTGGCCGTTGTACCAGCCGACGAACGCGGCCGAGCCGATCACGCCGGGCAGATCCTCGCCGGGGATGCCGAGCTTGCGGTCGTTGGGCGCGCCGGTGGCGAGGATCACCGCGTCATACTGCTCAAGCAATTCGTCGACCGCGACGTCGCTGCCGAGCGAGACATTGCCGATGAAGCCGACCGTCTCGCCTTCCGCCACCTTGTCGTAGCGCTTGGCGACGGCTTTGAGCGACTGGTGGTCGGGGGCGACGCCGAAGCGGATCAGGCCGTAGGGCACCGGATAGCGGTCGAGGATGTCGATGCGCGCGTGCTCGCCATACGCCTTGGCCAGCGCCTCGGCGGTGTAGAACCCCGCCGGCCCCGACCCGACCACCGCGAAATGCCGCATGCTGCCCCCGATTAGCGTCGGCGCGATGCTAAAGGCTTTGACCGGTCGCGCAACCCAACCGTCATTGCATCACGCGAAGGCCGGCAATCCAGCAAGTAGTTCCACGAAGGCACGAAGGAACGACGGAAAGGCACGAAGAGATATTCTGGCGAACTCCCTTCGCGGCTTCCTGCTCCTCCGTGCCTTCGTGTGAAACCTGGATTGCCGCGCGGCTTCCCCGCTCGCAATGGCCCAGTCGGGCTAGCGCTTGCTTTTGTCCTCGAGCAGCAGGTCGCGGCCTTTTTTGTTGAGCATCGCCTCGATCGGCGCGGCGAACAGCGAGAGCATGCCGGGGAGCAGGACGCGGACGCGGACCTTGGCCTCCTCGACCCCGATATTGGCCTCGACGTTCTGCCCCATCGCGCCGATGGTCAGGGTCAATTCGTCGCCGTCCCAACGCGACTGCACGTCGGCCGCGCCGCCCGGGATGTGGTTCTTCAAGCTGCCGATATTGCCGGCGATCCGCCGCCGCGCTTCCTCGCGCCCGAGCTTGTGCGGCAGGTCGACTTCTATGGGACGCGTCATTAGCCGACAGTGGGCGGCCATTCGCCGCTTTTCAAGGCGCACGAGGCGTTCATCGCTTCTCAAGCTCGGCGACTCCATTATGCTGCGACCATGCGTTGGCTTGCCGCTCTCTCGATCGCCGCTGCGTCGGCCGCCCCGGCGCAAATGCCGGGCACGACCGCGCCTGCGTGGCAGCCCGCCGCCTTCTACGTCACCGTCGGCCAGGACGAGCCGGGCTACCGCAACTGGTACATGGCCTCGCCGCGGCATTCCTATGCGGTGACGCGCTTCAACCATTATCTGGTCACCTGGGGCGTCGGCGGGATCGTCCCGACCTGGCAGTTGCTGCGCACCGCTTCGTCGTGGCAGCGCTGCGGCGCGCAGCCGTATGAGGTGCCGCCGGTTAGCGAATGGCCCAACGTGGTGCAGACGCTGCGCTATATCCGCGACTATGTGGTCCCCGCGGTCGGGCCGGTCGAGCCGGTCTCGGCCTATCGCAACCCGGTGCTCAATTTCTGCGCGGGCGGTGCGCCGGAAAGCGCGCACAAGCATTATTCGGCGATCGACCTGGTGCCGCTGCGCCCGATCACCCGCCCCGATCTGATCCGGACGTTGTGCCGCGCCCACGGCCGCCGCGGGCTCGATTACGGGGTGGGGCTCGGCTTCTATGCCTACCTGCGCTTCCACGTCGACACCACCAAGTACCGCCGGTGGGGCGCCGATTCGGGCTCGAGCAGCTGCCCGCCGATCATCCGCAGCGAGGATGTCGCGAGCGTCTACCAGGCGCCGCAACCGCAAGTCGTCCCGGCCGGACCGACCGTCGCGCCGGCGCCGGCACAGCCTGCCGCCGCGCAGCCGGCGGTGGTCGACCCGCTGGCCCCCACCACGACGCCGCCGCCACCGCCGCAGTAAGCATCACAAACCTCTTGTGTTGCCTAAGCGCAACACCATATGCCGGGCACCGCAGAGGGGTGTTCGATGGACTTGGAAAAACTGACCGACCGCGCGCGCGGCTTCCTGCAGGCGGCGCAGACCATCGCGGTGCGCGAGCATCATCAGCGCATCGCGCCGGGACATTTGCTCAAAGCGCTGCTCGACGACGAGCAGGGCATGGCGGCGGGGCTGATCGGGGCGGCGGGCGGCGACGCGAAGATGGCGCAGCGCGAGGCCGACGCGCTGGTCGCCAAGCAGCCCGCGGTGACCGGCAGCGGCGCGACATCGGCGCCGGGAATCGACGGCGACACCATGCGCCTGCTCAACCAGGCCGAGCAGGTCGCCAGGAAGGCCGGCGACACCTACGTCACGGTCGAGCGAATGCTGCTGGCGATGGCGCTGGCCAAGTCGAGCGACGTCGGCGCCGCGCTGGCCAAGGCCGGGGTCACCGCGCAGGCGCTCAACGCCGCGATCGAGCAATTACGCGGCGGCCGCGCCGCCGACACGCAGGGCGCCGAGGACCGCTACGACGCCCTCAAGAAATACTCGCGCGACCTGACCCAGGCCGCGCGCGACGGCAAGCTCGACCCGGTGATCGGCCGCGACGAGGAAATCCGCCGCACCATCCAGGTGCTCGCCCGGCGGACCAAGAACAATCCGGTGCTGATCGGCGAGCCCGGAGTCGGCAAGACCGCGATCGCCGAAGGGCTCGCGCTGCGCATCGCCAACGGCGACGTGCCCGACGGGATCAAGGACCGTCGCTTGCTCAGTCTCGACATGGGCTCACTGATCGCGGGGGCAAAATATCGCGGCGAATTCGAGGAACGGCTCAAGGGCGTGCTCGACGAGGTCAAGCAGGCGGCGGGCGAGATCATCCTGTTCATCGACGAGATGCACACGCTGGTGGGCGCGGGGAAAAGCGAAGGCGCGATGGACGCCTCGAACCTGCTCAAGCCGGCGCTCGCGCGCGGCGAATTGCACTGCATCGGCGCGACCACGCTCGATGAGTATCGCAAGCATGTCGAGAAGGACGCGGCGCTCGAGCGGCGCTTCCAGCCGGTGTTCATCGGTGAGCCGACGGTGCCCGACACCATCTCGATTTTGCGCGGATTGAAGGAGAAGTACGAGCTCCACCACGGGGTGCGCATCACCGATGCCGCGATCGTAGCGGCGGCGACGCTGAGCAACCGCTACATCGCCGACCGTTTCCTGCCGGACAAGGCGATCGACCTGATGGACGAGGCCGCCAGCCGCATCCGCATGGAGGTCGAATCGAAGCCGGAGGAGATCGAGAGTCTCGACCGGCGGATCATCCAATTGAAGATCGAGCGCGAGGCGCTCAAGAAGGAGAGCGACAAGGCCTCGCAGGACCGCCTCGGCAAGCTCCAGGAGGAACACGCCAATCTCGAGCAGCAATCGGCCGAGCTGACCGGGCGGTGGCAGGCAGAAAAGGACAAGATCGCCGGCGAGGCGAAGATCAAGGAGCAGCTCGACGCGGCGCGGATCGAGCTCGACCAGGCGCAGCGGTCGGGCGATTTGGCCAAGGCCGGCGAGCTCCAGTACGGGCGCATCCCCGAGCTCGAGAAGCAATTGTCCGACGCGTCGCAGCAGACCAAGGGCGCGATGCTGCGCGAGGAGGTCACCGCGCAGGACATCGCCGGGGTGGTCGCGCGCTGGACCGGGAGTCCGGTCGAGCGGATGATGGAGGGCGAGCGCGAGAAATTGCTCCACATGGAAGAGGCGATCGGCCGCCGCGTGATCGGCCAGGCCGAGGCGGTCAAAGCGGTGGCGACCGCGGTCCGCCGCGCCCGCGCCGGGCTGCAGGACCCCAACCGGCCGCTCGGCAGCTTCCTGTTCCTGGGGCCGACCGGGGTGGGCAAGACCGAGCTGACCAAGGCGCTCGCCGAATTCCTGTTCGACGATGCCGCGGCGATGGTCCGCATCGACATGTCCGAATATATGGAAAAGCATGCAGTGGCGCGGCTGATCGGGGCGCCCCCGGGCTATGTCGGCTATGAGGAAGGCGGGGTGCTGACCGAAGCGGTGCGACGGCGGCCGTACCAGGTGGTGCTGTTCGACGAGGTCGAGAAAGCGCACGGCGACGTGTTCAACATCCTGCTCCAGGTGCTCGACGACGGGCGGCTCACCGACGGCCAGGGGCGCACGGTCGATTTCACCAATACCATTATCATCCTGACCTCGAACCTCGGGTCGCAGTATCTGGCGACGGTCGGTGACGATGAGGAAGTCTCAAAAGTCGAGGCGCAGGTGATGGAGGTGGTGCGCGGGCATTTCCGGCCGGAATTCCTCAACCGGCTAGACGAGATCATCCTGTTCCACCGCCTGTCGGCGAGCCACATGGGGCCGATCGTCGA
>NZ_JANPKO010000082.1:0-59329 GCF_031426035.1 Sphingomonas sp. | reverse complement strand
CGACGAGGAATTGCGCAGCGAGGCGGTGTCGTCGATCGCCAGCCGCGTCTCGGCCTATCCCGCGGTCCGCGCCGCGCTGCTCGAGCGCCAGCGCGAATTCGCCGCCCAGCCCGGCGGCGCGGTGCTCGACGGCCGCGACATCGGCACCGTCGTCGCACCCAACGCCCACGCCAAGCTCTACGTCACCGCGTCGCCCGAGGTGCGCGCCCGCCGCCGCGTCCGCGAATTGCTCGAGCGCGGCATGCCCGCGCATTACGACGACGTCCTGATCGACATCCGCGCCCGCGACGCCCGCGACTCCACCCGCGATCACGCCCCGCTCGCCGAGGCCCCCGACGCCGCCCACCTCGACACCAGCGACCTCGACAAGGACGCCGCGATCGCCGCCGCGATCGCGCTGGTGGAGGAGAAATTGGGGCTGGCCTGACCGCCTCGGCTTGCCCCTTCCACCCTGTTCCCCTATAGGCGCCACCGTCCGGCGGGTGCTCGCGTAGCGCTTGCGGCAGCCCGTCCTTCTTGACGAGCGCGTACGGTGCCTCCGCTACAGTGGCACCGGAACGCGCTTTTTGTCATGAAATGAGCGCCGCGACCCACGCATCGCCCCCGCCAGACGCCGCCTCCGGCATGGTGCCGTTGGCGGCGGTGCATTGAACCAGGTCCGCAGGTGAAGGCCCGCCATGGTGGCGCGCCCCGCGGCAGGCCCGTTGATTACGAAAGACCTTTCCTTATGGCGACCACCGCTTTCCCGACGCGCGACGACTTCGAATCCCTCCTCAACGACAGCCTTGGCGGCGCCAACGAGACGTTCGAGGGCAAGGTCGTCAAGGGCATCGTCACCGGCATCGAGAACGATCTCGCGGTGATCGACGTCGGGTTGAAGTCGGAAGGCCGCGTGCCGCTGCGCGAGTTCGCGCTGCCGGGCCAGAAGGCCGACCTCAAGGTCGGCGACGAGGTCGAGGTGTTCGTCGACCGCGTCGAGAATAGCCAGGGCGAGGCGATGCTGAGCCGCGACCGCGCCCGCCGCGAGGCCGCGTGGGACAAGCTCGAGAAAGAATTCGAGAAGAACGAGCGCGTCGAGGGCGTCATCTTCGGCCGCGTCAAGGGCGGCTTCACCGTCGATCTCGGCGGCGCCGTCGCCTTCCTCCCGGGTTCGCAGGTCGACATCCGCCCGGTGCGCGACGTCGGCCCGCTGATGGACATCCCCCAGCCGTTCCAGATTTTGAAGATGGACCGCCGCCGCGGCAATATCGTGGTGTCCAGGCGCGCGATCCTCGAGGAAACCCGCGCCGAGCAGCGCTCAGGGCTGATCCTCAGCCTCGCCGAGGGCCAGGTGATCGACGGCGTGGTCAAGAACATCACCGATTACGGCGCGTTCGTCGACCTGGGCGGGATCGACGGCCTGCTCCACGTCACCGACATCTCATACAAGCGCGTCAACCACCCGAGCGAGATCATCAACATCGGCGACACGGTCAAGGTGCAGATCATCCGCATCAACCGCGAGACCCAGCGCATTTCGCTTGGCATGAAGCAGCTCGAGAGCGACCCGTGGGAGGGTGCCGCGGCGAAGTATCCGATCGACGGCGCGTTCACCGGGCGCGTCACCAACATCACCGAATATGGCGCGTTCGTCGAACTCGAGCCGGGCATCGAGGGGCTGGTCCACGTCTCCGAGATGAGCTGGACCAAGAAGAACGTCCACCCGGGCAAGATCGTCTCGACCAGCCAGGAAGTCGAAGTGAAAGTGCTCGAGGTCGACGAGGAGAAGCGCCGCATTTCGCTCGGCCTCAAGCAGGCCCAGGCCAATCCGTGGGCGGCGTTCGCCGAGACCCATCCGGTCGGCTCGGAAGTGTCGGGCGAGGTCAAGAACGCGACCGAGTTCGGGCTGTTCGTCGGGTTGGACGGCGATGTCGACGGGATGGTCCACATGTCGGACATCGCGTGGGGCGCGACCGGCGAGGAAGCGCTCGCGCTGCATCGCAAGGGTGAGACGGTCAAAGCCCTCGTGCTCGACGTCGATGTCGAGAAGGAGCGCATTTCGCTGGGCATCAAGCAGCTCGAGCGCGGCGGGGTTGCGGCGGCGAGCGGCGGTCGCGCGGCGGCCGGCGGCGGCGCGGGCCGCGGCGGCTCGGGCGCCAACAAGGGCGAGGTGGTCACCGTCACCGTGCTCGAGGTGCGCGACGGCGGGTTGGAAGTGCAGGTCGGCGACGATGGCGTGACCGGGTTCGTCAAGCGCACCGATTTGGGCCGCGACCGCGACGAGCAGCGCCCCGAGCGTTTCCAGGTCGGCCAGAAGTTCGACGCGATGGTGTCCGGGCTCGACCGCTCGAAGAAGCCGACCTTCTCGGTCAAGGCGATGCAGATCGCGGAGGAGAAGCAGGCGGTCGCGCAATATGGTTCGTCGGATAGCGGCGCGTCGCTCGGCGACATCCTCGGCGAGGCCCTGAAAGCCAAGGAAACCGCCAAGGCCCCGGCCAAGGAAACCGCCAAGGAAACTGCCAAGGCGCCAGCCAAGGAAGCCAAGGCTCCCGCCAAGGAAGCCAAGGACAAGGCCAAGGCTCCGGCCAAGAAAGCGGCCAAGGCCGCGGCCGACGATGCCGCTACGGAATCCGGCGCGGAGGCAAGTGAGGAAACCGTCCCCGAAACGACCGGGGAATAACGCGCTGTCAGAATGCGTTGCGCCGGCGCTGCTGGTCGAATCCAGCTTGCGCCGGCGCTCCTTTCCTGACAGCTTGCATGGCAACGCCGCGGACGGGAACGTGGCACTTGAGATAGCGGGGATGCGATGATCCGTTCCGAACTGGTGCAGCAGCTGTGCGAGGACTTTCCGGACCTCACCCAGCGCGAGGTCGAAACGGCGGTCAGCGCCTTGTTCGACTCGATCACCGAGCAACTCGCCGGCGGGGGCCGGGTCGAGCTGCGCGGCTTCGGCGCATTTTCCACCCGCAAGCGCGATGCCCGTACCGGCCGCAACCCGCGCACCGGCGCGGCGGTCGAAGTCGATGCCAAGCGCGTGCCTTATTTCAAGCCGGGCAAGGAAATGCGCGAGCGGCTCAACCTGCAGGAAGTCACCGCCGAGTTATAACCGGCGGCCACCTGCGGACGTGGCGGAATGGTAGACGCTGCCGACTTAAAATCGGCTTCCCGAATAAGGAGTGCGGGTTCAAGTCCCGCCGTCCGCACCATCACCTAGCTGCTCGCTAACAACCATCGCGGATGTAATTTGTTAATCCTGTCCAAGTAAACGCCAACCGTGCACAGGAGTGACGAGTTGGCGGACGAAAACCCAGTCAGCGCGCCGATGGTCAGCGCGAGGCGAGACGCGCTGGTGCTGAGCATCCTCATTTGCGCCGTCATGCTGCTGATCTGGAATGGCAGCACGTTTTTCCGGGAACTCAGCTTTGCCGGCCATGACCTCGATCAGAATGTCCAGATCACCAGCACGGCGCTGACCCTCAATGTCGCGCTGATCCTGTTCGGCTGGCGCCGCTATGTCGATCTCCAGCACGAAGCCGAGAAACGCATCGATGGCGAGCGGCGCGCTGCCGTTGCAGCCTCAACCGATGCCTTGACCGGCTTGTACAACCGCAAGGGTTTCGCCGACCGCGCCGAGCAGCTCAGCGTCGACGCCCGCCAGCGCGGCGATGAATTGATCATCATTTCGCTGCAGATTCAGCGGTTCAAGGCAATCAACGACCGCCATGGCTACGAAATGGGCGATCGGCTGCTCGTCAGCGTGGCGGCGGCGATCACCAATCCCGCCGGCTCCGACGCCGTCGTCGCGCGGCTGAGCGGAGATGAATTCGCGATCGCGCTGGCCTCACCCAAGTCCGAGCACAAGCATGCCGAGGCGATCGGCGAGGCGATCCTGCGCTCGGTCACCAAGCCGTGTGAGATCGACGGGCGAATCATCCAGGTCGGCGCCTTCGCCGGCATTGCGTCCGCCCAGGTCAACGGCCTTCACGTGCCTGACCTGCTGCGCCGCGCCGACATCGCCATGGACCACGCCAAGACCAGTCGCGTGACCCGGCCGGTGTGGTTCGATGCGGGCATGGAACGCGCGCTGATCGCACAGGGCGAGATTGAGGAAGGCATCCGCTTCGGGCTCGAGCACGAGCAGTTCCTGCCGTATTACGAACCGCAGGTCGACCTTAATACCGGCCATGTCGTCGGCTTCGAGGTGCTCGCCCGCTGGCGCCACCCGTTGAGCGGGCTGATCGAGCCCGACGTGTTCATTCCGGTCGCCGAGGAGATCGGGTTGATCGACCGCCTGTCGGAGCAGGTGATCCGCGCCGCGATGAGCGAAGCCGTCGACTGGGACCCGTCGCTCAAGCTGTCGGTCAACATCGCTCCGTCGCAACTGACCGATGGCTGGCTCGCCGAGCGGATCATCCGGCTGCTCACGGAAACCGGGTTTCCCGCCAATCGGCTGGTCATCGAAATCACCGAAAGCTCGCTGTTCGCCGATATCGAACTGGCCCGCGCTATCGTCGCCAGCCTCAAGAACCAGGGTATTCGCCTGGCGCTGGATGATTTCGGCACCGGCTTCTCGTCGCTATCGCACCTCCGGTCGCTGCCGTTCGACGTGATCAAGATCGATCGCTCGTTCGTCACCAACATCCACCATAACAGCGAAAGCGCGGCGATTGTCCGCGCCGTCGCGACGCTTGCCAGCGCGCTGTCGGTCCCGGTGTGCGTCGAGGGGATCGAAACCGAGGCCGCGCATGCGGTGGTGCTCGGCCTTGGCTGCCAGGTCGGACAAGGCTGGTATTTCGGCAAGCCGATGAGCGGCGAGCAAGCCGCCCAGCTGGTCGCCCAGCGCGACCGGCCCATATTCGAACAGCCGCCGCGCGCAGCCGCCGGCTAAACCCCACGACAACCCGCTGGCGATGCCCGCCGTCCCGCCACGGGACGCCGGGATCCGGCTTCCGCATGCCGCCGTTGTAAACATGGTAAAAGCCACGTTAAGAAGTTCGCATGCACGGCATTCGTCCCGCCTTCGCCCTCGACCCCCGACAGTTCGGCCGACGGCTGGTTGCGCACGATGCGCCCACTGCCCCGGAGGCGATGCTGAGCGAGGATTTCAAGCTGTTCGCGGCGACCTTCTCGGCCGGCTTCCTGTTCGTCTCGATCCTGGTCGCCTGAGCGCGCGCTGATCCTCAGTCGCAGGCGAGGTGGAGCTTCCACCCGATCCACGCCGCGACCACGCTCGCCGCGGCGACGATCAACAGGCTGTCGGCGACGGTCACCCCCGCCTGCACCGCGATCGTCAGGATCAGGGTGGCGACCACCATCATCCCCGAATTGACGATGTTGTTGGCGGCGATAGTCCGCGCGGTTTCCGACTTGGGCACGGTGGTGGTCAGGAACGCGTAGAGCGGGACGACGAACATGCCTCCCGCGATCGCCACCCCGAGCAGGTCGACCACCACCATCCAGCTGTTGGGCAGCGCGAGGAACTGGCTCAGATCGTGAAGCTCGCCGCCGTTGCCTGGCCAGCTGCGCACGCGGCGGAATAGGTCGAGCACGAACAGCCCCATCGCCAGCGCCGAGGCCGGCGCGAAGCGCGCCCCGACGCGGCCCTTGAGCAAGCGGTTGACCGCCACCGAGCCGATCGCGACGCCGATCGAGAACACCGCGAGGAACAGCGTCGCCACGGTCTGGTCCGACCCGAGGCTGTTCTTGACCAGCGGCGGGAATTGAGCGGCGAGCACCGCGCCCATCGACCAGAAGAAGCTGATCGCGATGATCGCCAGGAACAGCCTCCGCACATGCATCGTCGCGCTGACCAAGGTGATCGAGGCGCGAATGATGTGCCAGTCCATGCCGCGCTTGGGATAGCCCGGGATTTCCGCTTCCTCGGACGGCGGGGCAGGGGGCACGAAGCCCCCCGCGATGCGGCCGATCAGCGCCACGAGCAGCACCGCCAGCGCGGCATATTCGGCGTGGAAGCTGCCGTCGGCGCGCTGGGTGACGAGGATCCCGCCGAGCAATGTCCCGCCGAGGATCGCGATATAGGTCCCGGCCTCGACCAGCCCGGTCCCGCCAAGCACCTCCTCCTTGCTCAAATGCTGCGGCAGGATGGCGTATTTGATCGGCCCGAAGAAAGTCGAGTGGACGCCCATCGCGAACAATGCGGCAAGCAGCAGCGGGACGTTGTGGAGAAGCAAACCGGCAGCACCGACGATCATGATCAGGATCTCGGCCGACTTCACCAGCCGCACGATGACCGCTTTGTCGTTGGCGTCGGCAAGCTGTCCGGCGAGCGCCGAGAGCAGGAAGAACGGCAATATGAACAGCCCGCCGGCGATCGCGCTGAAGGTCGCTTCCTGCGCCGCGTCGCGATAGATGCCGTAGATCACCAGCATCACCATCGCGGTGCGGAACAGATTGTCGTTGAACGCGCCGAGGAATTGCGTGGTGAACAGCGGCAGGAAGCGGCGGGTGCGCAGCAGGTGCAGGGAATCCTGCATCAGCGGGTGCGGCGCGCCGGCGAGCAAGTCATGCCACGCCTGTAGCGGCTCATGCTCGCCCCGCAAGTGCGCGCTGCCGCCGTTACAGATCCGCCGCCAGGGTCAGCAGGAACCGCCGCGCGTCGATGAAGCGAAACGCCGAGTTGGCGCCGACCTTCCAACGGTAGGTGTCGAACAGGTTGGTGACCTGCGCGCGCAACGTCGCCGGGGTCGTGCCGGCCTTGAAGCGGTAGCGCGCGCCGAGGTCGAAGATGGTCTGCGGCTCGGTCATCAGCTGGCGCCCGCCAAGCTCGGCATAGCCGAGCGTACTGGCGACCTGCGCCGCCTGGTTGGTGACCCCGAAGTCGACCGACAGCGGGGCGAAGAACGGCAGGCGATAATCGAAATTGGCGCGGATGATCCGTGCCGTGGTGCCGACCGGCTTGGGCCCGATCACGCCGAGGTCGACCGCGTCGCCGGACACGTCGGCGTCCATCAGCACCGCGCCGGCGACCACGCTCAGCCCCTCGACCGGCTGGCCGGCGAGCGACACTTCCACGCCGCGGTGCCGCACCGTCCCGAGCTCGCGATAGACCAAGTCCTGGTCGACGTTGAAATAGGGTTTGCGGACATCGAACAGCCCGGCGACCAGGTTCAGCCGCGGCATAATCAAATAGCGGATCCCGGCGTCGCGCTGGCTAGTCCTCAGCGCGGGCGGCGCCGAGTTGCGGTTGACCGCGTTGGTCGGGGCAGTTCCGCTCTCCTCCAGGCCGCGGGTGAAGCCGGCGTAGGCGACCAATTTGTCGGTCACGTGCAGTGCTAGGGTGCCGTTGTACAGCCAGGGGCTGTCTTTGGTGGTCAGCGTCGCCAGCCCGGGGATCCGGCTGTTCTTTTCATAATCAGTTTTCTGCAGCCCAAGGCTGAGCTCGCCGACCTTTGCCCAGCGCCCTTCGTAGCCGATCCCGCCGGTGACCTGGCGCACCTCGTCGCGCGAGCGCGGCCCGAACGCGAAGTCGGGCCGGGCGACGTCGATGCGCCGCCCGATGGTCGCCGGCCCAAGGTCGCGCACGTCGGCCCCGCCATAAGCCCGCCGCGTATCACGCCCGCGCGCCGCCAGATGCACGGTATGGCGCCGGTCGCCCTCGGTGATCGAGTAAGACGAGCGCACTTCGCCGGAGGTCGACGCCGCGCTCTGGTCCTTGGTGGCGACCAGCGTGCGCTGGGCCGAGCCGTCCGGCTGGTCGTTGCGGTACAGCTCGGTGAGGCCGCGCTCGGTGGTGTTCTCCCACCGGAACAGGCCCGCCCTGAGCTGCCAATTGGGCGACAACTGGACCGAGCCGACCGCGCCGTACAGCTGCCGGACGATCTCGCTCGTCGTCCAGTCGAGGCCGAAGTAGCGGCGCTCGATCTTGGGCGGGAGATAGGGTCCGCCGGTGAAGATCGCGCCGACGTCGACGTCGTCCCAGGCGCGCGAATATCCGTAGAAAGGCTTGATCTCGATCGCGTCGGTCGGCCGCCACCGGAGCACGCCGCCGACTGACAAGGTGCGGCTGGATTCGCCGGGGAACGACTCGTCGTAGCGAAATGCGGCGCCCGCGGCCAAGGACAGCCGGTCGCGGATGATCGGCAACTGGGCATCGACATCGAGCGCGGCGGTCCCGTTGGGCCCGAGGTACAGCACCGGGCTGACCACCGCGTCGTTGCCTGAACTTCGCAGCGTATAATCGGCGATCCCGGTCGGCGCGGGGAACGGATAGCCCTGCGCGGTCAAGCCGACCCGCACCGTCGAGCCGCTGACCACCCTGGTGGTGAACCCGCCATGCTCGGTCACCGACAATCCCTCGATGCGGATGTTGCCGGCCTGGATCGGGCTGAACCCGCGCACGTCGGTCGCGCTGTAGAGGCCGATCTTCTCATTGCCGACGCTGGTCCCGAACGCGTCGCCCGCGGCGGTCACGACATTCTCGTCGGCGCGCTGCGCCCAGGCCGGCGCGGCGGTGGCGAGCAATAAAGCGGATAGGCTGACAGACCGTAGCATGTTGGCTCCTTGCTGGCGGTCCGTCGCTTGTGCCTCTCCCGTTGCAGCCGAATAAGTGCCGGAGGTCGCGCCGTGCGACCATGACCTTCGGCCTATGGTCAGGCGACGCGGCCTGTGGCAGCACCGCACCATGGCAGGCGACCTTAGGTACCGGCATCATTGGATTTTCTGCACCGCGGCGCTGGGCGTGTGGCTCGCGCTGGGGGTGCCGGTCATCCAAAAACTGGTGACCGGCACGCCGATCCGCGAGACTGCGGTGTCGCCGCTGTGGCTGGTCGCGTTCACGGTGTTCGGAGTGGCGGTGCTCGGCGCGATGGTGCTCAAGCTGCGCGCCGGCGTGCAGTGGCTGTTGCTCGGCGTCCAGGTCGCGGCGGTCGCGGCGATGGCGTTCATCGTGCCGTGGGCGATGATGTCGGTGTTCCTGATCATCACCGCGTGGCAGGTGGCGATGGCGACCGGGGCGGCCAAGGCGCTCGGCTGGGTCGCGGTGCAGACGTTGATCGTTATCGCCGCGCTGGCCCAGGCGCTCAATCCCGACATGTGCTGGATCCTCGGCCTGTCGCTCGCGCTGCAATTGTTCTTCCTGTTCTCGGCCCAGACCGCCCGTGCGCTGGCCGCCACCAATCGCGAGTTGCGCTCGGCGCAGGCGATCATCGCCAGCACGGTGCGCGACGCCGAGCGGGTGCGCATTTCGCGCGAGCTGCACGATGCCTGGGGGCATGAGCTGACCGCGCTCGGGCTGCAGCTCGAGATCGCCAGCAACGTCACCGAGCCCGAGCGCGCCAACGACCATGTGCTGCAAGCCAAGGCGCTGGCCCGCGCGCTGCTCGCCAAGGTGCGCGACGTGGTCGCCACGCTGCGCGAGGCCGAACGGTGCGACTTGAAGGCCGCGCTTGAGACTCTGGCGCACAGCGTGCCGACCCCGGCCATCCATCTCGACGTCGCGTCCGACGTACGGGTCGGCCCCGACCAGGCCCACGCGCTGGTGCGCTGCGCGCAGGAGGCGGTGACCAACGCGGTCCGCCATGCCGACGCGGCGAACCTGTGGATCGAGGTCAAGCGCGACAGCGGCGGGGTCCGCCTGGTCGCGCGCAACGACGGCGCTGCCCGCCCCGCCGCCGCGTCGCCCGGCACCGGGCTGCTCGGAATGCGCGAACGGATCGAGCAGCAGGGCGGCCGGCTGGCGGTGCGCACCGGTGCCGCATCGGGCTTCACCATCGATGCCTGGTTGCCCTCGGGTACCCCGCAAGCCGCATGATCCGGGCATGATCCGCGTCGTCCTGGTCGACGACCAGATGCTGGTTCGCCAAGGCGTGCGCGGTCTGCTCGAGCTGGTCCCCGACATCGAGGTGGTGGGCGAGGCGAGCGACGGCGAGGAGGCGCTCGAGAAAGTTCCCGAGCTCAAGCCCGACGTGCTCCTGCTCGACATCCGCATGCCGCGGCTCGACGGGATCGCCGTGCTCGACGCTCTCAGCGCGGCCAATGCTCTCCCGCCGACCCTGGTGCTGACCACCTTCGACGACGGCGACGCCGCGATCGCGGCGATCAAGGCCGGCGCCAAGGGCCTGATGCTCAAGGACGTCTCGCTCGACGATCTGGCCAATGCCATTCGCGCCCTCGCCGGCAATGGAACGGCCTTCCAGCCGGCGATGACCGAAAGCCTGATGGCGGCAATCCGCCGCGGCCCCTCGGCATCGTCCGACCACGGCGTCCCCGAGGCACTCACGGCGCGGGAAAAAGAAGTGCTGCACCTGATCTGCGCGGGCTACAGCAACAAGGAAATCGCCGATCTCCTCGCGCTCGCCGAGGGGACCGTGAAGAACCACGTTTCGAACCTCCTGCTCAAGCTCGATGCGCGCGATCGCACGCGGGCCGCGCTCAAGGCGTTGCAGCAGGGGCACCTCGGCTAGCCGATCGGCAGAAATAGGCCGCGTGCTCTTTTGCTTCCCCCCGGCTTTCGCGTAGAGCGCGCTCGCATGCTGTCGCTGCCCAACCTACTGACGCTGTCGCGCATCTTCGCGGTGCCGATCCTGGTGTTCCTGCTGTGGCGCCCGACGCCGCTCGATTATGCAATCATCTTCGTGCTCTACTGCATCGTCGGGATTACCGATTATTTCGACGGCTATCTCGCCCGCTCGCAGGGCCAGATTTCGCGGCTTGGCCAGTTCCTCGACCCGATCGCCGACAAGATCATGGTCGCCGCGGTGATCATGATGCTGGTGTCGTCGCGCAAGATGAGCGGCGAGCCGGTGATCCACGGCCTCCACATCATCCCCGCGCTGGTCATCCTGCTGCGCGAAATCATCGTCTCCGGCCTGCGCGAATTCCTCGCCGGCTCGCAGGTGTCGATGCCGGTCAGCAGCCTCGCCAAGTGGAAGACTACGCTGCAATTGGTCGCGCTTGGCGCGCTCATTCTAGGCGGCGCGCTGCCGCACGAAGTGTGGGTTCACGATGTCGGGCTGGCCAGCCTGTGGGCCGCCGCCGCACTGACCCTGCTCACCGGCTACGATTATCTGAGAATCGGCATCCGCCACATGGACTAATCGATTCGGCGCCACACTAATCGATTCGGCGATTGATACTGACCAATTATACTCGTTTCCCTCGATCACCGGATCGGCCTAGGCATCGCGCCAAACTGCCGCAGCAAAGGACATCGCAATGGACGCAAAGACGGGTGAGATGGGTTCGGGCTGTCCGGTCGATCGGCCGAGCACGGTGCGCTCGCTGCTGGGGCGGCAGAACAAGGACTGGTGGCCCGAATCGCTGCCGCTCGAGGTTCTCAACCAGGGCGGACTGTCGCCCGACCCGATGGGCGCCGACTTCGATTATGCCGAAGCGTTCAAGGCGCTCGACTACCAGGCGCTGAAAGCCGACCTGACCGCGCTGATGACCGACAGCAAGCCGTGGTGGCCGGCCGACTACGGTCACTACGGGCCGTTCATGATCCGCATGGCGTGGCACGCCGCGGGCACCTATCGCACCGCCGACGGGCGCGGCGGCGCCAATAGCGGGCAGCAGCGCTTCGCCCCGCTCAACTCGTGGCCCGACAACGGCAATCTCGACAAGGCGCGGCGGCTGCTGTGGCCGATCAAGCAGAAGTACGGCAAGAATATCAGCTGGGCCGACCTGTTCATCCTCGCCGGCAATGTCGCGATCGAATCGATGGGCGGCCCGGTGTTCGGCTTCGGCGGCGGCCGCGCCGACGTGTTCGAGCCGGAGAAGGACATTTACTGGGGCGCCGAGGAGAAGTGGGTCGACGCCGCCGAAACCCGCATCCAGCCCGAGCGCGAATTGGAACTCGAGCATCCCCTCGCCGCGATCCAGATGGGGCTGATCTACGTCAATCCGGAAGGCCCGGGCGGCGTGCCCGACCCGCTGCAGTCGGCGCGCGACATCAAGATCACCTTCGAGCGCATGGCGATGAACCATGAGGAAACCGTCGCGCTGACCGCCGGCGGCCACACCTTCGGCAAGGCGCACGGCGCGGGCGACCCGAGCCTGGTCGATGCCGCGCCGGAGGGCGCCGACATTTCGCTCCAGGGTCTCGGCTGGGCAAGCGCGCACGAAAGCGGCTTCGGCGAGCACACCATCACCAGCGGCATCGAAGGCGCATGGGTCAACACCCCGACGCAATGGTCGGAGAATTACTTCCGCCTATTGCTCGACTATGAGTACGAACTCGTCCGCTCCCCCGCCGGCGCCCAGCAGTGGCAGCCGATCGACCAGAAGGAAGAGGACAAGGCGCCTGCCGCGCACGACTCGTCGAAGCGCGTGCCGACGATGATGACGACCGCCGACATGGCGCTGCGCGAGGACCCCGAGTTCCGCGTGATCTCGGAGAAATTCCGCACCGATCACGAGGCGTTCAAGGACGCTTTCGCGCGCGCCTGGTTCAAGCTGACCCACCGCGACATGGGCCCCAAGGTCCGCTACCTCGGCCCCGAAGTCCCCAAGGAAGACCTGATCTGGCAGGACCCGGTCCCGGCCGGCACCAAGCCGTCGGAGGGCGACATCGCCGCGTTCAAATCGGCCATCCTCGGCAGCGGCCTGACCATCGGCCAATTGGTAAAAACCGCCTGGGCGTCGGCGTCGACCTATCGCCGCTCCGACCATCGCGGCGGCGCCAACGGCGCGCGCATCAGGCTCGAGCCGCAGTGCGGCTGGGCGGTCAACGAGCCCGAGGAATTGGGCCGCATCCTCGCCAAGATCGACGAGTTGCGCGGCGCGCTGTCGATGGCCGACGCGATCGTCCTCGCCGGCACGGCGGCAGTCGAAAAGGCCGCACGCGACGCCGGCTCCAACGTCGACGTCCCGTTCGTCGGCGGGCGCGGCGACGCCACCCAGGAGTGGACCGACGCCGACAGCTTCGCGGTGATGGAGCCCGCCGCCGACGGCTTCCGCAACTATCTCAAGACCAAGCATTCGGTGCGCACCGAGGAATTGCTGCTCGACCGGGCTTCCTTGCTCGGCCTGTCGGTACCCGAGATGACGGTCCTGCTCGCCGGCCTGCGCGTGCTCGGCGCCAACCACAAGGACGCCGCGGACGGCGTGTTCACCACCCGCAAGGGCCAGTTGACCAACGACTTCTTCGTCAATCTGCTCGACAACGACACCTTCTGGGAGGTGGTCGACACCAGCGCCGACGAGCAGTTCATCGGCTACGACCGCGGCGGAAAGCAGGAGAAGTGGCGGGCCACCCGCACCGACCTCATCTTCGGCTCCAACAGCCAGCTCCGCGCGGTTGCCGAAGTCTATGCCGAGAAGGGCCACGAGGAAAAATTCGTGCGCGACTTCGTCGCCGCTTGGACCAAGGTGATGAACGCCGACCGTTTCGACGTGCCGCAGAATAGCGACAGCGTCGAGCCGATCGGCATCGCCGAACCGGCTGCCGCCAAGTAAGCAGGCCCCCCGCTGTCGGCTAGCTGCTGGCGGCGGCGGGCGCGCTGCCCCCGGCGATCCCGCGCAGCGTTTCGGCGAGCAGGCGAAACTCCGCCTCGCGCGGGCTCGACCGCCGCCATGCCAGCGCGATCTGCCGCGTGCCGTGCGCAGCTTCGAGCGGCATCGCGGTGACCCGCGTCCCCGCCAGCAGCCCGGCCTCGACCGCCATGCGCGGCACAAACGTCACGCCGAGCCCATTGTCGACCATCTGGACCAAGGTGTGCAGTGAGGTGCCCATCATCGTGGCCCCGGCGCGCAGCTCGGGCCGGTTGCACGCCGCCAGCGCATGGTCCTTGAGGCAGTGGCCGTCCTCCAGCAGCAGCAGCCGCCCCTCGTCGATCGCGCTTGCCGCCACCGACGTGCCGCGCGGCGCCTCGCCCGCAGGAAACGCGACCATCAGCGCGTCGTCGAACAGCGCGACATGATCGACATCGCCGCACGCGAACGGGATCGCCAGCAGCACGCAATCGAGCTGGCCGCGATGCAGCGCGTCGCACGCGTCCTGGCTGGTGTCCTCGCGCAAAAACAGCCGCAGTCGCCCAAATTGCTCGCGCAGGCGCGGCAGCATGGTCGGCAGCAGGAACGGCGCGATGGTCGGGATCACCCCCATGCGCAGCTCGCCGGTCAGCGGCAGGCCCTCGGCGCGCGCCATGTCGGCCAGTTCCTCGCACTCGCGCAGCACGCGCTCGGCCTTGTCCGCGATGCGCTGCCCCAACGGCGTGAAGCGCACCACGCGGCGCGTGCGCTCGGCCAGCGTAGTGCCGAGCAGCGTCTCCAGTTCGCGGATGCCGGCCGACAGTGTCGACTGGGTCACGAAGCACGCCTTGGCCGCCTTGCCGAAATGGCCATGCGCGCGCAGCGCCGCGAGATATTGCAGCTGCTTCAAGGTAGGGAGGTGAACAATCATCGCCCCGCCCGATTAGTCCCGCGGCTGCGATTGAGTCGAGCGATTGTCGCCCGCAACGGTTCCAATCGCCCTCGACAGCCCGAATCGGCTCCCATAAACTCGCCGCTGCTCGGGAGTATTCTATGCGTTTGGTGGTGGTCGCCGCGGTCGTCGCGGTGTCGGTGGTCGGCGTCTCGGTCGCGGGGCTTAGTCGCCCCCCTGCGCCATTGGTCGCTGCCGGCTCGGCATTCACCTGCACCCCGGTCGCGGTGTGGGACGGGGACGGGCCGATCTGGTGCGCCGAAGGTCCCAAGGTGCGCCTCGCCGGGATCGCCGCGCGCGAGATCGACGGCAGCTGCCGTCCCGGTCACCCGTGCCCGCCGCGCGGCGGGGTTGAAGCGCGCGATGCCTTGGTCCGGCTGATCGGCCGGCCGCGCGGCATCGCGCCGACCGGCCACGTGCGGGTCAGCGGGCCGCCGCTGGCGTGCCGCTCGGACGGGCTGGGCAAGGGCGACCGCACCGCGGCATGGTGCCGCGCGCCGCGCACCGGCGACCTATCCTGTGCGCTGGTCGATGGCGGCTTCGCCGTGCGCTGGGACCGCTACTGGCGCGCCTCGCAGTGCCGCCGCGGCGGCTAGCCGAACGCCCGCCACAGCCCCCACGCGCTAGTCAGCGTCAGCACGATCCCGACCATCACCAGCAAGTAATCGGCCGCGATGCGCTTGGCGATCAGCGCGCCGAACGGCGCCGCGAGCACCCCGCCGATCAGCAGTCCGAGCGTCGCGATGGTGAACGCGGCGAGCCCGAGCGTGGCGATGAAGGTCGCCGAGATGGTCACCGTGAGGAAGAATTCGGCGGTGTTGACGGTGCCGATGGTCATCCGCGGGTTGGATCCCTGGACCAACAGGTTGGAGGTCACGATCGGCCCCCAGCCGCCGCCCCCGGCGGCGTCGAGGAAGCCGCCGGCGAGACCGAGCGGTTCGACCACCTTGGGCTGGCGCTCGGTGTGGCGGTGGGTCGCCCCGCGCCACAGCAAATAGAGCCCGACCAGCATCAGGTAGCCGAGCACCAGCGGGCGCGCGGTGTCGGCCGGGATCTGGGTCAGGACATAGGCGCCGAGCACGCCGCCGATGATGCCGGGAATGACGATCCGCATGAACAGCCGCCAGTTGACGTTCTTGTGCGCGACATGGCTGATCGCGGACACACCGGTGGTGAAGCTCTCGACGGTGTGAACCCCGGCCGAGGCGGCGGCGGGCGGAACCCCGAGCCCGACCAGCAGCGTCGTGCTGATCACGCCGAATGCCATGCCCAGCGCGCCGTCGACCAATTGCGCGGCAAATCCGATCAGGATGAAGGGCAGGAGCAGCGCCGGATCGGCGAATAGTGACTCGAAAATCGCGCCCTCCCCCGTCCGGCTGCATGTGATTTGCCCATGCGCCCCATGTTGCGCAAGCGAAACTGCTGCAGGCGAATTTCCATTCGGCTGGCAATTCGGGCGGCTCGCACTTAAATTGCGGGTCAGGCAGCAACGAGGCGCACGCGTGGTTTCGGGGTTTTTCGACTATCTGGACTCGGTCAAGGCGCGCGATCCGGCGGCTCGTTCGCGGTGGGAAATCCTGCTCTATCCCGGGGTTCTCGCGCTCGGCCTCCACCGCATCGGCCACTGGCTGTTCGCCGGGCGGCTGTATTTCCTGGCGCGCGTCGTCAACCATATCGCGCGCTTCCTGACCGCGATCGATATCCACCCCGGCGCGACCATCGGGCGCAACTTCTTCATCGACCACGGCTTCACCGTGATCGGCGAGACGGCGGAGATCGGCGACAACGTCACCATCTACCAGAACGTCACCCTCGGCGGCACCAACCCCTCGACCGGCGTCGGCGGCAAGCGCCACCCGACCTTGCGGGATGGCGTCGTGATCGGCTCCGGTGCGCAGGTGCTTGGCCCGGTGGTGGTCGGTGAGGGCGCGCGGATCGGCGCCAACGCGGTCGTCACCGGCGATGTCGCGCCGGGCGCGACGATGGTCGGCATCCCGGCCCGCCCGGTGCCGGTCGATACCGTCCACTACAGCCCCGGCTTCGTCCCCTACGGCACCGTGTTCGGCGAGGATTGCGACCCGGCGCGGGCGCGGCTCAAGGAACTCGAGGATGAGATCGATGAGTTGCGCAAGGAAGTTGCGTCAATGAGAGCGCGGCGCCAGCCGGCGCCCAAGGCCAAAAGCGCTTGAGCGTCGTCGCGCCGTTCCCCCGCCCAAGGGACCGGCGCCCGATTGCCACTTTCGACCGCCGCGAGCTGACCCGCATCCTCGACCTCTACGGCCGCATGGTCGCGGCCGGGCACTGGCGCGATTATGCCATCCGGTTGAACGGCGACCATGCGGTGTTCGCGGCGTTCCGGCGCACCGCCGAGCGACCCGAGATCCGCATCGAGAAACGCCCCCAGCTTCGGCTGAAGCAGGGGGCGTTCGCGCTCGTCAGCGAGCATGGCCAGGTGCTCAAGCGGGGCAACGACTTGGGTTCGGTCCTCGCCCCGGTCGAGCGCCGGCTTATGCGGCTGGTTGGGGACTGACCACGCGGTCGATCAGCGGCAACCGGCCCTGCAGTCCCTCGGGCAGCGGCCGCACCACCGCCGCGCGCGCCTGGTTCCAGAACGCCGACAGCAGCAGCAAGGCGGAGCCGATCACCAACGCGGTCAGCGCCACGCTCAACTCGACCGCGCCGAACTGCTTGAACAATTCGGTCAGCGCCCACAGCACATAGGCCAGGGCCGAGACCAGCAAGGCGCGGCGGTCGATCGCCAGCGCGGCGATGCCGAGCACGATGTAGAGCAGGATCACGACGAACCCTTCGCCCAGCGTGGCCTGGCCGTCGTTGAGCCCGAGCAGGGTAAACACCGGATGGACGATCATCGGCGCCGCCAGCAGATGGAGCCAGAAGGCGACGTCCGAGCGGCGCGTCAGCCGCGCCCGGTCCGAGCTGTCCCAGCGCATCGCGACGAGGAAGGTGCCGACCCCGAGCAGCAGCATGAAGCCGAGCACGATGTCCCGCATGTTCTCGGCGTTGCCGAGCGCGGCGACCAACAGTCCGAGCGCGATGGCAACTACCGAGGCGGCCCCGGCGGCGACCGTGATCGGCACCCGGAAACGCCTCCAGTGAAGCCACGCCGCGCCCGCGGCGACGGCGCCGGCAACCGCTGCCAGCAGCCCCGCGACCTGCGGCGAATCCTCGATCCGGGCCGCGCCGAGCATCAGCACCAAAGCGAAGCCGGCGGCGGTGAACACGCCGGCGACGAACGCCAGCAGCAGCAGGATCGATGGCAGCGCCATCCGCCTTCTGCCGGTGAAATAGGTTGCCAGGCCCCACGCCGTCGCGGCGACCGCGGCGCCGGCCAGCGGGCTCGGCCCTTCGCCCTCGATCGCCAAGCCCAGCGCCATTCCGGCGCGCTGGCCGATCCACGCCACCGCGAACAGCAGGATCGCGCTGGCGATGGCGACGAAGATGTCGTTGAACCCGGTCAGCAGCCGGAATTGCTCCTCGTCCACCACGAGGGTGTGGCGCTGCGCCTCGATGTGCGCACGCAGCGCCGCCGCGGCCTCGGCGCTCAGCGCGCCTGCCGCGACGGCGTCGTCGAGGTCGGTTTGAGTGTACATGCATGCCTCCCTGTATCGGAGGCAGCTTAGTCCAGGTGTATTATCGTGTCAATACAGTGGAACAGCGCGGCTAGCGGCAGCGTCCGCGCCGGTTGCGGTCGACGTGGCGCCCGAGCAGGGCACCCGCGGCCGCGCCGAGGATGGTCCCGGTCGCACGCTCGCCGCGGGTGTCGATGGCGCGCCCGACCAGCGCTCCGCCGGCGGCGCCGACGATCAGGCCGGTGGTGCCGTTGGGGCGCTTGCAGCGCAGGCGGCCCTGGCCGTCACGCCAAACCTTGCCGTTGTAGTAGCCCGACGCATAAGCGAGGGCCGGGGCCGGCAGGGCGGGAACGGTGAGCGAAGCGGCGGCGAGCGCCAAAGTGAGGCTCCGCATGGTTTTCTCCTTGGTATGTCTAGTGTGTTGCGAGAACGGCTGAACGTGGCGGGCGTTGCATGAACCTCGGGCAACCGGCGACCCCCTGTTAAACGCTGCGCGGCCTGTTAACGACGAAACGACGGGTGCGGATGGGTAGTTGGACGGTCGAATGTGCAATCTTTACAGCATGACCGCCACGGTCGACGAGCTGCGGCGGCTGTTCGGGCCGTTCGACGGCGACACCAGCAACGTGCCGCGCCATGACGAGATCTATCCCGGCTATCAGGCGCCGGTGCTGCGCCGGGTCGAGGGCGGCGGGCTCAAGCTCGAGACGATGAAATGGGGGTTTCCTGGGCCCGCATCGGCCGGTTCGCGGGCGGTCACCAATGTCCGCAACTTAGCCAGCCCGTTCTGGCGCAGCGCGCTCAATGATCCGGCGCGCCGCTGCATCGTCCCCGCCACCAGTTTCTGCGAATGGACCGCCGACCCCGACCCGGTGACCAAGCGCAAGGCCAAGGCGTGGTTCGGCCTCGCCGACGGTCAGCCGCCGCTGTTCGCTTTTGCCGGAATCTGGCGCCCCGGCGAAGGCGGCCCGTTCATGGCCTTCCTCACCTGCGACGCGAATCAGATCGTCGGTTCGGTCCACCCCAAGGCAATGCCGGTCATGCTGCGCGTTGCCGACGTGCCGCGCTGGCTTGACAGCGCGCACGACGACGCCTGTTCGCTGGCGCAGCCGTTCAGCGACGAGGCCATGCGGCGGATCGCTTGACGGCGTCGGCGGTTGAGCAGGACGAGAGGATCATCATGGCAAAGACAGCGACCACCAAGCGCAAGAAAAGCGGCGCGAAGCCGGCAGCGGCATCGCCACGTCCGAAGGCACGGCGGTCGAGCACGAGCGAGTCGAGCGCGGCCGACGCGTTCTTCAAGCTGCTCGAGAGCCCGCTGGTGGCCGACCTGCTCGCGGTCGGCGCCACCGCCGCACTGGCCGCGATCACCGAGCATCGCTCCACCCGCAAGGCGGCCGGTCAATCGGGCAATGCGCTCAAGGCCGCCGGCGCTGCCGCCGCCGCCGCGATCGGGCGCCGGCTGGCGAGCGAGTTCAAGGAGATCAAACAGGCGTCGAAGAAGGCGGGCGACGGATCAGCGTGATCCGCGCGCGGCCGACGTCGCGTTCGCTATCAATGCTCCAGGCGCCGGGATCGACCGCGTCGCCGCGCGCGGTCTCGACCGCCAGCCACCCGCCCGGCGCTAGCCAGTCCGCCTTTGCAATGGCCGCGACCGCGACGCTGCCCGAACCTTGCGCGTAAGGCGGATCGGCAAACACCAGGTCGAACGGTGGCGCTTTGGGCAGCGCCAGCGCCGAGCCGCCAAGCACTTGCACCTGCGGATCAGCGCCAAACGCGGCGGCATTGGCCTTGATCGCGGCGACCGCCTTGGGATCATTGTCGAGGAAGGTCGCCGAGGCGGCGCCGCGCGACAAAGCTTCGAGCCCGTATGCGCCGCTGCCCGCGAACAGGTCGGCGACGCGCAGCTCGTCGAAGGCGCCGAGCCGGCTGACCAGCATCGAAAACAAGGTTTCGCGCACGCGGTCGGCGGTCGGGCGCGTCGTGGTCCCCGCCGGCGCCGTGAGCGGCCGCCCGCGCCACGCGCCGGCAATGATCCTCACTTCAGGCTGCCGCGGAACTGATCGAGCTGTCCGCGCGGAACCTCAGCGACATCGTTCATATCGAGCCCGGTGAGGTCGAACGGGCCGTAGGCGGTGCGGATCAGGCGCGAGACCTGCAGGCCGAGGTAGGCCAGCACGCGGCGCACCTCGCGGTTCTTGCCTTCGGCCAGGCTCATCTCGATCCAGCAATTGCGCCCGGTGCGGCGCTCGAGATTGGCGTCGATCGAGCCGTAGCGGATGCCCTCGATGGTCACCCCCTCGGCAAGCGCCTCGAGCTGGGCCTGGCTGACTTCGCCGAACGCGCGCGCGCGATAATGGCGGACGACCCCGGTGCGCGGCAGTTCGAGCAAGCGCTTCAATTCGCCGTCGTTGGTCATCAGCAACAGCCCCTCGGTCATGAAGTCGAGGCGCCCGACCGGCATCAGCCGCGGCAGGCCCGGCGGCAATTTGTCGTAGATCGTCGGGCGGCCCTTGGGGTCGCGCGCGGCGGTCAGCGTCGCCTGCGGCTTGTAGAAGCGGAACAGCCGCGCGGCGCCGGCCGGGCGCACCGGCTTGCCGTCGACGGTCACGCCCTGCAGCGTCTCGAGCAGGGTGGCGGGCGTGGTCAGCACCTCGCCGTCGAGCGCGATGCGCCCTTCCGCAATCATGCGCTCGACATCGCGGCGCGAGGCGATGCCGGCGCGGGCAAGCAATTTGGCGATGCGCTGCGGCCCCACCTCGCGCTCCGCCGGGCGCGCCGAGGCCCGCGGCGGGCGCTGGCGTTCGCGCCGCGGCACAGGATCGCGCTTCGTTCGTTGCGGGGGCACTGACTGTTCCTTGTTGGGGGCCCAATGCTGTTCGGCAAGCGTAAGCGTATCGTCAAGCGGATCCTGGTCGTCGAGGACGAGCCGCTGGTGGCGTTCGACAATGAATCGATGCTCAATGACGCCGGCTACAAGGTGGTGGCGACGGTCGACAATTTCGATGCGGCCATCGACCTCATCGACCGCGAAAAGCTCGACCTGATCCTGAGCGACGTGCGGCTGACCGGTGAGCGCACCGGGCTCGACCTCGCGATGGCGGCCAAGCAGCGCGACATCCCGATCCTGTTCGCGACCGGCCACAAATTGCCCAAGGAGGCCGCCGCGCACGCCATCGGCTGCCTCAACAAGCCCTATTCAGAGCGCCAGCTGAAGAACGCGCTGGAATGCGTCGACCGCCATCTTGCCGGCGAAAAGACCAAGCCGATGAAGGGCCTCGAGCTGTACGTCGGAACCGCATCCACCGAGTAGCTGCGCCCGCCCGTCGATGCGCCACTAGCCAGCCGCCGATCCGCTGCTAATCATGGCGCCACAGTAGCGGGCGAGGGCGAAATATGGCGACGGTGACGGTGGACGAAACGCCCAAGGGCCTGAAGCTTCTGCGCACCGCATTGGGCAACCGCAAGACCGCGATCATGCTGGTGTTCGGGTTCGCCGCGGGGCTTCCGTACACGCTGCTGATCGGCACGTTGAACGCGTGGCTCGGCGAGTGGGAAATCGACCTCGCGACAATCGGCGTGGTGTCGTGGATCGGGCTTGCCTACGCGTTCAAATTCCTGTGGTCGCCGCTGGTCGACCGCGTGCGGCTGCCGGGACTCGAACGGCTCGGCCGCAGGCGCAGCTGGCTGATCATTTGCCAGTTGCTGCTGACCGCGACCTTCTTCGCGCTGTCGGTGTCCGACCCACGCCTTCAGCTCGGCTGGTTCGCCTTGGTTGCGGTGATTGGCGCATTCGCCTCGGCCACCCAGGACGTGGTCATCGACGCGTGGCGGATCGACGTCGCCGACGACAAGGCACCGGTTGAGATCCTCTCGTCGATCTACCAGTTCGGCTACCGCATCGCGGCGCTGATCGGCGGCGCGCTGGCGCTGATCCTGTCCGAGCGGGTCAGCTGGCCGATGGTCTATGCGATCATGGGCGGGTTCATGGCGCTGACCCTGATCGCGACCTGGCTGGCGCCCGATACCCCGCGCACCGAGCAGGAAGCCGAGCAGACGGCGCTTCGCAAGGCGGGCGCGATTGACCCCAAATGGCGCGCGATCGGACTCGCCATCGTCGGCGCCGGCTGGGCGTGGGCGCTGTGGACGGTTGGCGAATTCATGGTCCGTGTGGTCACCGCCGCTCCGGGCACGCCGGCGCCCGCGGTCGGCGACTTTACCAAGTCGGTGGGGCCGCTGATCGTCGCCGCGACGGTGATCCTGCCGGCGATTGTCGCCGCAATCTTCAACTGGTGGCGGTCGCGCGGCGAGCATGTCGTCGAGCACGACCTTGGCGTGCCCGATGCGGGGGGCCGCGCCGCCGACCACGCTTATTCGGCGCTGGTCCTGCCGTTGGAGGAATTGGTGCGGCGCATCGGCTGGGGGGTGATCGTCGTCCTCGGGCTGATCCTGACCTACCGCATCACCGACAATATCTGGGGCTCGTTCGCCTTCCCCTTCTACCTTCAGGAACTGAAATACACCGGCGACGAGGTGGCCTTCGCGTCGAAGATCTTCGGCGTGTTCATGACCATGGCGGGGATCGCTATCGGCGGCATTTTGTTCGCCACGCTGGGGCGGATGCCCACCTTGATGATCGGCGCGATCGTCGCCGCTGCATCCAACCTGCTGTACGCAGACCTTGCCTCGGGGGCGGTCGGGATCGACGCCTTCGCGCGCTTCTTCGCGCTCGACACCTTCGGCTCCGACCTGCGCATGGTGCGGCTGCTGATCGCGATCTCGGGCGAGAACATCGCGGGCGGGCTCGCCGGGGCGGCGTTCGTTGCCTATTTGTCGTCGATCACCTCGCGCCAGTTCAGCGCGGTGCAATATGCCCTGCTGTCGTAGCTGACCTTTCTCATCGGCTCGCTCGGCCGCGCTGCGATCGGCGAGTCGATCGACCAGATCGGCTACGCGCCTGTGTTCCGGTTCACTGCGCTGATCGGCCTCATCGCGGTCGGCTTCGTCGCGATCGAATGGATGCGCACGGCGTGGGCCGGGCGCCGCCGCGCGGCCGATGGCCCGGTGCCTGCATCGGATGCCGCGCGCGCCAGCGAGGGCGACACCGCCTAGTCGGGTTGCTCGCCGTTGGCGGCGAGCGCTGCGCCGGCGAGGTAGAGCGATCCGGCGATCAGTCGCGGGGCGGGCAGGGGGCCGAGCGCCTCGGCGAGCGTTGCCGCCGCGCGCCCGCCAAAGCGGGCGGCCAGTGCAGCGGGGTCGTGATGCTCATGGCCGCCAACCGGCACGAAGGTCAGCGACAGAGCATGACGGGCGAGCAGATCAACGATCGACGCCGCGTCCTTGTTGGCGAGAAACCCGAGCACGATGTGCATTTTCCCCCGGGTTGCGAGCAGGTCGCCCAGCGCGGCGGCGGCATCGGGGTTGTGCGCGCCGTCGATCCACGTCGCGACGCCTTGCGTGAGCGGACCGTCGGCCAGCCGCTGGAAGCGCGCTGGCCATTGCGTGCCCGCAATTCCGGCATCGAACTGCGGCCGGCCGATCGTTACCGACTGTTGGCTAGACAGCATCTGCCAGGCGAGGTTTGCGTTGCGGACTTGGTGGGCGCCCGGAAGCACGGGGACGATTGAGTGGTCGATCGACCAGTCGCGGCCCTCAAGCTGGAGGATGGCGCCGCGCTCGGCGGCGGCGGCGATCAGCGCGGTTTCCGCCTCGGCCGACTGGGCGAGCGCAACCAGCGGCCGGCCCGGCTTGGCGATGCCGGCTTTTTCGGCGGCGATCCCGGCCAGGCTCGATCCAAGGAATTGCTCATGGTCGAGCCCGATGGCCGCGATCCCGCACGCCGCCGGGGCGGCGATCACGTTGGTCGCGTCGAGCCGGCCGCCGAGCCCCACCTCGATCACCGCGGCGTCGGCGGGATTGCGTGCGAAGGCGAGAAAGGCGGCGGCGGCGGTCACTTCGAAAAAGGAGGAGTCGATCCCCGCGTCGGCGTCGATCACCTCCTCCAGCAGCGCCGCCAGCGGCTCGTCCTCGACCAGCCGCCCGGCGATCCGGATGCGCTCGTTGAAGCGCACCAAATGCGGGCTGGTGAAGACGTGGACCGAATGCCCGGCCGCCTCGAGCGCAGAGCGCAGGAAGGCGCAGGTCGAGCCTTTGCCGTTGGTGCCGGCGACGTGGAACGCGGGGGGCAACGCGTCCTGCGGGCGGCCGAGGCGGTCCAGCAGCTCGGTGATGCGCTCGAGCCCGAGGCGGTCGCCGGCCGGGGATAATAAAGCGAGCCGGTCGAGCTGGGCCTGGACGGCCGGATGCTCCGACCGCGCGAAATCGGCCATCAGGCCGCCGCCTGCTCCGGCACCAGATAGCCGATCAGGCGCGCCAGCCGCTCCTTCAGCTGATGCCGCGGGACGACCATGTCGATCATGCCGTGGGCGAGCAGATATTCGGCGCGCTGGAAGCCCTCGGGCAGTTTCTCGCGGATGGTCTGCTCGATCACCCGCTGGCCGGCGAACCCGATCAGCGCGCCGGGCTCGGCGAGCTGGACGTCGCCGAGCATCGCGTAGGAGGCGGTGACGCCGCCGGTCGTCGGATCGGTCAACACCACGATGTAGGGCAGGCCGGCCTCGCGCAGCTCGGCCAGCGCGACCGTCGTGCGCGGCATCTGCATCAGCGACAAAATGCCTTCCTGCATGCGCGCGCCGCCCGCCGCGGTGAACAATATGTAGGGGCAGCGCGCCTCGATCGCGGCGCGCACCCCGGCGACGAACGCCGAGCCGACCGCGACCCCCATCGAGCCGCCCATGAAAGCGAAATTCTGCACCCCGACGACGGCGTCATGACCGTCGATCGTCCCGCTCGCGTTGAGCAGGGCGTCGCGGTCGCCGGTCGCCGAGCGGGCGGCCTTGAGGCGCTCGCTGTAGCGCTTGGTGTCGCGGAACCGCAGCGGATCCTCGCGCGCGTCGGGGGCGGGGAGGATGGCGCAGGTCTCGTCGTCGAAGATCTGCTCGAAGCGCAGCTCGGGGCCGATGCGGTCGTGATGGTCGCAGCGCGGGCAGACCTGGAGATTGTCCTCCCATTCCTTGGTGAACACCATGGTCTGGCACTTGCCGCACTTGTGCCACAGGTTGTCGGTGCCCTGCCGCTTGGGCAGGAACGGAATGCCGCTGCGGACCCGGCTCAGCCAGCTCATCTAAATCCTCGTCGCCATGTGGCGCCCCGCTAGGCCCAAGCGCGGTGCCTTGTCCACTTCACAGCGCCGCGGCGATCGCCCGCGCGGCGGCCACGGGATCGGGGGCTGCGGTGATCGGGCGGCCGATGACGAGGATCGAGGCGCCGCAATCGAGCGCCTGCCGGGGCGTGACGACCCGCTTCTGGTCGGCGCTGTCGCCGCCGGGCGGACGGACTCCGGGGACGACGAAGAAACCGTCGGGCCAGGCGGCGTGGGCGGCGGCGACTTCGGCGCCTGAGCAGACGATCCCGTCGAGGCCGGCGTCACGGGCCAGCGCCGCCAACCGCGCGACTTGCTCGGCGGGGGAGCCGGCAACGCCGGAGGCGGCGAGGTCGGTCTGGTCGAGGCTGGTCAGCACGGTCACCGCGACGACCTTGGTCGCGGGCGGCGCGGCGGCCTTGGCGGCAGCGAGCATGGCACGGCCGCCGGCGGCGTGGACGGTAAGGATCGCCGGTTCGAGCGGGGCGAGCGCCTCGAGCGCCTTGGCGACGGTGTTGGGGATGTCGTGGAGCTTCAGATCGAGGAAGACCGGCAGGCCCAGCGCGGCGATTTGGGCGACCCCCGCGGGGCCATTGGCGGCGAAGAATTCGAGGCCTAGCTTGGCGCCGCCAATCGCGCCGCGCAGCGCCTCGCACAGCGCCAGCGCGCGCGATACATCTGGCGTGTCGATCGCAACGTAAATCGGGTTCATGCGGTGATGCTCGGCTCCGCCGGGGCCGGCTCGACGACCGGGGCCTGCTGGCGCTCGAGGCTGTCGAGCCGGCGCCGCACCCGCCACAGCCGCGCGCGCAAGATCAGGAACGGCGGCAGCAGCCCGAGCAGGAAGATGATCAGCAGCAGCACCGGCAATTTGATGTCGGCCTGCATGTCGCCCCACAGGTTGAGCGTCACGTCGTGCCAGTTGCGGGTGGCGAGGATCGCCAGGAAGACGGCGATGACGACCCAGAACAGGGTGCGCAGGAATTGCATGGCTCGGGCCTCCAATTGGCCGCGCTGTAGGCGAGGCGGCCGGGCAAGGCCAGATGGCGCGGCGTTCGTCGCGGCGCGCTGTCGCTTCATCGCAGCGCGAGTCGCGCGGCGTTGAGCCGAGTCATGCGCGAGTCCACACGCGGGCCGGGGCCGGGGGAGAACGACGTCTTGAAAAAGCAGCATGTGGTTGGCGGGATCGGAGCCTTGACGTTGCTCCTCGCCACCGCGTTTGTCGCGCTGCGCCCCGCGCCGCAGCCCAATCCGGAACCGACCGCGACCGCTCGCGCCCACCACCGCCTCGCCACGCTGTCGACCGCCGCGCGCAAGGATATCGACTATGCCGCGCTCGATGCGCGGCTGCGGCGGCTGATGGCCGAGCGGGCGATGGTCGGCATGGCGGTCGGGATCGTCGAGAACGGCCGCATCACCTTCCTCTCCGGCTATGGCGAGACGCTCGCCGGGTCTGGCGAGAAAGTGACGCCGGACACCGTGTTCCGCTGGGCCTCGGTGTCGAAGGGGGCCGCGGCGACGATGGTCGCCAAGCTCGCCGAGCGGGGCGACCTGAGCTTCAACTCGCCGCTGGTCGAATATGCGTCGAGCCTGCGGTTGCCGGGCGGGATGGAAGCGCGGGCGACGGTCGGCGACCTGCTCAGCCACCGCCTTGGGCTCTACCGCAACGCCTATGACAACAAGCTGGAAGAAGGGCACGACACGCGCTTCCTGCGCTCGACCTTGGTCCAGCTCAACTCGATCTGCCCGCCGGGGACCTGCTGGAGCTACCAGAACGTTGCCTACGACGGCTCGTCCGAGATCGTCGAGAAGGTGACCGGCAAACCCTATGCCAAAGCGCTCGCCGAAACGCTGTTCGACCCGATCGGGATGACCAGCGCCAGCGTCACTCGCGATGGGCTGGTGGGCGCCAAGAGCTGGGCGCGGCCGCACGACGCCGCGCGGCGCCCGCTCGAGGTGCTCGATACTTATTATCGCGTGCCCGCGTCGGGCGGGGTCAATAGCGACATCAAGGATTTGGCGTTGTGGATGGTGGCGCAGATGGGCGCGATGCCCGACGTGCTGTCGCCGCAATTGCTGCAGACCATCCACGCCCCGCTTGTCAGGACGCCGGGCGAGCGGGGGCGGCTGCGCAAGTTCCTCGAGCGGCTCGGCGAGGCCAATTACGGCTACGGCTGGCGGAGCTACGATTACGCCGGCCACCGCATCGTCGGCCACCGCGGCGGGGTCGCCGGCTACCGCTCGCTGATCCTGTTCGACCCGCAGCGCAGGAGCGGCGTGGTGGCGATGTGGAACAGCAACACCAGCCAGCCCGGCGGGCTCGAGTTCGAGGTCATGGACATGCTGTTCCATTTGCCGTTCCGCGACTGGCTGGAACTCGATTCAAAGCCGGCCCCTGGCGCCCCTGCAGTGATCGGCCCCGAGACGGACGATGCCGCTGCGGCCGCTGCCGCGGTCGCGGCGCGCGCACGCGCCGGGAGCGCGCGCCGCGGCTAGCCTGCGCAATCCCCGATCATCTCCAATCGTTACGGAACATGTCGCCTTTCCCATTGGTTTCGCAGCAAAACCAGCAGGGAGAGTGACAGTGGCTGATTATGACAATCTGGACGCGGTGGCGTTGCTCAAGAAAGACCACGACACCGTCGACGAACTGTTCGCCAAGTTCGAAAAAGCGAGCGGTGACGGCTCCAAGCGGAAAATCGCCGAGCAGATCTGTCTCGAGCTGTCGGTCCACGCCAAGATCGAGGAAGAGATTTTCTATCCGGCGTGCGAGGGCAAGGTCGAGGAAGACCTGCTCAAGGAAGCCTATGTCGAGCATGACGGCGCCAAGGTGCTGATCGCGGAAATCTCGGCGGGTGGCCCGAGCGACGAGTTCTACGACGCCAAGGTCAAGGTGCTGCAGGAGCAGATCGAGCACCACGTCGAGGAGGAAGAAAAACGCATGGAAGGGCTGTTCGCCCAGGCGCGCAAGGCCGGCCTCGACATGGACGCGCTGGGCCAGGAGCTCGCCGCGCGCAAGGCCGAGCTGACCGAGCAATACCAGTCGAGCGGTATCCCCAAGCCTGAACTCACCACGATGAGCGAAGCGACGGTCTGACGCCGCCGCACCGGCTGGAACAAAACGGCCCCGGGCGTCCTGCGCCCGGGGCCGTTTTTATGTTCGCGGTGGTGCAGCCCTATGGCAGCGCGGCGACTATTGCAGTGCGGCGACGCGGGCGCTGGCTGCCGCGGTATCGCGTCCGTAGACGTCGGCGACCTGGGTCAACTGGCCGGCCACCGGCTGCAGCGTCAAATAGGTCACGTACACCGGCACGCCCTGCGGCAGGCGGACATGTTGCTCGGGCGCGGCCGAAGGGGCGACGGGCGCGCGCCCGAGCAGCCAGTGTCCGAGCCGCTGGGCATCCTCGAGGCGGATGCAGCCGCCGCTCAGCGTGCGCTGGGCCTTGGCGAACAGCTCGCGCTGCGGCGTGTCGTGGAGGTAGATGCCGTCCGCGTTGGGGAACTGGAATTTCATCTTGCCCATCGAATTGCCGGCGCCCGGGAGCTGGCGAACCCACACTTCCTGGGTGCCCGCCTTGACCGCGTTCCAGTCGACTTCGCCGGTGCCGAGCACGCGGGCGTCGTCGGTATAGCCCGAGACAACCTCGTAGCCGCGGCTCTTGAGATAGCCGGCGCCGAGCTTGAGCACGTTGGGCGCGATGGTCTTGCGGACCATGTTGGGCGGCACGTGCCAATAGGGGTTGAAGGTCGCGTAATGGATCGTGCTGGCGATCATCGGCGTGGCATATTCGGGCTTGCCGACAATTACCTTCATCGAATCGATCGCCTGGCCGTCCTGGTACATGAACAGCCGCTGCGAGGCGGCGTCGACCAGGATGAAGCGGCCGCGCGCGGGGATCGCGCGGGCGCGGTCGAGGTTGGCGAGCAGTTTCTGGTCGATCACGCCGCCGGTCAGCTGCGCCGAGGCAATCGCCGCCTCGCGCAACTGGGAATAGAGCGGGTTGACGCTCGACTCTTCGCGCACGTGCTGCTCGAGCGACGGCGCGGCGGCGGCGCGGGCGAGCACGATGGCGGCGTTGGGGACACGGCTCGCCGATGCATCGCCGTAGAGCACGCCGGCAACCGGGGCCTTGAGCGCCTGGACGTAGAGCACCCACGCGGCGGACAAGGTGTGTTCGGCGTCGAGCACCGCGGCGGGATCGCCGGTTTGCGCGGCGCGCAGCGCGGCCTCGGCCTGGGCGGCGAGGCGGGGGCCGCTGGCGAGGCCGTCGACCGAAGCGCGGCGGAGCAGCTCGACCAGCGCGGTGGCGGCGGGCCGCGGCGCGCCGTTGGCGGTCCACAGCGGGGCATCGCGGCGGCTGGCGTAAAACGACGTAACTGCGCTCGCGGCAGGACTCGCTGCCGCGACGAACGGCACGGCTGTCGCCTCCGCCGGAGGCGCGGCCGTCGCCGGCATTGCAACCATCAGCGCTGCGACCGCAGCCCCACCCAGATTACGCCACATTATTTTTCTCTTCATTCACCGTTCGGCCGCTCAACGCTCCGAACGCCCCGAATATCCGCCTCGCCCGGTGCACAGCGCCTGACGTTCCCGTTGCGGGACGTTCAGGCGCCGATCAGCACGGTCGTCCCGATGTCGGTTACGCTGAACAACTTGGCGGCGAACTTCGCTGGCAGGCGGACGCAGCCGTGACTGGCCGGGCGGCCGGGCAGGTGACCGGCGTGCAGGGCAATGCCGTACTTGTCGATGCGCTGCATGAACGGCATCGGGGCATTATCATATTTGCGGCTGCGATGCATCGGCTTCTTCTCGAGGATGGGGAAGATCCCGGTCGGGGTCGGGGTGCCTTCCTTGCCGCTCGAGATGGTCGACACCGCGATCAGCTCGCCGCCGCGGTAGAGGTAGGCGAGCTGGTCGCCGAGCCCGACCACCACGCGGGTGTCCTCGCCGCCCGCCTCGGCGCCGTCCTTCCACAGGAACCGGCCGGGCTTGAGCGAGCTGACGCCGAACGTTTCCTCCATATGCTGGCGGGCGATCGCCGCCGCCGACATTGCGGTGGCGCGGGCTTCGTAACTTTCGAACGCCGCGGTCGCGGGGGTCGCCGGCAGAGCCAGGCCGACCGCACCCGTCACCGCCAGCGCGAGGGCTAGCTTGTTCATTTTACGCACTCATTTTTGTGTTGACTTTTGCCCGCTCAATGCACGGCGAGGGCAGAGAGTTCCGCGACTCGGCGCACATGCGCTGAAAACCACTCCGGTGGCGCCAAACTCAAGGAGCGGATCGGCCGTCTGACAGCTGGACTAACCGGTGGAACGGCGGCGGCGGCACTGAGCTGGACTGCGCTGCGCCGCCTGATCGTCTTAGGAACTCTTTAGCCTTCAGCCGCGCATAGTGCGTGCGAATTTCCAGGAACGTGAATGGCCGAAGTCCACTCTGTCACGACCTTTGTCATGGCTGCGCGGCTGCCGTGGCCCGACGAGGCGAGCGCCGCCGATGCGCTGGGCAGGCTCGATCCGACCGCGCTGTTCGAGGGCGGGGAGCGGCGGGCGTGCGCGATTCGCAAAATCTCGCCGCTCGGCGCGACCATTCGCGGCGCCGCGCTCGGCGCGCCCGGTGCCGAAGTCGCGGTCGAGCTGGCCACCGGCCAACGCGCGGCGGGGACCATCGAATGGGCCGCGGCGGGCGAGGCCGGGGTCCGCTTCAGGCAGCCGATCGACATGGTCGCACTGCTCAACCGAACCTTGGTCAGCCAGCCGGGCGAGCGGCGGACCATGCCGCGGGTCGAGCTGCGCTGTGCGGTCGGGCTCAAGTGGGGCGCCAACCTGGCGGCGGCGAGCCTGCGCAACATCTCGGCGCGCGGGCTGCAGGTCGAGGGCGACGGCCTGCCCCCGCGCGACACCTTCGTGGCGCTGTTCATCGACGGCCTCAACATGCCCGCCGGCGAGGTGGTGTGGTGCAAGGGCCGGCTGGCCGGGATCGAGCTGATGGAGGAATTGCGCTGGTCGTCGCTGATGGCGTGGGTGCGCGAAGCAGGGCGCGCGAAGGTGGATTAGGGCGGCGGGCGGCGGTTTCGAAAGCCTGAGGCCGCCGCGGCCTATTACTGTGCGCCGGTGCCGTAGTTTGCGGCGTAGTAGGCGCGGTCCTGGGGCGAGAGGACAGTTGCATAGCGGTTCGGCCCGGCCGGGCGGCATGGTGAGGCGGCGCCGGATTTGTAGAACTCGTCCTTGAACGAATAGAGCATGACCGACGAGCGATCCGCGCTCGCCGACATGCTGATGTCGGACGCTCCGGCCTGGCCGCGCATAGCATTGAAGTAGGTCGGCCAATCCATGTTGAACAGCGCCTGCTGATAGGTCCAGCGATTGGGCGGGCCCATGTACCAATAGACGGCGTCCTGCAGATCGAGGTCGGCCTGGCAGGTGGGGTGGAAATGCTCGTGATTGAGCCCCAGGGCATGGCCGAATTCGTGCAGCACAACCGAGTGCGAATAGGAATTGCGCCACTCCGCCGCATGCCTGCCGTCCGCAAAACGCACCAGGCGCGTCCCGAGGTCGGCAAAATTCATCGTTGGCTCACCGGCGGTAATGCGCTTGGCGAGGACTCCGACCGTCGACCAATAACCATCGCGTTTCGGATCGGTGAAAAAGCCGATGCGGATATCGGCCGAAGAGCTCAGGTCGTTCTCGCTCCAGGTTCGCCAGGTCCCGTCGACACGCTTGAACGAAAATTTCAGGCGGCCGCCTTGCGAAGTCCATTCATCCGCAGCTGCCTGGATCAGCGGGTAGATCGATGGGTCGCCGCCGTTGAATGCGACCGTGACTACGGCCCCTCGCCAGCTCAGGCCGGGAAAGCCGATCGCCTTGGTCGAGTCCGTCATCTGGTCGAGAATGCCCTGGGGCAGCCTGTCCACCGCGGCGGGGGGCATGTCGACAGGTTGGGCCAGGGCGGTCGCGGCGCTCACGGCACACGTCACGCCCACCACCACCCCGAGCTGCCGACTGAACGTCAAGAGAGCCTCAAAATGCGTCATTGAACGACCCCCCTAAAGCGCGGCGTTGACTCGACGGCCTCTATCAAATTATGAATAAGGCGACAACGCTTTGCTCGGCAATTTCTAGGCCACCAGTAGGAGGCGGGGCATGGCCGACTTAAACGCAAGAACTCGTGCGGCCTGGAAACCATTACTCCTGGCGAGTATTGGGATGCTCGTCTGTTCGTCATGGACGACAGCGGCGCAGGCGGAAGAGTATGGCGTCGCGCCCGGCGTAAAGCACATGGCGTTGATCATCGGCAACGCCGACTACGATCTCGACGGGACGATCCGTACCGGACCGGCCGATGTCCCCGCGGTCGGGACCCTGAAGGACCTCAAAAATCCGTGCCGTGACGCCGCGTTGCTGAAAGAGAAGCTGCTCGCGGCGCGCTGGAAGCCCGAGGAGATCACGGCGCCGCCCTGCAACCAGACCACCGAGCAGATGCGCAACCACATCACGCAGTTCCGGCAGGCAGTCGCGAACGCCACCAACACGGTCGTGATCTTCTATTTCAGCGGCCATGGCGCCCAGTTTTCGAACGTCGAGACAAGCCACAGCTTCCTGTTCGGCGCTGGTGCCAAGGTCGATCTGGTGGCCGCCCAGGCGAGCCTTCGCAGCGCCCCTGGCAATACCTCTTTTTTCGCCACGCAGGCGGTCGATCTGCACGAATTGTTGTCGACGCTGGGTCGGCAGACCGAAAATGCGGTGCTGTTGATCCTCGACGCCTGTCGCGAGAACCCGCTGTACGACCAGATCAACGGCCTGTCGCCGTCCCTGCGGGTATCGCCGCTGTCGAACAACCCCGAGGACTTCCCCGGGATCGTTGTCGCCTATTCCACGCCGAGCGGCCAGTTTTCGGCGGACGGCAACGGCGACTACAGCATCTATACGGGTGCTTTGGGCGGCCTGCTGAGGCATTCGAGTTACCTCGACAGCGTACTCAACAAGCTGCGCGGCAAGGTCGCCGAGGAGTACCGCCAACAATTCCCCCACCGCACCGGCATCCAGGAGCCCGTCACTCGCGGGCGCTTTGCCGGGGACTGGTGCGTGTGGGCGTGTCCGCCGTCCTCGGAGAACGGCCCGGTCGCCGCGCTTTCGGACCCGCAGGCTGTGGCAATGGCGGCGGTCGAGCCGGCCGCGACGCGACCATTAGCACCGTATCCGTCAACCGCAGCGTTGTTCACGATGGCGGCTTTTCAAGAATCGCCACCAACCCCAGTAGCGCCGCCGATGACCCGAAGGTTCGGGACTACGCGCACGATGACGGTGTTCGACAAGCGGGAGTTGGTCAGGTCAACCCCGCCCGCTCCCGAGGAAGAGGGGATGCGGTTCGACATTTTCTGGTGCGAGGGCGGCGCGGGGGCCGATCAGCGCGCCGAGCGCGCGCAGCGGCTGGCGGCGGCGTTGGCGGGCGAAGCGAGCGAGGAAACCGCCGCCCGGTCTGCCCTGCCGGAGAACTTGCGCAGGCAAATAAGCTCGGTCAGGGTCCGCGCCCTGAGCGCGTCTTCGAACACCATCTCGGGCTACCGATACAAGGACGACCTGATCGTTTACGATCCCGGCAACAAGGCCGAGTTCGGGTGGGCCAATGCGGTGTCCAGAATCGCCGATCCCGGGTTGACGCTCGCCGCGGAAGGCTCGCAGACCACCGGCTACATGAGTATCTTCGTGTGCAAGGCGCCCGATGAATATGCACTGGCGCGGACCAAGGTCTACCTCCAGGTGCCCGATCGGAACCAGCGCGCTCCCGGCCGCCTGTTGCTTCAGAACCTGTCCACCAGTCTCCCCGCGCTTGAAATCATCGATGGCATCGAAACGCGTCCCGATGGCCCCCCGCGCACCGAAATCCGCTATTATTATCAGGACGACCGCGACAATGCCTTCGCGACGGCGGCACAGATGGAAACGCTGTTGAAGCGCGGGGTCAAAGTCAAATTAATGTCCAAGCTGGCCCCAACGACGAAACCGGGATTTCTCGAGGTCTGGCTAGGGAGCGCCGATCCGCCACTGGTGGTGGATCAAGCGGGGCAGGTGACGAGCCTGTAACCAGCCACCCAACTAAGCCCTTTTTCGTATCGGATCAGCCGGCACTGACGAACGAGTCGAGCACCCGCTTGCGCCCGGCATGCTCGAAGTCGATCTCGAGCTTGTTGCCCTCGATCACGGCGATCGTGCCGTAGCCGAACTTGCCGTGGAACACGCGCTGCCCGAGCGACAGATCGTCGCGGCCCTTGTTGCCGAGGCTGACGGCGGAGGCGCGCGCCTCGAACACGCGCTGCGGCTCGGCGTTGAAGCGGCCGCCGGAGGCGCGCTGCCAGCCGGGGCCGCGCGCGCTGGCGCGGTTGCTTTGCGCCGCGGCGAGGTGCGCGAACGGGTCGGCGCGCTCGCTCCACTGCGCGCGCCACAGGCTCTCGCCGCCGGTCATCGTGGTTTCTTCCTCGACATGCTCCTTGGGCAGCTCGGCGAGGAACCGGCTTGGCAGCGAGCTGGTCCACTGGCCGTAGATGCGGCGGTTGGCGGCGTGGAGGATGGTCGCCTTGTGCCGTGCCCGCGTGATCGCGACATAGGCCAGGCGGCGCTCTTCCTCGAGGCTGGCGAGGCCGCCCTCGTCCATCGCGCGCTGCGAGGGGAACACGCCTTCCTCCCACCCGGGCAGGAAGAGGTTGGGGAATTCGAGCCCCTTGGCGGCGTGGATGGTCATGATGGTGACCTTCTCGACCGCCTTGTTGGCGTCATTGTCCATCACCAGGCTGACATGCTCGAGAAACGCGCCGAGCGTTTCATATTCCTCCATCGCGCGCGTCAATTCGGTCAAATTCTCGAGGCGGCCGGCGCTTTCGGCCGAGCGGTCGGCCTGAAGCATCGCGGTGTAGCCGCTCTCGTCGAGCAGGATGCGCGCCAGCTCGGGATGCGGCAGCTCCGCCGCCTGCGTCCGCCACTTGGCGATATCGCCGATGAAGCGCCCGAGCGAGCGGCGCGCCTGCGGGGTCAGCTCGGCGCTGTCGAGCATCGCCGCGGCGGCGAGCAGCAGCGGTTGCCGCGTCGCCCGCGCATGGCGGTGGATGGCGGCGACCGCTTTGTCGCCGAGCCCGCGCTTGGGCTGGTTGACGATGCGCTCGAAGGCGAGGTCGTCGGCCGGCTGGACGACCAGGCGAAGGTAGGCCAGCGCATCGCGGATCTCGGCGCGCTCGTAGAAGCGGAAGCCGCCGATGATCTGGTACGGCAGCCCGATCGCGATGAAGCGCTCCTCGAACTCGCGGGTCTGGAATTGCGCGCGGACAAGGATCGCGACATCGTCGAACGAGCCGCCATTTCGCGCGTAACCCTCGATCTCCTCGCCGATCCGGCGCGCTTCCTCGGGGCCATCCCACACCCCGATGATTTTTACGGGGTCGCCCTCGGCCTGCTCGGTCCACAAGGTCTTGCCGAGGCGGCCCGAGTTCTGCGCGATCAGGCCCGACGCGGCGCCCAGGATGTGCGGGGTCGAGCGGTAATTCTGCTCGAGGCGGATGATCGCGGCGCCCGGAAAATCATGCTCGAAGCGCAGGATGTTGGCGACCTCGGCGCCGCGCCACGAATAGATCGACTGGTCGTCGTCGCCGACGCAGCACAGGTTGCGGCGCGGCTCGGCGAGCAATTTGAGCCATTCGTACTGGCCCTGGTTGGTGTCCTGATATTCGTCGACCAGAATGTAGAGGAAGCGCTCGCGGTAGGCGGCGAGGACATCCTCGTGGCGGCGGAAGATGACCAGTATGTGCAGCAAAAGGTCGCCGAAATCGCACGCGTGGAGGGTTTTGAGGCGGTCCTGTTAGGCGCCGTAGAATTCGGCGCCGCGGCCGGCGGCGAACCCTTCGGACTCGGCGGCGTCGATCTGCGCCGGGGTCCAGCCGCGGTTCTTCCAGCGGTCGATCAGCCCTGCCAATTGCCGCGCCGGCCAGCGCTTCTCGTCGAGGTTGGCGGCGGCGATGAGCTGCTTGAGCACGCGCAGCTGGTCGTCGGTGTCGAGGATGGTGAAGTTGGACTGCAGCCCGACCAGCTCGGCGTGGCTGCGCAGCATCCTGGCGGCGACGCTGTGAAAGGTGCCGAGCCACGGCATCCCTTCGATCGCCCCGCCGGAGATCGCGGAGACGCGCTCCTTCATCTCGCGCGCCGCCTTGTTGGTGAAGGTCACGCTGAGGATCTGGCTCGGCCACGCGCGGCGGGTGGCGATCAGATGGGCGAGGCGCGCGGTCAGCGCGGCGGTCTTGCCGGTGCCCGCGCCGGCCAGCACCAGCACCGGCCCGTCGACGGTCAGCACCGCCTCGCGCTGCGGCGGGTTCAAGCCGGCGAGGTAGGCGGGCTCGGGGGTTAGGGACGGGGATTCAGGCACTTGGCGGGACTAGGGGGAGGGGGCGATTCGCGCAATCGCGGATGGTTCCGGCGATTGTGCCCGATATCCCCGTTATCCACAGGCTTGGCGCCGCAGATTCCGCTTTGCGCGACTCGGGGCGAGGGTCATAACGAATGGGTGATCGGGACGGCGGTCGCAGCCTCTCCAACGGCCGGCAACGGCAAGCGGAAGCGGCAGTGACCAAGGTTCCGATCTCTGCCGGCAGGCGATTGAAGGCGCTCTTCGGAGCAACTTCGGAAGTCAGCCGGGAAGAGGCGCCGGAAGAGATGATCTTCCTCCGCATGCGACGCGGCCCAAGGCATTCTTCGGAGTGCGGCGGGCAAAGCGGGACGAGTGGAGAGGTTGTCCCAAGAAGGGCCGTGAAACATCGGGGTTGCCTCGTCTTCGGACGGAGCATGAGCGGACCCGGACCGATCTCCCCTCGGGGGGTGAAGTTTGGGAAAGTGAGGCCTTCGGGCCGCTGCGATGGGAAGCGACGCCTGAGCTGGTGAGCCAGGATCGAGGAGCGGAAGGCCTTCGGGTCGTCAAGCTAGCGAACACCGGCGGATCCTTCGCTCGGCGCAGTGGGGGCTGGCAGCAATGCCGGCCCCCATTTCCGTTGGGGCCTGGCTGCGCGTCCGGGCAGCGCTGCGAGTGACCTTCGTGGCCGTGCTGCTATGCTGCTCCCGCAAACCGGGGGCACATCATGAACCACTTCTTCGAACATCTGTCAGGCCGCGTCGCCGCCACTGCGGGGCGGCCCGTGGCCTTCGTGCTGGCGTTGACGATCGTCATCGTGTGGGCGGTCACCGGGCCGCTGTTCAACTGGTCGAACACGTGGCAGCTGGTGATCAACACCGGTACCACCATCGTCACCTTCCTGATGGTGTTCCTGATCCAGAATGCGCAGAACCGCGACGGCTCGGCGATCCAGGCCAAGCTCGACGAACTGATCCGCGCCGGCGGCCATTCGCGCAACGCCTTCATCGGTATCGAGCATCTGTCGGAGGCCGAGCTCGACGCGTTGCGGGAGCAGCTCGAGCGGCTGGGCGGTGACGAGGCGGCGCGCCACGCGGCGGTCCAGCGGCTGCTGGCGCGGCGCTAGGCGCTCACTCGACCACGATGCGTGTCTTCATGCCGAGCAGCGAGTGGCCGAACTGGTCGCAGTGCAGTTTGTAATTGCCGCGCGCGGGGATCAAATCGATCGTCGCGCCGCGCCCGGCGGCAAGCTGGATGGCGCCGCCCGGCACGCGCCCGCGGATCATCCGTGCGGCGCGGAAAAAGCGCGGCGCGGTGAAGTCGTGGACCTTGCCCGCGCGGTTCATGATGACCAGCCGCACCGGCCGCCCGGCAGCCAGCCGGATCGGGTCGGGCGCGAAGCTGTGGCTGGTCAAGGTGACGGTCACCGTCGGCTGGTAGGTCAGTTGCTTTTTTGCGGACGCCGGCGGGGCCAGCGTGAGCAGGGCCGCGGCAAGGGCCGCGAAGCGAAGCGGGCGCATGAGCACCTCCATCTGCTGCGAAGGCCCGGCATAGCAGATTTATGACGGTTCGGCGACGCGCGTGCCGTTTATCGGGCGAGGAAGGCGTCGATGACGCGGCCGAGCTCGGCCGGGCGTTCCCACAGCGGATTGTGGCCCAAATCGGCGAACACATGCGCCTCGGCGCCGGGGAACGCCTTGACCAGCGACGCGTGGTGTTCAGCCGGGAACAACGGATCCTTGCCGCCGGACAGGATCAGCACGGGTGACTTGACGTCGGCGGCGTGTCGACCGACCGGCACCAGAGCGAGTTCGCGCATCACCCCGCGCCAAACGTGCAGCTGGACGGCGAGCAGCTCGTCCATCCCGGCCGTGGCAAAGGCCGGGTCGATCGGCGTTGGCTGGTTCGACGGGTGCCATTCCTTCATGAACGGCGAGTTCGGATCGAGCGGGGCCTTGAGCGCCGAGACCTCGTCGAACAGCCAGTCGCCGCGCTTGACCGGGACCAGCGCGGTTGACCCGATCAGGACGATTTTCGAGACCCGCTGCGGATGGTCGGCGGCCAGCGAGATGGCGATCATCGAGCCCATCGAATGGCCGGCGACGGCCGCTTTGTCGATCCCCAGCGCGTTGAGCAGCAGCCGCGCATCTTCGGCCATCACCGAGGTCGCGTAGCAACAGGCCGGGGCATCGGCCGCGCCGTGGCCGCGCTGGTCGGGGATGATCAACCGGTAGCCGTCGAGGTACGGCGCGATCAGCGACCAGCTGCGGCTGGTGTCGGTAAAGCCATGGAGCAGCAGGAGCGGCGCGCCCTTGGGGTCGCCGAGCTCGACATAAGCCAGCTTGACCCCGTTGGGCAGCTGCACCGTGCGCTTGTGGCTGGCCCAACTGGCCTGGTCGACCGGCGCCGCGGCGAACGCGGCGGGCGCGCCGATCGCGCTGAACACCAAGGCGAGCAAGGCGAGGGCGAAGCGGACGCGGCTCATGCGATCACCTTGCCGGCCAGCATCGGCCCCACTTTGCGCGAGCCGCCGTCGAAGAAGCCGACCTCGCCGGTGAAGTCGGCGGGGTTGTGGAAGGTGCCGAACAGGATGTCGAAGATCGGCAGGTCGCCGTAATTGCGGGCATGCACGCCGCGCTCGTGGTGCGCGCTGTGGCTCTCCGGGCGCTGGATGACATAGCCGAGCCAGCGCGGGGTGCGGATGTTGGCGTGCTGGAACAGCCCCATGAAGGTGGCGACGAGGTTGATCACGATCCCCGCCTCGGCGCTGACCCCGAAGCCGAGCACCAGCGCCAGGCTGCCGACGAAGGTGAAGCCGAGCGTGTCGAACGGGTGGAAGTACAGCGCGCCCCAGATGTCGATGCGCTCGGCGCTGTGGTGCATCTGGTGGAACCAGCGCCACAGCAACGGCGTGTTGTGCATCGTGCGGTGCCACGCGTAGATCCCCGCCTCCAGCGCGAGGAAACCGCCCGCGATCTGCGCCCACAGCGGCAGCGTGTCGGCGGCGAACAGGCGATACTGGCCGAGCCAGCCGTCCCAGAACAACGGCGCATAGGTCGCCAGCGCGAGGTACAGCAGCATGAAGCCCGCGCCCTTGAGCCGCCAGCGGGTGACCGCCGGGAACTGCCGCCCGCGCGCCACCAATTCAAGCAGCGCGAAGCCGGCAAACAGCCCGAGCGCGACATAATGGTAAAGCCCAATCATTTCGTCCCCCAGATGTGCGAGAAATTGTGGGGCCATTTTTACCGGCGCGAGCGCGGGGCATTCTAGCAGGCACGCGGTCGGTTCGACAGGGCTTGGGAGTTGCCGAGGTTTTCGTGTAACTTAGCGCCCGCGGACAAGAGGACGGACGGCGATGGTGCAGAAGCTGGTCGAGAAAACCGGACCCGCGGTACAGTTGGACCCGGGGCCGCAATCGAAGGGCGAACGGACCCGCGAGCGGATCATGGACATCGCCTATCTGGCGATCGTCGAAAAAGGCTTTGCGGCGACCTCGATCGAGGAGCTCGTAGAAGCCGCCGGCATCACCAAGAGCGGCTTCTTCTACCATTTCAAGGACAAGAACGACCTCGCCCGCCAGCTGTTCGACCGCTTCCTGACCGAGGACGAAGGCATCATCGACACGCTGGCCAAGCGCGCCCGCGAGCTCAGCGACGACCCGCTCCAGAGCCTGCTGATCTTCCTCAACATCTACGCCCAGATGATGGACGACATGGAGGTGCTTCACCCCGGCTGCATGGTCGCCTCGATCACCTACCAGGAGCGGATGTTCGACGCCGAAGTCAAACAAATGAACGTCGATTATCTGCTGCGCATGCGGCGGCGGTTCGCGGTGTGGTTCAAGGAGATCGCGGCCGACCATCCGCCCAAAGGCGACGTCGATCTCGACGCGCTGGCGGACAATCTGACCGCCATCGTCGAGGGCGCGATCATCCTCTCGAAAGCGCTCAACGACGAGGGGCTGATGGGGCGCCAGACGCGGCTATTCCGCAACCACGTCAAGCTGATCTTCGGCGCGCGCTGACATCCGCGCGCTCGGGCCGGGCGCACAAAAAAGGCGGGGCGGCGGTACTGGTGCCCGCCGCCCCGCGCCCTCCCCGGATCGATCCGGGTCAGTCGGTTGGAATTAGTCGGTCAGGTTCGACGGCACCTTGCCGCCGTTCTTGGCCAATTCCTTCATGACCGCCTTGTGCAGCCAGATGTTCATCTCGGCGCTGCCGTCGGTGGCGCCGGTGTAGCCCAGCTCGGTCGCCAGTTCCTTGCGGTTGTCGAGGCTCGAATCGATCCCCAGCAACTTCATCAAGTCGACGATCGAAGTCCGCCAATTGAGGTCCGGATTGCCCTTGTCGGACTGGATCTGGGTCAGCACCTGCTCGACGTCGACGTCCTGCATGGTGGTGCCCGGAGCGGGAGACGCGCCCGGAGTCCCGGCCGGCGGCCCGCCATCCCAGCCGGCGGGGATCTGCGGCCGGTTGCCCGCGCCCGGATCCATGCGCCCGAAGATGGCGTCCTTGATCTTACCGAAGATGCTCATGCGTTGGTTCCTTCCATGCCGTGCTTGAGCGCGCTCATCTGGTCGTGGCCCGATTTGACCGACTGATAGGCGCGTTCGATCACGCTGCGGGTTTCGCTGCTCAGTGAATCCAGGCCCAGCGCGGTCTCGAACTTCTCCTTGAGATAGTCCTCGCCGCGCTCGACTTCGTTGATCACCGCCTGCGTGTCGCGGCCCATCACCGCCGCCTTCAAGTCGAGGAAGCGCTGGTGGGTGGCACCGAGGAACGAGCCGTCGTCCTCGGCATTGCCGCCGAGCCGGCGCACTTCGGCGCGCAGCTCCTCGACCGCCTGGTTGCGCTCGGTCGCGCGCGAGCGGAACTGCTGCTGGAGGTTGCTGTCGCCCTCGATGTTGGCGGCGGCGTCCTCGAAGCCCTTGACGCTGTCGATCAGCGTCGCGGTCAGCGTGTTGAGGGTGGTGATGTCGTCCTTGCGGATATCGTCGGTCATCGAACTCTACTCCCTTGATGAAACCGTTTATCTGAAGGCAACAACGCACGGCGCGCCGGGGCGATACCGCAGGCCCGAGCTTTTTTGAGGCGCAGGGCGCGATTCCCTGTCATCCTGCCCCGATCGGGGGCCGGGGGGCGAGTCGCATGCGAACAATCGGTGTCGCCGCGCTGGGTGCAATGCTGGCGGCCTGTGCCAGCGCGAGCGCCGCTACCGCGGGCGGCGAGGTGGTGCGGATCGGCGCGCCCGATTCTCCGATTTCCGGCTCGGTCGCGGTCCTCGCGGATGCCGAGCTGGTCTACATCAGCGGTACCGTGCCCGACGCCGTCGACCCCGCTGCCCCGGCCGGCTCGGTCGCGCGCTTTGGCGACACCGAGGCGCAGACCCGCTCGGTGCTGGGCAAGATCGAGACGGCGCTCGCGGCGCACGGGCTGGGCCTGGGCGACGTCGTGATGATGCGAGTGTTCCTGGTCGCCCCGCCGGGCAAGGCGCAAATGGATTTCGGCGGCATGATGCGCGCCTATCGCGAGCGGTTCGGGACCGCCGCCCAGCCCAACAAACCGGCGCGCTCGACGATGCAGGTGGCGGGGCTGGTCGATCCCGGCTGGCTGGCCGAGATCGAGGTCACCGCGGCGCGGGCACGGAGCACGACCAGGACACCATAGAGGGGGCACAGGGAATGGCGATCACGCGGCGCAGGCTGCTGACCGATCTCGGCGCCGTCGGCGGCGCCAGCGCGGTGTTCCTGGCGATGGAAGCGATGGGGATGGCGCGCCAAACCCCCGCCGGCGCCGAGCATTTCTCGCTTCCTCCCGGCAGCGGCAACGGCAAGCGCGTGGTCATCCTCGGCGCCGGCATCGCCGGGCTGGTCGCGGCCTACGAGCTTCAGCGCGCCGGCTACGCCGTCAGCATCTTGGAAGCGCGCGACCGCGTCGGCGGGCGGGTGTGGACGGTGCGCGGCGGGGATGCGGTGGCGCAGATCGGCCGCCCGCTCCAGCGCGCCGAGTTCGACAAAGGCTTGTACTTCAACGCCGGCGCCGCGCGCATCCCGTCGACCCACCGCCTGATCCTCGATTACGCGCGTCGGCTCAACGTCCCGCTCGAGGTGATGGTCAATTCCAACCGCGGCGCGGGGTGGGACTTCGGCGGCAAGGTGGTGCGCGAAGGCCGGATGCTGCGCGACATGGACGGCCGCATCGGCGAGCTCCTCGCCAAGGCGATCGACGGCCGCGCCCTCGACCAGGCGATGCCCAAGGGCGAGCTCGAGGCGTTCCGCCAGTTCCTTGCCTTCTACGCCGGGCTCGACCGCCAGGGCCGCTACACCCCTGACGGCCGCTCGGGCTATGACGTCGAGCCCGGCGGCTATGCGCGCGAAGGAAAACCGCATCCCGCCATGGCGCTCAATCAATTGATGCCCAAGTCGATCGCCCCGTTCGGCAGCGCGGCGATGCCGTTCCTGTTCGAGCATGTGTTCGACATGGCGGCGCCGATGCTGCAGCCGGTCGGCGGCATGGACCGCATTGCCGAGGCGCTCCACGCCGAGGTCCGGCCGCTGGTCCGCTTCGCCACCCCGGTCACCGCGATCCGCCGCGCCGGGGAGCGCGTGCGCATCGAGCACCGCGGCGGCACGACCGAGGCCGATTATTGCGTGTGCACGCTGCCCGCCAACCTGCTCTCGCGGATCCCCAGCGACTTCTCGCCGCCCAAGAAAGCCGCGCTGCAAGGCATCGACTATCTGCGCAGCGTCAAGGTCGCGTTCGAGGCGCCGCGCTTCTGGGAGACCGACGATTACCTCTACGGCGGCCTCGCCTGGACCGACCGCCTCAACGAAAATCTGATCTATCCGTCGGACAATTTCCACGCCGAGAAAGGCGTGCTGGTGGCGGCCTATGTCGCGGGCTGGACCAACCCCGGCAACCCCGACCGCTTCGCCAATCTGAGTAACGCGGAGCGCCTGCGGATCAGCGCCGAATCGGTCGAGGCGCTGCACCCGGGCAAATCGCGGCTACTGGGCAAGGGGGTCAGCGTCGGCTGGGGCATGGTGCCGTGGTCCGAAGGGGTCGGCGCGATCGGCCCCAATTGGGACGCCACCGGCCGCACCGCGCGCTACGCCGAGCTGCTCAAACCCGAAGGCCCGATCACCTTCGCCGGCGAGCATCTGTCCTATGTCGGCCTGTGGCAGGAAGGCTCGGCGCTGTCGGCGCACGAGGCGCTCAAGCTGATCCAGGCAATGGCGGCGGAGAAGGCTGGCGCGGCGCAGGCGGCTTGAGCTAGGGTGGCCGCGCTCGGGACGATTGCGACGCGGAGAATGTGGATGCGCCGGTCCCTGACAGGCTTGGTTTGCGTGTGCCTGACCATGAGCGCCGCTGCCCGTTCCGAAGCTCCGCTCAACCCAACCGAGAAATGGGTCGTAAATTTCGACGATGCGCAGTGCGTCGCCTCGCGCAATTACGGGACGCCGCAAAAACCGCTCTACCTGGTCTTGAAGGCACCCCCCTTGGGCAAGGTAATGCAGATTGCGGTGATGCGAGCGGCCGCCGGCGGCGCGGACGAGCAGCGAGATGCTAGATTGACGATCGATGAGCGGCCACCGCTGGACGTGAGCCTACTCGCCTACACCAGCAAGTCGACGCAGCGGCGGGTGAACATGGTCAACCTGACCATCGAACAGTTCGCTCCCATGCGTCAGGCGCTCAGCCTCGCGATCGCTAGCAAGGGGCTGCACGAGCGCTTCGCGCTGACCAGCATGGATGGCCTACTCAAGCTGATGGACTCATGCGTCGCCGATCTCGTGAAAGTATGGAACGTGAACGAAGGGCTCGGTCCGACCACGACGCTGAGGTCCCGCGCAATGGGCAATGTTGCCAGTTTCTTCAGCAGTGACGATTATCCGCGGGACGCACTTTACGGCGACAACGAAGGGAAGGTTCGCTTCGTTATCTTGGTCAAAGAGGATGGCACCGTAGCGGATTGTACCCTGACCGAGACCAGCGGAGCTGCGGCGCTCGACGCCCAGACATGCGCGGTGATCCTGAAGCGGGCGAAGTTCACCCCGGCGGTTGGACTGGACGGGAAGCCGGCGAAAGATGCGCTGAGCGGAACATTGCGTTGGAAATTATGAATGTGACGCCGGACGCAGGCGTTCAGCGGGGAGCAAGGCGCGCGGCTGTCTCCTGACAACGATGAAATGGGTTGCGCCTTTGTTGCTGCTGGCCGGGTGTGCCGCAACGCCGGAGCCGCCGCCGAGCGTTTCTCCCGCTGCGTTGCCAGCTGCGGCCGTGCCGACCACGATCGGCCAATCGACCTTCGCCTCGGGCGTCGCGCTGTATCGCGAGGTCGCCGCCGAGGAGTCCGGCAATCTCGCGTTATCACCCGTCAGCCTCACCGGCGCGCTGGCGCCGGTGGCGGCGGGGGCGCGGGGGGAAACGCGCGCCGCGATCGGCCGCGCGATGGGGTTTGGCGCGGGCGACGTGCTCGCCCCGACGGGCGCGATGTTGCGCTCGCTGGCGGAGAAACGCGCCGGGGGGCGGGTCGATATCGCCAACGCACTGTGGCTGGCGCACGACCTCACCCCCAACCCCGAATTCGTCGCCGCCGCCAGGAGCGAGCTCGACGCCGAGGTCGCGACACTCGATTTCCGCCAGGGCGCGGCGGCCGCCAGGCGCATCAACGCCTGGGCCAAGGCCAACACCGAGGGCCGCGTGCCCCACGTCATCGACCCGCCGTTCGACGCCACCCGGCTGGTCATCACCAACGCGGTCTATCTGCTCGCCGACTGGGCCGACCAGTTCGACGCCACCGCCACCCGCGCCGCCGATTTTTTCGCGCCGGGCAAGACCGTCCAGGCGCCCCTGATGCACCGCATCGGCGACTATCGGATGGTCGACGACGGCGACGCACAGATCCTCGATCTGCCCTACGCCGACGGCCGCATGAGCCTGAGCCTGGTCCTGCCGCGGAAACGCGACGGCCTCGCCGCGCTCGAGCGCCGCCTATCCGGCGACGACCTCGCCCGCCGCCTCGCCGCGCTCGACTCCGCGCCGCTGCGCCCGGTCGAGGTGCGCATCCCCAAGGCCGAGTTCTCGGGCTCGTTCAGCCTCAACGGGCCGCTGATGGCGATGGGCATGGGGATCGCCTTCACCGACCAGGCCGATCTCTCCGGCATCGCCAACGAGCCGCTGGCAATCAGCCGCGTGCTGCAGAGCACCTTCCTCAAGCTCGACGAAAAAGGCACCGAGGCCGCGGCGGTCACCGCGGTCGACATCATGGTCACCGGCGCGATGTCGTTCGAGGGCCCGCAATTCCGCGCCGACCACCCGTTCCTCTTCGTGCTCCGCGACCGGCCGACCGGCGCCTTGCTGTTCATCGGCCGCGTCGCCGATCCCACCGCGCGCTAGAGGCTGGCGCGGCGCGCGCGTCAAAGCTAGTCACTGGCGCGACAGGTGGGAGAAATCACATGCGCGCACTGGCTTTGGCGATCGGACTGGCACTTACGGCGGCGCTGCCCGCGGCGGTCCACGCCGCGCCCGCCGATGTCGCGACGGCGCTCGCCGCCCCGGGGCGCACCCCCGACAACGTCAAGCTCGACGCCAATCGCAAGCCGGCCGAGATCCTCGCCTTCATGGGGCTCGAACAGGGCATGCGGGTGATCGATATGTTCGGCGGCAACCGCTATTGGGCGGAGATCATCGCCCCCGCGGTCGGCCCCCAGGGCCAGGTCATCGTGTGGAACCCGACCCAGTTCCTCAACGATAAGCGCAAGGCCGATTTCGCCGAGTTCGCCGGGCGTCAGGGCAATACCGCGTTGATCTACACCCCGTTCGAGGCGCCCGCGCTGGGCACCAACGCCTACGACTTCATGATCATGAATCTCGATTATCACGACGTCTATTGGCAGAGCGAGGAGCGCAAGATCCCGCGCATGGAGCCGCAGGCGTGGCTGGCGCGGCTGTTCGCGGCGATGAAGCCCGGCGCGATCCTCGCCATCATCGACCATGCCGCGGCGCCCGGCGGCGACACCCGCGAAGTGGTCGAGAAATTGCACCGCATCGACCCCGCGGTAGTGCGCGCCGATTTCGAGCGCGCCGGGTTCGTGCTGGAAGGGGAGAGCGACCTGCTGCGCAACCCCGCCGACGACCATAGCCTGCTGGTGTTCGACGAGAAGATCCGCGGCAAGACCGACCGCTTCGCGTTCAAGTTCCGGAAGCCCAGTTGAGCGAACGCGCCGAAGCCGCCGCCGCGCAACCAATCCAGGGCGCGCGGGCGTGGATCGTGCTGTCCGCGCTCGCCGCCGGGCTGGCGGCGGGGGCGTTTGCGTCCTCGCTCGGCGATGGCCTGCGCGAGCCGGCGCTGCGCGCGGCGTCGATGGTCGGCGGGCTATGGCTCGACGCCTTGAAGATGACCGTCATCCCGCTGATCGTCGCGCTGCTGGTGACCGGGGTCGCCAAAGGCGCCGAGGCGGCGCGGGCGGGGCGCATCGCGGGGCGCTCGATCCTGTGGTTTTTCATCGTGTGCACCTCGTCGGCTGTGTTCGGCGCGGTAATGATGCCGCTGCTGCTCGATCTCTTCCCGCTGCCGCAGTCCGCCGCCGATGCGATGCGCGCCGGTCTCGCCGCGCTCGATCCCGGCTCGGTCCCCGACACCGTGCCCCAGGTCGCCGATTTCTTCCGCACCATCATCCCCGCCAACGTCGTCGCCGCCGCGTCCAATGGCGACGTGCTGCAGCTGGTAGTGTTCGCCTTGCTGTTCGCGCTGGCGATCACCCGCATCGACGCCGCCAAGCGCCGCGCCATCGTCAATTTCTTCGACGCCATCGCCGATGCCTTGCTGGTGGTGATCGGCTGGGTGCTGTGGGTGGCGCCGCTCGGGGTGTTCGCTCTGGCGTTCGCGGTTGGCGCGGGCGCCGGCGGCGCGGCTTTCGCCGGGGTGCTCCATTACATCGTTTTGGTGTCCGCGCTCGGCATCCTAGTCACGCTTGCCGCCTACGTCGTGGCGTGGCTCGCCGGCGGCTACAGCCCGCTGGCATTCGGGCGCGGCATGATCGCACCGCAGGCGGTCGCTATTTCAACCCAATCGAGTTTGGCCTCGCTCCCCGCGATGCTCGCCGCGGCGCGGCTGATGGGGGTCAGCCAGCGCGTCGCCGACGTCACCTTGCCGCTCGCCGTCGCCTTGTTCCGCGCCACCGGCCCGGCGATGAACATCGCGGTCGCCATCTACGTCGCGCACTGGCTCGGGATTGAAATCTCGACCGCCAACATGGTGGCCGGGATCGCGGTCGCGGCAGTGGTCAGCTACGGCGCGGTCAGCCTGCCCGGGCAAATCAGCTTCTTTACCTCGATCGCGCCGATCGCGATTGCGATGGGGGTGCCGCCCGGACCGCTCGCCTTGCTCGTCGCGGTCGAGAACATCCCCGACATCTTCCGCACCGTCGGCAATGTCACGATGGATGTCGCCGCGACCACCGCGGTCGATCGCAGCGCGGGCAAGGGCGATCGGGACGGGGACGGCAAGGCCGACGCGGCCAGCTGACCGCCGTTCGTCGAATCGCCGCCGCACCAACGCCGTTCGTCGCCCGATCCCGCCCGCCGCCGAACCGGCCGACGCTCTGGTCGAGCGCGCGGCGACAAGCGTCGGGCCGCGTCCTACTCCCTCAAATGCGGCGCGAAACAGGCCCTCGTCCCTCAGGAGGGTTCGCGCCGCACCCTTTGTTAAGTGGAGTTTCGAGATGAAAATGCTGGTCATGATGGTGGCGGCGACGGTGTCGGCGATTTTGGTCCTGCCGACCGTGGCCCAGGCTGCCGCAGTCTCGGCCGCGCTGATTTGAGCGTGTGGCCCACCCGTGCGTCCGGCCGCCGGTTCAGCATCGTGCCGGCGGTCGGGCGCACTTGATTTACGGAGAGTTCAGCGTCCTGCGATGCTGCGCACGCGGTCGGCATAAAGCCGCCCAACCGGCTGCTCGTTGCCGTCGCCCAGCCGTGCGATCCACCGCCCCGACGGGTTGCGCGTGAAGCCGGTGATGAAGTCGCGCCGCACGATCGCCGAGCGGTGCAGGCGGACGAACAGTTCGGGGTCGAGCCCTTCCTCCAGCGCGGCCATCGAATGGTGGATCAGCCAGCTGCGGCGGCCGACGTGGAGCCGCATGTAATCGCGCTCGGCCGACACCCGGTCGACATCGCGCGCGGCGATCCGCACCAGTCCCGTCAGGTCCGACGCCCAGAACTCATCGAGCCATTGCGAGCCTTTGCGCGCGGGCGGGGCGCCGTCGCCGCTGCGCCGTTTGACGTAGGCGCGGGCTCGGCCGAGCGCGCGCTGCAACCGCGCCGGGTCGACCGGCTTCATCAGATAATCGACTGCGGCGACCTCGAACGCGGCGACCGCGAACTGGTCGAACGCGGTGACGAACACCACCGCCGGTGCCGGGCGCGCCTCGGCCAAGGCGCGCGCCACGTCGATCCCGTCGAGCCCCGGCATGGCGATGTCGAGCAGCATCACGTCGGGCTCGAGCGCCTTGGCCATGCGCACCGCGCTGTCGCCGTCGCTGGCGGTGCCGACGAGGTCGATCCCCTCGCACCGCGCGAGCAACAATTGCAGGCGCTCCGCGGCGAGCGGTTCGTCGTCTGCAATGAGGACTTTCAGCTCGGTTTCGTCACCCATCGGTCCGGTCCAGCGGCAGTGTCATCGCGACACGATAGCCGCCGCCGGCGAGCGGGCCAAATTCGCAATTCGCGGCGCGCCCGAAGCGGGCCTGCAGCCGCTGGCAGACATTCTCGAGGCCGAGCCCGGTGCCATGCAGCTCGTCGTCGAGGCCAGGCGACGGCTTGCCGCTGTTGCTGACCTCGATCGTCAGCCGCCCCGGGCCTGCCTCGCGCGCGGAGATCTTGAGGGTCACCTTGTCGGTCGTCGGCGAAACCCCGTACTTGATTGCATTCTCGACCACCGGCTGGAGGATCAGCGCCGGCAGCCGCGCGCTCTCGAGCTCGGGCGGCACGTCGATCTCGACCTTGAGCCGGCGCGGGAAGCGCACCTTCTCGATGTCGAGGTAGAGTTTCTGCAGCGCGATCTCCTCGGCCAGGCTGATGTCGGCCGAGGCGTCGAGCGACAGGCTCGAGCGGAAGAAGGTCGACAGCTTGAGGATCATCCCCTCGGCCTCGCCCGAGCGGTCGGACATGATCAGCGACGACAGAGAATTGAGCGTGTTGAACAGGAAGTGCGGATTGACCTGGTAGCGCAGCGCGCGGACCTGGGCGGCGCGCGCGGCGCTTTCCGCTTCCGCCGCGCGGCGCCGGGCGCCGAGCGCGTCGGCCTGCGCCAGCATGGCGATGTAGAACGCGCTCCACGCGGCGAAGAAGAACGACCAGGTCACCGCCATGTCGAGCGCGATGCGGAACTGGTCCCACTGGTGGAGCTGGGTGACCCGCGGCCAGGTCAGCACCAGCGGCTCGGCGCCGTCGCGCTCGATCCTCATCTCGTTGCCGGTTTCGACCACGGTATAGCCTTCGCGCGAGGTGAAGCGGAATTCGTCCTGCGGCTTGTCGAGGAAGCTGTCGGCGCCGATCAGCAGCAGCGATTGCGACGCGCCCGCCAGCAGCGAGGCGATCAGCCCGATCACGATCCGCCGCTTGAGGGTGGCCCCGCCCGCGAGCAGCGACAGCACGACATAGATCACCGCGGTCAGCGTAATCCCGAACGCCAACGAGTAAGCGCGGTTGAGCAGCACCGTGCCCGGGTCGTGGCCGAGGAACGCGCGCACCACCACCGTGGCGTAATAGAACAGCCAGAAGCCGAGGATCGATTTCAGCGCCAGCGGCCAGTCGGCGAAGCGGCCCGAGCGGTAGGATGAGGAATCTGCGTACATCGCCCTCTTCTACCGGCGCGGGCGGCGCCGGGGCAATCGCTGACACCGGTGTTGGCAGAACGGGCGCCACCGCCGGTCGAAACATGAACGCCAGATGTATCGACCAGCGCAGGAACGGCGCGCCCCCTCTATCGTTGACGGACTAGACTCTGACCCAAGGAACCACCGTGAACGACGACCGCCCCGACACGCCGCCAACCGACGCCCCGCCCATCGTCACCCCCGCGCCGCCCGAGCGCGGCCTCGAGCGCAAGCTCAAGGACAATCCCGACGATCTCGACACCAAGGTCGACATCGGCAGCGACCAGTCGATGGACGCCTCCGATCCGTCGGCCGCGGTCCAGCCCGGCCAAAGCGACAAGCCGGCGCCCTCGTCGACCTTCCCGGAATAGTTGCGCAACCGTCACGGAATCGTCACTGCGTTGCATTAAATCAACACTCGCGCCGCATAGTGTGCCCGCGTGAGATATTTACATTGCCGCGCCCCTCTCCCTCTGATTCAATCCTGAACAAGGGGTGGGTCAGTGGTTAAGCGTTTAGAAACCACACCGGCCGCATGACTCCCCCGAGGCAATAGGAGTCGGGTTGATGATCACGCGGACCAGCCAGCCGGCAAGCGGCGCGATGCTGATCTCGGAGATGAAGGAGTTCGCGGGGTTCCCCAAGGCGACCCAGCGTTACATCCGCCGCTCGCTCGACGTTGCCTACGGCCGCCGCGACGCCATCGAATGCTGGTCGCGCGATGAAGGCGAGAGCGCCTCGATCCGCGCCCAGGCCCGCCTCTACAAGCAACTCGATCACCTGCGCATGCAGGTCCCCGACGACAGCGGGCTCGACATGATCGACCCGTTCATCGGCATGCTGATCACGCTCTCGGCGTTCGACCTCGGCCAGGACCGCCTGCCCAATTTCGCCGCCTACCGCTTCCTCTACGAGCGGCTGATCGGCGCATCGGCGCGGCCGTGGCTGCCGTCGGCGTTCTGCGCCGCGGCGTCGCTCCCGCACCTCCACCCCGATCGCCGCCGCGTGCTGCTGCAGTCGATCAGCGAAAGCGCCGCGACCGCCCCCGGCTGGTCCAACCGCGAGCCGGTGTTCTGGCCGGAGTGGGTCGAGAAAGTCGACATCGCCGCCGCCGCTTAGGCTGGCGACTTCACGCCCGGAAAAATCTCGGCCAATTGACGGATGCTGTCCGCCGCGCTGACGTGGTGGACGAAGATCACGCCGGCATCCTCATATGCCGCGCGATGGTTCTCGCGGTCGTCTACCAGCACGTCGCCGCGCGCCATATATTTGTGCTTGTCGCGCGCCATGCAGGTGATGATCGGCACCCCGGGGAAATGCTCGGTCGCCCATTTTTCCTTTTGCGGCGCCGCCCATTTGCCCAGCGGCAGGCCGGTCAGGATGGTCGGCTCCAAATGCGCGACCGCGTCGAACAGCTCGCGCGCGTCGGGCATCTCGGGCAAGGTCGCGTAGAAATCGGGCGCATTGGCAAGCCGCTTCCAGAACGCGCCGCGTCCCTTGCGCGCTTCATACTGGCGCGGCGTCATCCCGAGCAGCGCGGTCGCCCCGGCATCGAAATCGGCGAGCACGCCGTCGCAATCGAGGAACAGCTTTGGCATTCAGAACCGCGCCGGCTCGAGCGTCACCGCGACCGCGCTGTCGAGATGCGTCCAGCCCAGATCGCGCAGCACGTCATTGCTCTCGACCGCCTTGCGCCCCGGCCCGAGCGACCAGGTGATGTGGTAGGTCGAGCCGTCGGGGCGGTCGGTCGTCCCGTCGATCTCGACCACCATGCACTCGACGCCCTTGCCGTCGTCGCCGCGCCCGACGATTCGCGCCGCCACCTCGCGCGGCAGCGGCGTCTTGGCGGTCGCCCCGACCCGCAGCGTGACATGATCGGCGACCACCTGGCCGTAGCGCGGCTTGAAGCGCGCCAGCAAAGCATCGCGCTCGTCGCGCGGCACTTTCCACCCGGTCGCGCTGCCTGGTTTGGCCATGGTCGCCCGACGCCGGACGCGCGGTTCAGTTCCGCCGCGCCAGCCGGTCGACCAGCTCGGCGGCAAAATCGGACAAGGTGTCGTCGCGCGCGCCCATGATGACGATGCGGTCGCCGGGCTTCGCTTCGGCCACCAGCGCCTCGCCGATCGCCGCGCGGTCGGGGATATGGCGCGCCTGGGGGCCGATCGCGGCCGCCAGCCAGTCGGTCCCGCGCGCCTTGTCCACTGTCCCGCCGTGATAGACCGGGTCGGGCAGGAACAAGATGTCCTCGGCGGCCAGCCCGCGCGCAAAACTCGCGGCGAGCTCGTCGCCCATCTTGGCCAGCGGGCCGAAGCCATGCGGCTGGAACATCACCAGCAGCCGCCCCGGCTGGGCGCGCAGCGTTGCCAGCGTGGCGTCGATCTTGTCCGGGTTGTGCCCGAAATCGTCGATCACGGTAACGCCGCCCGCGGTGCCGACCGTCTCCATCCGCCGCTTCAATCCGGCGAACCGCGCCAGCGCCGCGGCCCCGTCAGCCAGCGGTACGCCGAGCGCGCGCGCGGCACCCAGCGCGGCGAGCGCATTCGAGGCGTTGTGGCGGCCCGGCACCGGCAGGCTCACCGCGTGCCGCTCGCCATCGCTGGTCACCGAAAAGGTCACCCCGTCGGGCAGCAGCTCAAGGTTCTTGCCGAGCAAATCGGCGCCCGGGCTGTCGAAGCCGTAACCGATGCGTTTGTCGGCGGTCACCAGCTCGGCCAGCGCGCGCGTTTCTGGATCGTCGAGGTTGAGCACCGCTTTCTTGGCCGCGCCGAGGAACCCCGCGAACAGCCCGCGCAATTCGTCCATCGATTTGTGGTCGAGGCTGATGTTGGTCAGCACCGCGACCTCGGGCCGGTACAGCGATATCGACCCGTCGCTCTCGTCGACCTCGCTGACGAACAATTCGGGGTCCCCGACCAGCGCCGACGCGAACGGCGCCGACGGGGTGACGAAATTCTTCATCACCGCGCCGTTCATCACCGTCGGCTGGCGATGGCAGGCGTGGAGGATCCAGCCGATCATCCCGGTCACGGTCGATTTGCCGCTGGTCCCGCCAACCGCCACGCTGCGCTGCGCCGAGTTGAGCAGGCGGGCGAGGAATTGCGGCCGGGTGACATGCTCGAGCCCGAGCTCGCGCGCGCGGACGACGTCGGCAATCGTGTCCTCGACCGCCGCCGAAGTGACCAAGGTCATCCCCGGCTGCAGCCCCGACCCGTCCTGTGCGAACAGCGATATGCCGAGCGATTTCAAATAATCGAATTTTGGCGCCAGCCGCCCGGCGTCGAGCGAACGGTCGGAACCGGCAACCCGCCCACCAGACGCGCGCACGATCGATGCCAGCGGCAGCATCCCACTGCCCCCGATGCCACAGAAGAAGATGTCGGTATCACTCATTCGCGCGGCCCTATTGGGTCGAGTCCACGCTGGCTAGAGCGTAACTTTCTTCCCCGTTCACCCGGACCAAACCCTCCCGTTCGTCCCGAGCGAAGTCGAGGGACTATGCCGAGCGCAGCCGAGGTTTATTTTCTCGACTTTGCTCGGACGCGTGTCCCGACGTCGCTCGACACGAACGGATTTATTGGTCCAGCCGTCTACTTGCACGCCCCGCCGCCGGGCCAGCCGGTCCACCCCGGGCCGCGCACCACCCGGCCCGGCTTGGCTCCGGTATGGGCGCCGCCGCGCATCACCTGAACCCCGTTGACGAATACGTCGCGCACCCCGGTGGCGAGCTGGTGCGGCTTGGCGAAGGTCGCATGGTCCTTGATCGTCGCCGGGTCGAACAGCACGACATCGGCATAATAGCCGGTCCGGAGCGACCCGCGCTCGCGCAAGCCGAGGTTGGCGGCGGGGAACGAGGTCAGGCGGCGGATCGCGTCGGGCAGTGTCGTGGCCTTCTCGTCGCGGACATATTTGCCCAGCAGCCGGGCGAACGTTCCGTAGGCGCGCGGGTGCGTGCTCGACTTGAGGAACACGCCTTCGGGCGCCATCGACGCCGCGTCGGAGCCGAAGCTCATCCACGGCAGGCCGATCTGGCGGCGGACATTGTCCTCGCTCATCCCGAAATAGACCACCTGGATGCGGGTGCCGTCGGCGACGATGAGGTCGGCCGCGACCTCTTCGGCCGGCTTGCCGCGTTCGCGCGCGACCTCGCCCAGGGTACGCCCGGTGAGCGGCTTGAGCGCGTCGGTCTTGAAGCCGACCAGCAGCACCTTGTCGGGTTCCTCGACCACCAGCTTGGTGTTCTCGGTCGCCTTGGGGCCGCGCATCTCGGCCAAGGCGCGGGCGCGGGTGCTTTTGTCGCTGAGCCGCTCGACCCACGCCTCGAGCCCGCCGTCCTGCACCCACAGCGGGAACGCCGCGTCGAACCCGGTCGAGCTTGCCGGGTAAGTGTACATGTCGGCGGTGATCCGAAGGCCGGCCGCGCGGGCGGCGTCGACGCGCGCGATGGCGGCGTCGATCTTGTCCCAATGGGCGCGCCCCGACTGCTTGAAGTGATAGATTTCAGCCGGCGCGCCGGAGCGGCGGGAAATCGTCACCAATTCATCGATTGCCTCGAGCAGCTTGGGCCCCTCGTCGCGCATGTGGCTGATGTACATGCCGCCGCATTTGCCTGCCTCCTCGGCCAGCGCGACCAGCTCGTCGGTCTCGGCGAAATTGGCCGGCGCGTAGATCAGCGACGAGCCGACCCCCAGCGCGCCTTCCTGCATCGCAGCGCGGACCAGGCCGCGCATGCGCTCGAGCTGCGCGGGCGTCGGGTCGACATCGCTCTCGCCGAGCTCGTGGATGCGCACCGAAGTCGCGCCGACGAACGAGGCGATGTTGGTCGAAATCCCGCGCCGCTCCATGTGGTCGAAATAGCCGCCGAGCGTGGTCCAGCTGATGTCATATTTGATGTCGCCCTGGCGTTTCAGCTCGAGCGCTTTCATTTCGGGCGTCAGCGGGCCCATCGATTCGCCCTCGCCGAACACGTCGAGGGTGACGCCCTGGTGGATGTCGCCGAGGCCGCGGCCGTCCTCGATCAGGCTGACCGGCGCCCAGCTCAGCATGTTGATGAAGCCGGGCGACACCGCCAGGCCCGTCGCGTCGAGCGTCTGCCGCCCCGGCGCCGGCGCGCGCGGGCCGACAAACGCGATGCGGTCGCCGTTGAGCGCGACGTCGCCGACGAACGGCGCTCCGCCCGAGCCGTCGTAGATCGTCCCGCCGCGGATCACGACATCGAATGGCGCGGCCGTGACAAGCGGGGCGGGGGCGGGGGCAGGGGCGGTGGCGCACCCCGCGGCGAGCAGGCCGAGGGCCAGGATAAAGCGGCGAGCCATGCGGCAATCCCCCATTTAGACGCTGGTCAGTGGCGGCAGGACTGCCCTATTTGTCGGGCGAGCGCTATGGCCAGTGGGGGCGGGATGAAGATTGCGGTGGTCGCCCCGAGTTGCGCGCTGAGCCGCGATGCCGCCGCGCAGGTTGCGGCGTTGGCTGCCGCGCGCGGCGATTGCGAGCTCGTCATCCACCCGCAGTGCTTCCTCAGCGACGGCCACTTCGCCGGCAGCGACCGCGAGCGGCTCGCCGCTTTGCGCGAGGTGATGGCCGACCCGACGGTCGACGCGGTATGGTTCGCGCGCGGCGGCTACGGCTCCAACCGCATCGCCGAAGCCGCCGCCGCCGATTTGCCCGACGCGGCGCGCGGCAAATCCTACGTCGGCTACAGCGACGCCGGTTTCCTCCTCGCCGCGTTCCACAAGGCAGGCCTCACCGTCGCCCACGGCCCGATGCCGCAAGACATCCTCCGCAACGGCGGCGAATCCGCCATCGACCGCGCATTCAGATGGTTCGCGCACCGTGACGCCGCCGCGCTCGAGTCCGACCTGCAACCCCCCGCGATGGCGTTCAACCTGACCGTGCTCGCAATGCTGCTCGGCACCCCGCTCGAGCCCGACCTCGCCGGCGTTGATCTGCTGGTCGAGGAAGTCAGCGAGCATCACTACCGCATCGACCGCCTGATGTTCCATGTCACCGCCAGCGCCAACATCCGTTCGATCGCCCGCCTCCGCCTCGGCCGGGTGTCCGACGTTCCCGCCAACGACCCCGTTTTCGGGCATGACGAAGCGGCCATCGTCGCCGACTGGTGCGCCCGCGCCGGCATCGTGTTCGGCGGCCGCGCCGACATCGGCCACGACGCCGCCAACCGCGTCGTTCCGTTCGGTCCAACTCAATCTTGAGCGCAAGAGCGTAGCGCCCATTGCAAAGCCCCTGCGATTGCGCTCTACCAAGGGGGAATCAACAGGAGGGCCACATGGCAAAAAGTTCGACGGGTACACCTAGGAAAGCAGGCGGCGGACTGGCCCGCCCGGTTCAGCCATCGGCGGAACTTGCGGCGATCACCGGCAGCGACCCGCTGCCGCGCAGCCAGGTGGTTTCGAAGGTGTGGGATCACATTCGCAAGAACAACCTTCAAAACCCTCAGAACAAACGCGAAATCGTTGCTGACGACAAATTGCGCAAGGTCTTCGGCAAGGACCGCTGCACGATGTTCGAGATGAACAAGCATCTTTCGAACCATCTGAAATAAATCCGGCTTCAAGCCGTGATCAGGAGGGGATCCGCTGCGGCGGGTCCCCTTTTTTGTCACCGCGCGCCGCGACTCGCGCTGCTCAGCGGCACGTCGTCCAGCCGATTTGCCCGCGCCGGGCGAGGTCGAGGTGCAAATGGTCGGCGTGCGCGGCGTTGTAATCGGGCGATAATGTCGTCGCGAACAAGCGGCACGCGCCGTTACGGATGTCGCGCAGGAAGGCCTGCTTGGGCCCGCCCGCGCTCCAGTCCGCAAGAACGCTGACCCGCGTCCCGTCGGCGAGGCGGACGCCGATAATGTCGACCGCGTCGGCGGTGGCATGCTCGCTAAACGGGCCCTCGGCGCGGCCATACAGGCGGCGGCAACTATAGCTCCCGGCATGATCGACCGCGGCGACCGGCTGGCCGAAATGGCGCTGGGCAGCCGGCTGCAGCACATGGCGCTCGAACAGCAGCAAGGCCGCGGCCACCGGGCAGCTGGTGACCAGCCCGGCCGGCGCGAACGCTGCGTTGCGACCTTCACGCGCGAGCCGCATCCCGTCGTCGTATCCGCATCCGGCGACCCCCCGGCGCGGTGGCGCGGGGATATCGCCCGCGCCCGCTGCGCTCAGCAACGCCCGGCACTGCGGCGAATCGTCGCCCAGCGCGGCCAGCTTGGCGGGGGTGAAGCGGCCAACCGGATGCGCCAGGTCGAGCGTGGTCCATGGCACGTCCTGCGGGTGACGGCGGACGTAGTCGCGCGCCCACCAGCCGCCGAGCGCGAGCAGCGCCAGCACCACCAGCCAGCCGAGCGCCGCGCGCATCAGCCGCCCCACAGCCCCTCGAGCTTCTCGCGCACTACCGGGTAACCGAGATCGCCGGGTATGGTGACGAACCGCTCGCCGGCCTGCTCCTCGACCCACGGGATAATCGGCTCGATCGGGTAGGCCGCCGCGTCGGCGCGGATCGCGGCCACGCTGCCGTGCAAGGCGAGCCGCTCGAGGTTGCGCCGGGTGGGGAAGATCAGCCGCGCCTCGCCGCGCTTGTCGCGCTCGAGAACCTCGTGCGCGGGCAGCCAGAACGCGCCGGTGCACTCGCCTTCGATTGCATTGGGCCGCCATTCCCCGGGCGGCGCCGCGGCAACCAGGAACAAGGTATCGAAGCGGCGCACAGCGTGGAATTTCGGCACCCACCGCGCGAACGGCGTCAGCGCGGCCGCGTCCAGCGTCAGCCCGTGCTCGTCGAGCAGCCCGGCGAAATCCGCCCCGGCCAGCAACGCCGCCTGCAGCGCCCGCGCCAATGCGGCGCCAGGCACCGGGTCGAGACCCGCCGGGACCGCGGTTTCCTCCAGCGTCTCTCGCACCGCGGCAACCGCCGCACCGCCGTCGCCCAGCCCGAGCCGCGCGGCGAACTCGGCGTCGGCCGCATCGATCCGCCCGCCAGGGAACACCAGCGCCCCCCCGGCGAACGCCATGCCCTCGGCGCGCTCGACGATCAGCAGTTCGGGCGCGGCGCCGGGCCGGTCGCGGGCCACGATCAGGGTCGCGGCGGGGATCGCGGGGTCGTTCATCTTCGCTGCGCTAGGCCAAGCGCGGGCAAAGAAAAAGCCGCCGGCCCGAAGGCGGCGGCTTGTCCCCGAATGTCGCTGCAATCAGCGAAATTACATGCCGTTGACGGCGGCGTCGGCCTCGGCCTTGTTGCCGGCGTCGACATCGGCGTCGTCGATTGCTTCTTCCTTGCGCTCGCCTTCGTCGCGCAGCGCCTCGGCCTGGTTGCCCAGCGCGTCAGCTTCGGCCTCGTTGGCGGCGTTGCCGGCCATCGCGTCGAGGTTCTCGGCGGCGGCGTCATAATTCTCCGCGACATTGTCGCCGAGGCTGTCGTCGCCCTTGCCGCCGCACGCGGCGAGCGCCAGTGAAGCGGCGCCGAGAAGCGCGAAAGACATCTTGTTCATGTGGTTCAATCCCTTTGTGATCGCTGTTGCGGCGTTGACCCTTAACAGCAGTGGCGCGACCAACGCCAGTGCGCGGGTGCGGTTCCAGCCGCGCCGCGAAACACCTTCCGGCCGCCGGCCTTCCTTGTGGAAGCGATGGAAAAACCCTATCTAGGGCGCGCCGGGGCAACTCGGCTATGTCGGTAGAGTGTTGAGTGGAATAGGCATTTCGGACCCGGGGGGCAGTACCCCGGCGCCTCCACCACCAGCCGCGGGTGCTTCGGGTTTATCGACCGGGAACTCCGCTGCTGCTGATGGGGGCGAAACAGGATCGACGAGTGCAATAAAGTCTTAGCTGCCGACCGGCCTGAATGCGCCGTAAAACCGTTCATAACCACAAGTGCCAACGATAATGAGGCGCTCGCAATTGCTGCGTAACTGACGGCCTAACGG
>NZ_JANPKO010000081.1:0-7703 GCF_031426035.1 Sphingomonas sp. | reverse complement strand
CAGCTGATGGCGCTGATGGACAATGAGGCCGAGCTCGCCTTCGCGCTCGGCCATGAGGTCGGCCATATCGCCGCCAACCACGCCCAGGCGCGCCAGTCGACCACCACCCGCAACAGCATTTTGGGCGTGCTCGGCGCGGTGCTCGGCGGCGTGCTCGGCAACAACGCGTTCGGCAATCTGATTTCGCGCGGCGCGCAGCAGGCGGCGCAGATGGCCACCTTGGGCTTCTCGCGCGACCAGGAATATCAGGCCGACACGCTCGGGCTGCGCTATTTGATCGCGGCCGGCTACGACCCCGCCGGCGGCCCCGGAATCCTCGCCGCGCTCGGCCGCTCGTCGGCGCTCGAGGCGCGGCTGCAGGGCCGCGACAGCCGCCAGCTGCCGGAATGGGCGAGCACCCACCCGCTGAGCGAAAACCGCTCGCAAAAGGCGCTCGCCGAGGCCCGCGCCACCGGCCGCCTCGGCACCGGCACCCGCAACCGCGACCAGTTCCTCGCCCAGCTCGAGGGCGTCTACGTCGACGACGACCCCGCCCAGGGCGTCATCGAGGGGCGCTATTTCACCCACCCCGACCTGCGCATCCAATTCGCCGTGCCGCAGGGCTTCCTGATGCAGAACAGCACCAGCGCGGTGTCGATCAAGGGCTCGTCCGGGCAGGCCCAGTTCAGCGGCGGCCGCTACAGCGGCAGCCTCGAGAATTACATGCTGGCGGTGCTTCGCGAGCTGACCGGCGGGCGCCAGCAATTGGCGATGTCGCCGCCGCAGCGGACCCGCATCAACGGCCTCGACGCCGCCTACACCATCGCCCGCGCCAACACCTCGTCGGGCACGGTCGATGTCGGGGTGATGGCCTATCAATGGGACCGCGACACGGTCTACCACTTCGTCACGCTGACCCGCGGCGGCTACGGCTTCGGCCCGCTCGAGCCGATGATCAACTCGCTGCGCCGGATCACCCCCAACGAGGCGGCGGCGATCCGCCCCAAGGTGATCGACGTGGTGACGGTGCGGCCGGGCGACAGCGTGCAGTCGCTCGCCGGGCGCATGGCCTACCGCGATTTCCAGGTCGAGCGCTTCGCCTCATTGAACGGGCTCGCGCCGAACGCCCGGCTGGTGCCGGGCCAGAAGGTCAAGCTGGTGGTGTATGGCGCGCGGCGGGGCTGACGTCCGCCCCCTCACGCGGCGTAGACGCTGATCGGCAACCCCGCGCGCGGCGAACTAGCTGTTCTGCACCTCGGAATTGACCTTGGTCCACATTCCGCCGGCACCGCCGCCAAGGGCTTTGAGCCCGCCCATCATGCCAATGATGATGAGCGAGGCGATTAGCCCATATTCGATCGCAGTGGCTCCCTTGCTATCGCGAAAGAGCCTGCGCAACATTGTCCGGATAGCGCTCACGCCACCCTCCTCTGGTCCACGTCCACAGTGGAGCAAATAGCAGCCTTGGGTTAACGAGACATTCCGAGCGTTCGGTTAACGCGGCTTCAGCCATGTCCCGCGGCCGGTGGCGTCCAGGCGGCGAAATGGAGCAGCTCGAACCGCTCGGGCTGATCGGCGGCAAATTCCTTGCGCGCCGCGGCAAGTGCCGGGCGGGACAGCGGATTTCTTGGCCTTGCCGCGAGCAGATTGGTCGCCGCCATGCGCCTGAGGTCGGCAACCAGCGCGTCGAGCGAGCGGTACGACACCGGGATGCGGTCGACGTCGACCACCGGCATCGCGAACCCCGCCGCCGACAACAGCCCGGCCAATGCGCCGGGCTCGATTCGCGGGTGGACGTGGGGCGCTGCTGCGCCGGTCACCGCATCGGCGGCGCGCATCGCCGCGCGCAGCCGCGGCAGCGTGTCACCGCCGGCCATGGCGCCGATCAACAGGCTGTCCGCTCCGAGGCCGAGGGCGAGCCGCAGCAGGGCAGCCGGCAAATCGTTGACGGTGTCGAGGCAGCCGACGGTGACGCACAGGTCGTAGGCTCCCGGCGTGAGCGCCAATTGCTCCTCGTCCGCCAACTCGCCCCCCGCGGCGCGCGCGAAGGCAGGGCCGGGGTCCAGCACATCGACATGATCGGCCAGCTCCTTCAGCCGCGCCGGCCAGGCCGGGTCGGGGCAGCCGATCAGCAGCGCCGAGCGGAAGCGGCGGCGGATTGGCGCCAGGCGGTCGCAAATGTCGGCGAAGGCGCGCTCGAGGACGAACAATTCCACGCCCGCCCGCGCGGCGCGGTCGCGGCGCATGGCGCGCAACACAGGATCGAACAGCGGGGCCGCCATCGCTGCGCTTGTGCGACGCGGCCGGGTGCGCGACAAGCCGTCATGGCCGGGCGGTCGCCATTTGCAGCACTGTGGGCGTGGGCGCTCGATTTCGCGCTGCCGCCGCGCTGCCCCGGCTGCGGCACCATCGTCGATGCCATCCACAGTTTCTGTTCCGAGTGCTGGACCCAGCTCGATTTCCTTGGGCCCGGCGGGTGCGCCAGCTGCGGCATGCCGCTCGAAGGCACTGATTTCCAGACCTGCGCGGTGTGCCTGGCGCGGCCGCCGCGGATCGCCCGCGCCCGCGCCCTGGTCGCCTATGACGAGCTGTCGCGGCGGCTCGTGATCAAGCTCAAATACGGCCGCAAGGTCGCGCTCGCCAAAACCATGGCGCGCTACATGGCGCCGTTGCTCGATGCGCTGCCGCCCGATGCCGTGCTCGTCCCCGTGCCATTGCACCGGCAGCGGCTGTGGCAACGCGGGTTCAACCAGGCGGCAATCCTCGCTCGCGAGCTGTCGAAGCGCGTCGCGATCCCGACTGAAACCGGCCTGCTCAAGCGGATCAAGCGCACCCCCCCGCTCAAGGGGATGAACCGCCTCCAGCGGCGGCGCGCGGTGGCCGGCGCGTTCCAGGCGGCCGGCGCGGCGGAGCTTCGCGGGCGCACCGTCGTTCTAGTCGATGACGTGCTGACCACCGGCAGCACCGCCAACGCCTGCGCGCGCGCCCTCAGGCGGGCCGGCGCGGCAAGGGTCGACCTTGTCAGCTGGGCGCGGGTGGTGCGGCCGGCGCATCTGTCGAGCTGAAGGAGGCCGCGTGTCCAAGGTTGAGATTTTCGTGAAGACCACCTGTCCCTACTGCATCCGGGCGCGGCAGCTGCTCGACCGCAAGGGCGTCGAGTATAAGCTGCGGGTGATCGATTTCGGTGGGCCCGATCGCGCCGAGATGATCGAGCGCGCGGGTGGCCGCTCGACCGTGCCGCAGGTGTTCATCGGCCAGCGCCATGTCGGCGGGTGCGACGATTTGATGCGGCTCGAGGACAGCGGCAAGCTCGACGACCTGCTCGCCGCGGCGTGAGCATGGCGCGGATCGCCTTGTTCCAATCGCGCACCGGGATCGACCCGGCGGCCAATGCCGCCGCGCTGGTGGCGGCGATCGACGAGGCGGCGGCGGGCGGGGCGGCAATGCTGTTCACGCCCGAAATGTCGGGGCTGCTCGACCGTGATGCCAAGCGCGCGGCGGCGAGCATCCAGCCGCCGGAGGAGGATCAGGCGCTCGCCGCGTGCCGCGCGGCGGCGAAGGTTCATGGACTGTGGCTGCACATCGGCTCGCTCGCGGTGCGCGGCGAGGGCGGCAAGGTCGCCAACCGCGGGTTCGTGATCGATGCGGCTGGCGAGATCCGCGCGACCTACGACAAGATCCATTTGTTCGATGTCGATCTGCCGAGCGGCGAGAGCTGGCGCGAATCCTCGGTCTATAGCGCGGGGGCCGGAGCGGTGGTGGTCGAGGGGACGCCGGTCGGCGCGCTCGGCCTTACGATCTGCTACGATTTGCGCTTCCCGGCGCTGTTCGCGGCGCTGGCGGAGGCCGGGGCGCAGGTGATTGCGGTCCCGGCCGCGTTCACGGTGCCGACCGGGAAAGCGCATTGGGAAGTGCTGTTGCGGGCGCGCGCGATCGAGGCCGGCCTGTTCGTCGTCGCCGCTGCCCAGCACGGCAGCCATGACGACGGGCGCCACACCTACGGCCACTCGCTGGTGATCGACCCGTGGGGCGAGGTACTGCTCGACGCGGGGGAGGCGTCCGGGGTCGAGTTCGCCGAGATCGACCTCGCGCGGATCGACGAGGTGCGCGCGCGGGTTCCGGCGCTCGCCCACCGCCGCCCAATCCCCGCGGTGGCGCGGCGGTGACCCGCAAGCCCGCCTGGCGAATTGATAATGACGGCGGCGGCCCTTATCCACGCTCGCGGATCGGCTCCGTAGCTCAGCAGGATAGAGCAACGGTTTCCTAAACCGCAGGTCGGGGGTTCGAGTCCCTCCGGGGCCACCACAATGAAGGGCAGGGCGATGGCTGGGGTAGGGCACAAGCTGGACGGGGAACAGGCGCGCGGCGGTCTAGTGGCGCGGATGTTCCGCGAGCACCCGCAATCGCTCGGTATGAGCTGGCTCGGCCATGGCGTCGGGGCGCTGCGCATCGGCGGCCAGCTGATCGCGGCGGGGACCGCGTGCGTCGTGCACGCGATCGTGCCGGGCTGGTTCACCCAGACCGCCGGGCGGACGGTCGATCGGTTGCACCAGCAGATGGTCCACCGCCGCGCCGGGTCGCACGATCCCGACCAGTGGCCCGACTATGAAATCTGACCGGCGGGCGCCGGTCGCGATCATTGGCGGCGGCTTTTCGGGGACCATGCTGGCCGCGCAACTCGCCCGCCGCGGGATTGGCTCCATGCTGATCGACGGCAGCGGCCGCGCCGGGCTCGGCACTGCCTATTCGACCGCGGAGCCGGCGCACCTGCTCAACGTGCGCGCGGAGGGGATGAGTGCGTGGCCCGACGCACCGGGGGATTTTGCGGACTATTTCGTGGCCGAGGGGGGCGACGCGCGCGGGTTCGCTGAGCGGCGGCTGTTCGGGCGTTATTTGCGTGGCATTCTCGACGGCGCGGTGGCGAGTGGCCACGTCGATGTGATCGAGAGCAGCGCGGTCGCGGCAGATCGCGGCGACGGCGGGTGGGTTGTCACGCTCGACGATGGCCGCACGCTCGCGGCAAATGTGCTGGCGCTGGCCAACGGCAACCAGCCGCCCGAGCCGATGCGCGGGTTCGAAGCGGCGGGGCCGCGCTTCATCGGCAATCCGTGGGGGTCGGAGGCCAAGGCGGCGGTGGCCGCGCTGGCGGCGGACGGCGGCGATGCGCTGGTGATCGGCACCGGCCTGACCATGGTCGACACCGTGCTGTCTCTCGCTGCCGCCGGGCATCAGGGCCGCATCGTCGCGGTGTCGCGGCGCGGACTGATCCCGCGCGGGCACGCCGAATTTTCGCCGGCGCCGGTGGCTGCCGAGGAGGTGCCGCACGGCGACCTGGTCGCGCTGTGGCGCTGGTTGCGGCGGCGGGCGGGTGAGGTTGGGTGGCGCGCCGCGGTCGATGGCCTGCGTCCCTACAGCGCCGCTCTGTGGCAGGCGCTCGACGAGGCGCAGCAGCGCCGCTTCCTGCGCCACGCGCGGCCGTGGTGGGATGTCCACCGCCACCGCATCGCGCCCGAGGTGTCCGCGATGCTGCGCGAGCTGGTCGCGGCGGGGCGGCTGGAAATCGTCGCCGGGCGGATCGGCGACGTGCGCAGCGGCGACGGCTGCCTCGAAGTCGCCATCCGCCGCCGCGGTCGCCCGGCACAATCAGTTTACGAATCAATAGCTTACGCGTTCAATTGCACCGGCCCGCTCGGCGCCATCGAACGCACCCGCGATCCCCTCCTGCGCGGGCTGCTCGACGCCGGCCTGGTCACCCCCGACGTGCATGGCATGGGCCTCGCCATCGACGATCGCAATCGCGCCGGTCAGATGGTGCGCGCAGTGGGTCCCCTGACCAAAGGACGCTATTGGGAAATCGTCGCGGTCCCCGATATCAGGGGCCAGGCGGCGGCGGTCGCGGCCGACATAGCAGCGGAGCTGGAGCGATGAGCGGCACCCCCGAAGACGGCGACCTGGTTGCCCCCGAGCCCGCGGTGGCGGTGCCGGCCGAGGTTGCCGAGGCGGTGCGCACGCTGATCCGCTGGGCCGGCGACGATCCCGATCGCGAGGGCCTGCTCGACACTCCGCGGCGGGTGGCGCGGGCGTGGCGCGAATACGCCCGCGGCTATGCCGATGACCCCGTGGCGCATTTGGCACGGACATTCGACGAGGTGGGCGGGTACGACGAAATCGTGCTGCTCAAGGACATTCCGTTCCAAAGCCACTGCGAACATCATCTGGCGCCGATCATCGGGAAGGCCGCGATCGCCTATCTGCCGGGCAATAAAGTGGTTGGAATCAGCAAGTTAGCGCGCGTCCTCCACGCCTTCGCGCGGCGCCTGCAAGTGCAGGAACGATTGACCGCGCAAGTCGCCGACTGCATCTGGGAGCACCTCCAGCCCAAGGGCGTCGCGGTGGTGATCGAGGCGAGCCACGCGTGCATGACCGCGCGCGGGGTCGGCACGCCCGGAGTGATGATGACCACCAGCCGCATGATGGGGATCTTCCGCAGCGACGAGCGCAGCCGGCGCGAGGTGCTGGCGCTGATGGGCTACTAGGGGTTTCGGCGAAAGTGGTACTTTCGTCGAGGCGAGACGGAATTGCTCCAGCGCGGAGTGAATCCGCGCTTCACAATGCGTTGTTTGAGATGCGGTGCTAAGCGGCGAGGAGGGCTTCGATACGCTCGAGCTCGCGGGCGAACTCGAACCGCAGCTGCTCGGCCTCGTCGTCGGGCAGCCAATTGGCCATCTGCGGAAAGACGACCTGGTGGTAGCGATGGGTGCGGCGGTCCCACGGCGCCTCGTCGCGCGCCGACCGGGCGAGCGCGAGCAATGCCAGCAGTTCGGCGCGGACTTCTTCGGGATCGACCTTGGTCGGGTCGGGGCGCGTATCTTCCAGCCCCAGGCCGAGCTGTGATGGTCCAAAGAGATCGGGTTCGTCAGTCATTGCAGGCCCCAATTCGCCGGCATCAGGCCGAGTTCGTTGCGGGTGAGAGTATGAGTCGTGGCTTCAGCCACCACAAGGCCGGCTTCGCCAAAACGGTGGATAAGCCTGCGATTGAGGCAGAACTAACAGGGAACAAATGTTCGACCTGCGCGTCTTTTTTGATGAGGGCGAAGGAGGCCTCCGCAATGGCGAAGAATACGGGCGAAGGGCATCGCGACGGCGCGGTCGACGAGCGCACGCAGGTCGAAAATCCGAAGACCGGCGATCACGTGAAGCGCAACCGCGACCATGACAGCGATAGCGATGGTGAATTCATGGACGTCAAGGAAGACGGCGAGAAGTTCAAGGGCGTCGCGGAAGAGCCGGACGAACGGCGCAAGGGCGGATCCTAGACCCTCGACTAGCGGCAACCGCGCCGTCTAAGCTTCGCGCGCTCGGGAATGCGGGGTGCGCGTGACGGTCGACGAATTTATCGAGGAATGGTGGGGCAAGCCGGGCGGATCGGAGCGGTCCAATTTTGCGCCATTCATTTTCGACCTTTGCGACCTTTTGGGTGAAAAGCGTCCGGGCCAATCCGAACAGGGTAAGCTGGGCGACTATGAGTTTGAAGGCGCCGTCCCGAAGGGTTCGTTTCGATCGCTCGACGCTCGCGGCGCGATTGGGGCGAAGAATGGGCGGGGAGATCGCTCAGTCCATCCGAGATCGTCGCACGACTCGTAGCCCTCAATCACGCGCGCGCTGCCGAAGAGGCGCAAGGACAAATACGTTGGCTGCGACCGAACTACCAAGAGCCCCGGTTT
>NZ_JANPKO010000080.1:0-14913 GCF_031426035.1 Sphingomonas sp. | reverse complement strand
CCGGTGATCTCGGCGATCTGCTGCTGGGTGAACGGGTTGTTGAGCGGCTGGACGGCGGCATCGACCCCGCTGCGCACCGCGGTCTCGCACAGTAAATGGACCACCCGCGCGGTGCTGTCGCGGCGGCCACAATTGACCAGCCACTCGTAACCGATCGATTCATTGCGCTGGATCAGCCGCCAGAAGAACCGCTGGAGTTCGGGGTGGGCGTCGACGATCGGGTCGAAGTCGGACGCCTTGCCGACCATCACCTCGCTGCGCACGATCGCCTGGATGCCGTAGCTGGCCGCCCCTTCGCGCGGCAGGATTCCCTCGCCGGGAAAGCGCAGCGCGACGATCTGGCGGCGGCCGCCGGAATCGCTCTTGAACTTCGACAGCAGCCCGGAGCGGACGAACATCACTTCGTCGCGCAGCACGCCGGGCTCGCGGAACGGGCGGCGCGGGTCGACCAGCACGACCTTGTGCGGCATCGCCTCGAGCAAGGCGGCCAGTGACGGGTCTAGGCCCGCCGCGATCAGCGTTTCTCCTAGTGAGACGCTCGATGCGGCAGCCGACCCCGAGCGGCGACTCGCCTGCATTTCATTCTCCCCGCAGAACGATGCGCCCGGCAATAACCTCGCGCAAGCCGAATGACCCCTCGACGCGCGATTAAGTTAATCGAGGTTACCCGCGATGGCGGATTTGAGCGCTTTCGCCAGGCTCTCGATGTCGGCGGGTTCGAGCGTCACCGCGCTGCCCAGCGCTGGCTGCCCGGGCCAACCGGCGTCGGCGAACGATTTCCCGTTCCATTCGCGCGGCTCCGGATAGCGCGGGATGACGTGAAAATGGACGTGGGGATCGACCATCATCAGCATCAGGTAATTGATCCGCTCATAGCGGGTGAACTCGGCCAGCGCCCGCTCGATGGCCTTCACTGCGCGGCCCTGCTCGGTGAACGCTTCCGCGGGCAGGTCGCCATAGGCCACCGCCTCGCCGGTCGCCACCAGCACCAGCGACCCCAACGTCACCTGCGCCGGGCGGACCAGCACCGCCCAATGCTCGAACTGGTGCACCAGGGTCGCCGGAAAACCGAATTTTTCCATCGTCGCATTGGCCATTGCGCAGGTCCGCCTCGCTTGCGTTGCAGGGCCGCCAACCCTAAGGAGCGCGCGCGCCTTGCCAAGGTGCGCAGTGGCGATCGTAGCTCAGCTGGTTAGAGCATCGGTTTGTGGTACCGAGGGTCGCGGGTTCAAGTCCCGTCGGTCGCCCCACTTCCTACCCTGAGTTACGGAATTTTCTCGACCATGACCACGCCCTGGGGCTTCGCCGATTACGATGCGCACGAAACGCTGCAGTTCGTCCACGATCCCGCCAGCGGGCTGCGCGCGATCATCGCCGTCCACTCGACCCATTTGGGCCCCGCCGCCGGCGGCGCGCGCTTCTGGCATTATGCCGACGACGCCGATGCGCTGACCGACGCGCTCAGGCTGTCGCGCGGGATGAGCTACAAGAATGCCATGGCCGGGCTGCCGCTGGGCGGCGGCAAGTCGGTGCTGCTGGCGGGCGAGGACAAGCACAAGTCAGCGGACTTGCTCGCCGCGTTCGGCCGCGCGGTCGACGGGCTCGGCGGGCGCTACGTCACCGCCGAGGATGTCGGCATGAGCGTCAACGACATGATCGAGGTCGCGCGCCAGACCAAGTTCGTCGCCGGGCTTCCCGCCGAGGGCGGGGAAGTCGGCGGCGACCCCGGCCCGCACACCTCGCTCGGCGTGTTCCTGGGGTTGAAGGCCGCGGTCAAGCGCGCGCTCGGCAAGGACAGCGTCTCCGGGCTCCACATCGCGATGCAGGGCGCGGGCAGCGTCGCCACCGGGGTCGCGCTGCACGCCGCGGCGGAAGGCGCGCGGCTGTCGATCGCCGATGTCGACGCGGCCAAGGCCCAGAAGCTCGCCGACGCCGCCAACGGCACGGTGGTCTCGACAGACGAGATTCTTTCCCTCGAGGCCGATGTGCTCAGCCCCAATGCGCTCGGCGGCATTTTCGACGAAACCACCATCGCGGCGCTCAACGTCCCGGTCGTTGCCGGCGGCGCCAACAACCAGCTCGCCGGCCCCGGCGACGGCGCCCGGCTCCACGCCCGCGGCATCCTCTACGCCCCCGATTACGTGATCAACGCCGGCGGCATCATCAACGTCTGCACCGAATATCTCGCCGACGGCGACGCCAGCCTGGTGAAGCAGCGGATCGAGGCGATCCCCGAGCGGCTCGAGCAAATCTGGAGCGAAAGCGCCGCCTCGGGCCGCGATCCGGCGGCGGTCGCCGACGCGATGGCGCAGCGGCTGATCGGCCGCGGCTAGGAGCCGCCGTTGCACTTCCTCGCCAATCCCGCCCGTTTCCTGCGCTGGGCGCGCCCGGCGAGCGGCTGGCTGCTCGGCATCGGCCTGTTGCTCGCCATAGCCGGCATGGCCGCCGGCCTGACCCTGACCCCGCCCGACTACCTCCAGGGCGAGACCGTGCGCATCCTCTACATCCACGTCCCCGCGGCGTGGCTCGGCATGGCCGGCTGGGCGGGGATCGCGGCGGCATCGGTCAGCCAGATCGTTTGGCGCCATCCCCTGGCAGCGGTGGCGGGGCGCGCGATTGCCCCGGCCGGCGCCACCTTCGCCTTGATCTGCCTCGCCACCGGCTCGATCTGGGGCCGCCCGACGTGGGGAACCTGGTGGGAATGGGACGGCCGCCTGACCTCGATGCTGGTGCTGTTCTTCCTCTATTTGGGTTACATCGCGCTCGCTTCGGCCGAGAAGGAGCGCGGCGGGGAAGGGCGGCTCGCCGCGATCTTCGGGCTGGTCGGCGCGATCAACCTGCCGATCATCCATTATTCGGTTTTGTGGTGGCGCACGCTTCATCAGGGCCAGAGCATTTCCCTCAAAGGCTCGACCATCGACGGGTCGCTGCTGTGGCCGCTGCCGATGACCCTGTTCGGGTTCACCGCGATTTTCGCCGGTGTGGTGCTGCTCAGAATGCGCGCCGAGCTGGCCGATGCCAAGCGCGAGGCGCGGTTGCGGCGGGCGGCGGCGGCATGAACCCTTGGCCGTTCGTCATCGCCGCTTACGCGGTCGCGATCCTCGCCACCGCGCTGCTGATCCTGTGGGCGCTGAGTTCGGCGCGCAAAGCCGAGGCGGCGCTCGACACGCTGCCGACCGAATGAAGCCGAAGAACCAGCGGCTGGCGCTGGTCGCCGCGGCGGCGCTCGCGGTGCTCGCCGCGGTGCTGCTCGCGATGCTCGGGCTCAAGGACCGCGCCGCCTATTTCTACACCCCCGCCGACATTGCCGCCGGCAAGGCCGCCGACGGCAAAGCGATGCGGCTGGGCGGGATGGTCGAGACGGGCTCGCTGCGCCGCGATCCCGACGGCGTCACCGTCCGCTTCCTCGTCAGCGACGGGCAGGCGCGCACCCCGGTGACCTACCGCGGCATCGTCCCCGACCTGTTCCGCGAGGGCAGCGGCGTGGTCGCCGAGGGGCGGCTCGACCGCGGCACCTTCGTCGCCGACACTATCCTCGCCAAGCACGACGAGCGCTACATGCCGCCCCAGCTCGGCAACCAGGCCGCCGAGCACCAGGCCGGCACCACGCTCGCCCGATGATCGCCGAAGCCGGCCTCGCCGCGCTGTGGCTGGCGGCGGCGTTGTCGCTGCTCCAGCTGGTCCTGATGATCGCCGAGCTGCGCGGGGTGGTCGCCGCCGCGCGGACCATCCGCGCGGTCGCGGTGGTGCAAGGCGTGCTGGCGCTGACCGCGATGGCGATGCTGCTGATCGTGTTCGCGCGCACCGACCTGTCGGTCGCATTGGTCGCCGCCAACAGCCACGCCGCGAAGCCGTTCGTCTACAAACTGGCCGGCGCGTGGGGGAACCACGAGGGCTCGATGCTGCTGTGGGTGACCGTGCTCGCGCTGTCCGGCGCGCTGCTGGCGCTATTCTCGCGGCGACTGCAGCAGCGCACCCTGATCGCGGCGCTCGGCGCGCAGGGCGCGCTGGCGCTCGGTTTCTACGCGTTCCTGCTTGTCGCTTCCAACCCGTTCGCCCGGCTCGACCCGCCGCCGCCGCAGGGCAGGGGGCTCAACCCCTTGCTGCAGGACCCCGGTTTGGCGTTCCACCCGCCTACACTCTACCTCGGCTATGTCGGCCTGTCGGTGGCGTTCAGCCTCGCGGTCGGCGCCCTGCTCACCGGCGAGGTCGGCGCGACCCTCGCCCGCGCGATGCGCCCGTGGGTGCTCGCCGCGTGGATTTTCCTCACGCTCGGCATCACCGCCGGAAGCTATTGGGCCTATTACGAATTAGGCTGGGGCGGCTGGTGGTTCTGGGACCCGGTCGAGAACGCCTCGCTGATGCCGTGGCTGGCGGCCACCGCCTTGCTCCACTCGGTCCACGTCCTCGCCGCGCGCGGCGCCTTGCGGGCGTGGACTATGATGCTCGCAGTGATCGCTTTCTCGATGTCGATGGTCGGCACCTTCCTCGTCCGCTCGGGCATATTGACCTCGGTCCACAGCTTTGCCGTCGATCCCTCGCGCGGCACGTTCTTGCTCGCCTTGCTCGGCATCTACGTCGGCGCGGCGTTCCTGCTGTTCGCGCTGCGCACCGCGGCCTTGAAGGAAGGCCCGCCGTTCGAGCTGGTCAGCCGCGAAAGCGGGCTCGTCGCCAACAACCTGCTGCTGTCGGTGATCCTCGGCGTGGTGTTCGTCGGCACGCTTTATCCATTGCTGGCAGAGGCGGTCAGCGGCAACAAATTGTCGGTCGGGGCGCCTTACTTCAACGCCGTCGCCGGGCCGCTCGCGCTGCTGCTCGCGGCGCTGGTCGCGGTCGGGCCGCTGCTCGCCTGGCGGCGCGAGCGAAGGCCGGTGGCGAAGCGCTTGGCACTGCCCGCGCTGGTCGCAGCGGCCGCGCTGGTCATCAGCTTGTTCGCCGCGCCGCAAATCGGCTTGCTCCCACGGCTTGGTCTGGTCGTCGCGGCCTGGCTCGCGCCGGCCAGCCTGCTGCCGTTGGTCGGCCGCAACCCGCTGCGCGCGCCGCTCGCGACGTGGGGCATGGTGGTCGCCCATTTCGGCATCGCGGTGGCGCTGGTCGGGATGGCCGCCGACAGCGCCTTCACCCGCGAGACGCTCGCCGCCGCGCGCCCGGGCGACAAGCTCAGCGTTGGCCCGTGGCTGGTCGAGCTGCGCGGCCTGGCGCCGGTCGCCGGGCCCAATTGGACCGCGGTCGAGGCCGAGCTGCGCGCCTCGCGCGGCGACGGCGTGCTGGTGATGAAACCGCAGACGCGCTTCTTCTCCGATCCCCCGACCGAGACCAATGAAGCGGCGATCGACACGTTGTGGAACGGCCAGTTGTACACCGTGCTGGGCAAGCCCGACGAAGCCGGGCGGTGGCAGGTGCGGCTGTGGTGGAAGCCGTTCGTGACTTTGATCTGGCTCGGCGGCGCGCTGATTGCGCTCGGCGGGCTGCTGTCGCTGGTGGGCCGCGCGTGGCGCGGCTGGCGCAAGGCGCGGCTGACGTGAGCCGGGCACTGCGCCTTGTCCCGCTTGCCCTGCTCGCGCTGGTCATCGCCGCGCTGGTGTGGCGCCTTGCCAACCCCGCCGACCCCACCATCCGCTCGCGTCTCGCGGGACAGCCGGTGCCCGCCTTCGCATTGCCAGCCGCACTGCCAGCCAAGCCGGGCCTCACATCCGCCGATCTCGCCACCGGGAGCCCACGCCTGGTCAACATCTTCGCCAGCTGGTGTGTGCCGTGCATCGCCGAGGCGCCGGTGCTGGGCCAGCTCAAGGCGCGCGGCGTGACCATCGACGGCATCGCCATCCGCGACCGCCCCGAAGATGTCGCTGCCTTCCTCGCCCGCCACGGCGACCCGTTCGAGCGTGTCGGAGCGGACGACAACAGCCGCGTCCAGCTTGCGCTGGGCTCGGCCGGCGTCCCCGAAAGCTTCGTCGTCGACGGCCGCGGTATCATCCGTTTCCAGCACGTCGGCCCGATCGAGCCCAAGCATGTCCCGATGATTCTCGCCGAGCTGGAGAAGGCGCGGTGAGGGGGCTGCTGTTCTTTCTTGCTTTGGTGGCCGCGCAACCCGCGCTCGCCGACTCATCGCTCCCCGCCGCCCAATGGGCCGACCGCCAGCTCCCCGACCCGCGCCAGGAGGCCGCGGCCAAGGCGCTGATGGAGGAATTGCGCTGCCTGGTGTGCGCCGGCCAGTCGATCGCCGACAGCGACGCCGAGCTCGCGGGCGACATGCGCCACCTCGTCCGCACGCGCATCGCCGCCGGCGAACAACCCGCCGCGATCCGCGCCTGGCTGGTCGAACGCTACGGTGCCTGGGTCAGCTACCGCCCGCCCTCGGCACCCGTGGCGTGGCCGCTGTGGGCCGCGCCGCTACTGTTGCTCGGCGCCGGGCTGGTGCTGCTCGCACGGCGGGTGCGGCTCAAATGAGCGGGTGGGTGTTCCTCGTCGCTCTGCTGGCGCTGGGAATCGCCACGCTGCGGCTGTTCGGTACGCGCGGGGCGTTGCTGCAACTAAGCGGCGCCGCGCTGCTGTTCGGCGCCGCCGGTTACGCTTTGCAGGGCCGCCCGGGCCTCCCGGGATCGCCCGCGTCCGCCACCGCCAAAACCGCGCCGATCCCGCTGACCAAACTGCGCCACGCCTTCTACGGCAATTTCACCGCGTCCGAGCATTGGCTGGTGATCGCCGAATCCTATGCCCGCCGCGGCGCCACCGGCGACGCCGCCGGAGTGCTGCAATCGGCGATCCGCGCCCACCCGCGCGTGCCGGCATTGTGGGTCGGGCTCGGCAATGCCCTGGTCGACCATGCCGGGATGCTGACCCCGGCCGCCGAGCTGGCGTTCGCCCGCGCCCGCGCGCTGGCGCCCGAGCACCCCGCCGCGCCTTTCTTCCTCGGTCTCGCGAAGCTGCGCTCGGGCGACCGCGCGGGTGCGCTGGCATTGTGGAACGAAGTGCTGGCGTCGGCCCCGGCGAACGCCACTTGGCGGCCGCTGGTCGAAGACGCCGCGGCGACGCTCAATCCTCCCCCCTCGGGGGAGGTGGCGGCGCGTTAGCGACGACGGTGGGGGGCTGTAGCCGCTTCAGTCCCCCTCCGACGCTTCGCGCCACCTCCCCCTCATGGGGGAGGGGTTAGACCGGGACGAACGGCAGCTCGAGCGCCTCGGCGACCGCTTCATGACGGATCTTGCCGCCCGACACGTTGAGCCCGTTGGCGAGATGCGGATCGGCCTTCAACGCCGCCTCGGCACCGAGATTGGCGATCCGCATCGCGAACGGCAGGGTCGCGTTGTTGAGCGCGAAGGCACTCGTTCGCGCCACCGCGCCGGGCATGTTGGCGACGCAATAATGAATGATTCCGTCGACCTCATAGACCGGGTCGGCGTGGGTGGTCGCGTGGCTGGTCTCGAAGCAGCCACCCTGGTCGATCGCGATGTCGACCAGCACGCTGCCGCGCTTCATCGTCTTGAGCATGTCGCGCGTGACCAATTTGGGCGCGGCTGCCCCCGGCACCAGCACCGCGCCGATCACCAGCTCGGATTTGGCGACGGCGTTGGCGATCGCGCTGCGCGACGCGAAGGCGGTCTTGATCTGCGACGAGAAGAACATGTCGAGCTCGGCCAGCCGGTCGTTGTTGATGTCGTAGATGGTGACGTCGGCGCGCATGCCGACCGCCATCTGCGCGGCATTGACCCCGGCCACCCCGCCGCCAAGGATCGCGACCGTGGCGGGAGCAACCCCGGGGACCCCGCCGAGCAAAACCCCGCGCCCGCCTTGCTCTTTCTCGAGATAATGCGCGCCGACCTGAACCGACATCCGCCCGGCTACTTCGCTCATCGGCTTGAGCAGTGGCAAAGCGCCCGACGGCGAGGTCACCGTCTCATAAGCGATGCACGTAGCGCCCGACTTCATCAGCCCCTCGGCCTGCGGCTTGTCGGCGGCCAAGTGGAGATAGGTGAACAGGATGTGGCGCGGCTCGAGCAGCGCGATTTCCTGCGCCTGCGGCTCCTTGACCTTGACGATCATGTCGCTCGCCGCGAACACCGCGGCAGCGTCGGGGAGGATCGTCGCGCCGGCCTTCTTGAACGCCGCGTCGGGGCAGTCGATGCCGGTGCCGGCGTTGGCCTCGACGAATGCCTCATGGCCCGCCGCGACCAGCTCGGCGATCGACGCCGGGGTCAGCCCGACGCGATATTCGTGGTTCTTGATCTCTTTGGGCACCCCAACGCGCATGGATCGTTCGCTCCGCTATGATGATGTTCGCGCGGCGCTATAGACCGCCAAATCGGCCTTGTCCCCCACGATTGCGGGGCCATATCGCCAGTGCTAGGGCGGCGCGCGGCCGCTGTTCCGGCGACCCGAGGATGGCAATGATGCGCGTGCGCGAAACGTCCAGGCAGAATCTGACGGCATGAACATCACCGCTACCGGGGGCGTCGAGGGCGACCCTCCCGCCGACGTCTCGCACGGCCACGCCCAGGGCTCGCTCGCCAAGCTGTCGGTCGGCGCCATCGGCATCGTGTTCGGCGACATCGGCACCTCGCCGATCTACGCCTTCCGCGAGACCTTCGCCGGGCACCACATCCTCGCCCCCGACCGCCTCCACGTCTACGGCGTGCTGAGCCTGATCTTCTGGTCGATGCTGATCATCGTCACGGTCAAATACGTCACCATCATCATGCGCGCCGACAACAAGGGCGAGGGCGGCAGCCTGGCGCTGCTCGCTTTGATCAACCGCTCGCTTAGCGAAAAGCGGCGATGGACCAGCGGGATCGTCCTGCTGGGCGTGTTCGCGACTGCATTGTTCTACGGCGATTCGATGATCACCCCGGCGATCTCGGTGCTGTCCGCGGTCGAGGGGCTGACCACCGTCCAGGCCGGCTTCCAGCCCTATGTGATCCCGGTCGCGATCGCGATCCTGGTTGGGCTGTTCGCCATCCAGTCGCGCGGCACGGCGCGGGTCGGACTGTTGTTCGGGCCGATCATGCTGTTCTATTTCGCGACCATCGCGGTGCTCGGCGTGATGCACATCGTCGATCACCCGGCGGTGCTGTGGAACACCATCAACCCGTGGAACGCGATAAACTTCTACGTCCAGGAGCCGGTGCGCGCGTTCATCGCGATGGGCTCGGTGGTGCTAGCGGTGACCGGCGCCGAGGCGCTGTACGCCGACATGGGCCATTTCGGCCGCCGCCCGATCCGCGCCTCGTGGATCTACTTCGTGATGCCGACCCTGCTGCTCAACTACATGGGGCAGGGGGCGTTGCTGATGAACCTTGACCCGGCGCAGGCCGCCGAGACGGTCAAGAACCCGTTCTTCTTCCTCGCCCCCGAAGCGCTGCGCCTGCCGCTGGTGCTGCTCGCGACCGCGGCCACCATCATCGCCTCGCAGGCGGTCATCTCGGGCGCTTTCTCGGTCACCCAGCAGGCGATCCAGCTCGGCTTCATCCCGCGCTTGCGCATCACCCACACCAGCGAAAAGGCCGCCGGCCAAATTTACATCCCGGTGGTCAATTGGGCGCTGATGATCATGGTCATCTTCCTCGTCCTGATCTTCGGCAGCTCGTCCAACCTCGCCGCCGCTTACGGCATCGCGGTGACCGGCGCGATGCTCATCGACGGCGTGCTGATCGCGGTCGTCCTGCTCGGCCTGTGGAAATGGAAACGCTGGCTGGCGATCCCGTTGCTGGCGATCTTCTTTACCGTCGACTTGCTCTATTTCGGCGCCAACATGCTGAAAGTGCCCGACGGCGGCTGGTTCCCGCTGCTGATCGGCGCCGTCGCGTTCACCCTGCTGACGACCTGGGCCAAGGGCCGCAAGCTGATGATCGACCGCATGAGCGAGGCCAGCCTGCCGATCGAGATCTTCATCAAGTCGGCGGCGACCAGCGCGACGCGGGTGCCCGGCACCGCGGTGTTCATGACCAGCTCGGCCAAGGGCGTGCCGCACGCGCTGCTGCATAATCTGAAGCACAACAAGGTGCTCCACGAGCGGATCATCCTGCTGACAGTGCGGATCGAGGACGTTCCCTACGTGATGGAGGACAGGAGGGTCGAGACCACCGACTACCAGGCCGGCTTCTACCGCATCCTGCTGCGCTACGGCTTCATGGAGGAGGTCGATGTCCCCGCCGAGCTGACGCGGATCAAGAATTGCGGGCCGCTGTGCAAGATGATGGACACCAGCTTCTTCCTCGCCCGCCAGACGCTGCTCGCCTCGGCCCGCCCGGGGATGGCGATCTGGCGCGAGAAGCTGTTCGCGTGGATGCTGCGCAACGCCGAAAGCGCGATGGAATTCTTCAAGCTCCCCACCAACCGCGTGGTCGAACTCGGCAGCCAGCTCGAAATCTAAGCCGCGCCGCGTGCAACCGCCGCGCCGCTGCGGCATTGCGTGAGCCATGGAAACCATCGTCTCGTGGGTCGCCACCGCCGCGACCATCGCCGCCGCCTGCATGACCGCGTCCAACCTCGGCGCGCGGATCACCGGCTACGGCTTCATCGTGTTCACCATCGGCTCGATCGCGTGGCTGACGCTCGGCATACTGACCGGGCAGCCGGCGCTGATGTGGACCAACATCGCGCTGACCGGGCTCAATCTGTTCGGGGTGTGGCGCTGGCTTGGGCGCCAGGCGCAGGTCGAGGACGGTGCCCAGCGAGCCGCCGCCAAAAGCGCCGGGCTGGCGAGCGAAACTTTGTTCCCGGCGACGCTGCTGTCCCGCGCCGCACTGGTCGGGCGCGACGGCCGCGAGCTTGGCACCTTGGTCGACGCGATGATCGGCAACGCTAGCGGGCGGCTATCCTATCTGGTCGTCGCGGAAGGCGGCGTGGCGGGGGTCGGCGAGACCCTGCGCCGGGTTGAATGGGACGGCGCGGCGATCGACAGCGAGCAGGTCAGGGCGCCGCTCGACGGTGCGGGGTTCGCGCAATTGCCGACGCTGGCGCGGGACAATTGGCCGGGGCGGTGAGCGCGCTGATCGTCACCGCCGAGCTTGGCCCAGCCGACCTTGCCTGGCTCGACGGCCTGCGCCGCCGGCACTACCCGCCCGAGCGCAACCGGTTGCCCGCGCACCTGACCATGTTCCATGCTCTGCCGCCCTCGGCCGAGAGCGACGCCCGCGCCCGCCTCGCAGCCGCCGCGAAGGACAATCCGCCGCCGCGTGCCACTGTCGCCGGGCTGATGAACCTCGGCAGCGGGGTCGCGCTGCGCGTGGTGTCGGACGATCTCGACATCATCCGCGACGAGCTCGCCGACGGCTTCCACGGCCTGCTCGGCGCGCAGGATTCGGGCGGCTGGCGCCCCCATGTCACGATCCAGAACAAAGTCGCGCCGAAAGCAGCCCGCGCGCTGCTCGCCGAGCTGGAAGCCGGATTCGCGCCGCGCCCGCTGCGCATCGCCGGGCTCGGCCTCCATCGCTATCTCGGCGGACCGTGGGAAACGCTCGCCCGCTATGCATTCCGGGCGCGGGGCTGAGCTTGCTGAAGGCTCGCCGGGCAGCGTGGCCCGCGGGTTTGAATCGCGCTGCCGAAATCGGTATTGTGCGCGCTCCCAGGTCCACTCCGGACAAGGCGAGGAGCAAGCGATGATGCGTATCCTCTCGGGCTGCATATTTGGCGCACTGGCGATCGCCGCGGCGGCACCTGCCGCGGGTGAGGACGCCGCGCGAATGGCCAAGGATCCCGACCAGAAGGTGTGCGAGGACATTACCATCGTGGGCAGCCGGCTGGCCGTCAAACGCGTGTGCGCCACTCGCGCGCAATGGGCCGAGAAGCGCCGCCGCGACCGCGAACTGGTCGACCAGGCGCAGAGATCGGCCTGCGTGCGCGGCTCGATCAGTTCCGGGCAGGAAGTGTGCGGAAGTTTTTGACGCCTAGCTGAGGTCGCCGACCCCGTCGCAATTGAGCTCGAACGCGGCCAGCCCCGCTTCGAGCACCGAGGCGAGCATCGGCATGTCGAGCAATTCGCGGATCGCGCCCGCGGTGCCCGAGCCGACCAGCGCCTGCGCTTCCTCCATCGCCTCGTCCCAGTCGGACGCCTCGTAGGTGCCCTGGCCGACCCAGCTGAACGCCACTACTTCCGCCAGCTGGTCCTCGCCCAAATCCTCGAACGCGGCCTGCAATTCCTCCTCGACGCTGTCGTTGACGCTGTCGTCGAGCACCGACAGCGCGCCCTCGTCGTCGTCGTCGATATTCTCCGCCGCCTCGCCGCCGTCATAATCGGTCGGGGTCTGCGCCTCATATTCGCGGGCGCGAAAGATGATCCGGCACAAGGTGTCGAGGGGGGTCAGGGGATCCATGCAGTGCGCCTCCGGTTGCTCCGCTCAACGAGGGCAGGGGGCAGCGGTTCCTATCGCGTTGACCGCTTGGGGCCACCCACCTATATCCCGCGCCGCTCCCGCCGTCGCGGGCGCGCTCAATTGGCCCCGCGGGACGAACCGTATTGTGCCTGGGGCGGAGTAGCTCAGCTGGTTAGAGCAGCGGAATCATAATCCGCGTGTCGGGGGTTCAAGTCCCTCCTCCGCTACCACCCACAGTGCCGATCCATCAGCCGTTGGCGTCGGTCGGCTCGCTCGCGCGCTTGTGGTCGGGCGATTGCTCGTCGCCGGGAGCGATCAGCTTGGAGCGACAGTCGGTGACGATCTCGCGGCAGCGCCGCAAGCTGCGCGCCAGCGTGCCGTGGTCGAAGTGGAGCGCGGCGTCTGGCCGGCCGTGGTTGTCGGGCAAGTTGGGTCTACTCTTGGGGATTGGCCTGACGCCTCAACGCGCCGGCCCTCGCGGCGATGCACATTTCGTCGCACCGGCGACCGGGTTCGTCGTTCCCCCGGCCGCGACATCACGGGCAGGCCTAGCGCGCGGTAACCGCTTGCTAATAGTGCCCCGGCATAATCAATTTTTGGGGAAGCCAAGCCGGGTTCCTCTGCTATGAATGTCCCAAGCGCTGCCGGGGGGCGGCGCTTACCAGGGCGGGGGGAGGACTGAGCGACGGAGAGTTAAGTGAACGTCCAGACCCCCCGCGACTTCATCGACAAGCGCCAACTCGTGTCCGCTCTGCGGGCCCTGCGCCGCGGCGACTTCTCGGTCCGCCTGCCCGACGACGCCGACGGCCTCGACGGCGAAATCGCCGCTTTGTTCAACGAAGTCGTCTCCTTGAACGAGGACATGGCGCACGAGTTCGAGCGCCTCTCCAAGGTGGTCGGCAAGGAAGGCCGCATCACCCAGCGCGGCCGCATCAAGAATGCCCGCGGCGGGTGGGAAACCGCAGTGCGCTCGGTCAACGAATTGATCGAGGACATGGTCCAGCCGACCGCCGAGGTCGCCCGCGTGATCGGCGCGGTGGCCAAGGGCGATTTGTCGCAATCGATGACGGTCGAGATCGACGGCCGCCCGCTGCGCGGCGAATTCCTGCGCATCGGCAAGGTCGTCAACACCATGGTCGAGCAGCTCGCGTCGTTCGCCTCCGAGGTGACGCGCGTCGCCCGCGAGGTCGGCACCGAGGGCAAATTGGGCGGCCAGGCCAACGTCAAGGGCGTCGCCGGGACGTGGAAGGACTTGACCGACAACGTCAACGCGATGGCGACCAACCTGACCGGCCAGGTGCGCAACATCGCCGACGTCACCACCGCGGTGGCCAAGGGCGATCTGTCGAAGAAGATCACCGTCGACGTGAAGGGCGAGATCCTCGAGCTCAAGAACACCATCAATACGATGGTCGATCAGCTCAATTCGTTCGCCTCGGAAGTGACCCGCGTCGCGCGCGAGGTCGGCACCGAGGGCAAGCTCGGCGGCCAGGCCAAGGTCGAGGGCGTGGCGGGGACCTGGAAGGACCTGACCGACAACGTCAACCTCATGGCCGACAACCTCACCGGCCAGGTCCGCAATATCGCCGACGTGACGACCGCGGTCGCCAAGGGCGATCTGTCGAAAAAGATCACCGTCGACGTGAAGGGCGAAATCCTCGAGCTCAAGAACACCATCAACGTGATGGTCGACCAGTTGAACGGCTTCGCCTCGGAAGTGACCCGCGTTGCGCGCGAGGTCGGCACCGAGGGCAATCTCGGCGGTCAGGCGCAAGTGCCCGGCGTCGCGGGCACGTGGAAGGACTTGACCGACAACGTCAATCTGATGGCCGAGAATTTGACCGGCCAGGTGCGCAATATCGCCGAGGTGACCACCGCCGTGGCGCGCGGCGATTTGTCCAAGAAAATCACGGTCGACGTGAAGGGCGAAATCCTCGAACTCAAGGACACTATCAACGTGATGGTGGACCAGTTGAACGGCTTCGCGTCGGAAGTGACCCGCGTCGCGCGCGAGGTCGGCACCGAGGGCAAATTGGGCGGCCAGGCGGCGGTCCCCGGGGTCGCCGGCACCTGGGCCGACTTGACCGACAATGTGAACCTGATGGCGGCCAATCTGACCGGCCAGGTGCGCAACATCGCCGAAGTCACCACCGCGGTGGCCAAGGGCGACCTTTCCAAGAAGATCACCGTCGACGTGCGCGGCGAAATCCTCGAATTGAAGAACACCATCAACACGATGGTCGATCAGCTCAACTCGTTCGCCTCGGAAGTGACGCGCGTTGCGCGCGAGGTCGGCTCGGAAGGCAAATTGGGCGGCCAGGCGCAGGTCGAGGGCGTCGCCGGCACCTGGGCCGATCTGACCGAGAGCGTGAACCTCATGGCCGGCAATCTGACCGGCCAGGTTCGCAACATTGCCGAAGTGACCACCGCCGTTGCCCGCGGCGACCTTTCCAAGAAGATCACGGTCGACGTGAAGGGCGAGATCCTCGAGCTCAAGGACACCATCAACGTCATGGTGGACCAGCTCAATGGCTTCGCATCGGAAGTGACCCGCGTGGCGCGCGAAGTGGGCACCGAAGGAAAGCTCGGCGGGCAGGCGCAGGTT
>NZ_JANPKO010000079.1:0-5156 GCF_031426035.1 Sphingomonas sp. | reverse complement strand
TTCGGGCCGCAATGGGCGTGGTTCGCCTCGACCATCAAGGTCGGCGCGATCATCGGCCTGACCTCGGTCATCCTGGTGCTGATGTACGCCCAGACGCGCATTTTCTACACCATGGCACGCGACGGCCTGCTGCCGCGCGTGATCGCCCGCGTCCACCCCAAGTTCCGCACGCCGTGGATCAACACCTTGCTGGTCGGCCTCGCGGTCGCCACCGCGGCGGGCTTCTTCGACATCAACTTCCTCGGCGACGCGACGTCGGTCGGGACGCTGGCGGCGTTCGCCATCGTGTGCATGACGGTGATCTGGCTGCGCCGCACCCACCCCGAGATCCCGCGCGGCTACAAGGTCCCGCTGTACCCGGTGGTGCCCGCGCTCGGGATCATCAGCTGCATCTGGCTGATCACCTCGGTCCCGCCCAACGTGCTGACCTTCTTCTTCTGGTACGTGGTCGGCGGCATGGTGCTCTACTTCGTCTACGGCATGCGCAATTCGGAGCTCGCCAAGGGCCATACCGTGACCGCCGACGGCGAGACGCCCTACTTCCCCGAGGACGCCGCGATCGGCCCCGACGGCAAGCCGATCGTCAAGCCATAGCCGCATTGGCGAATTGGATGGAGGGCGGTCCGGAGACGGGCCGCCCTTCGTTCGTCCGCTAGGCGAGCAAGTCGCCGGCAAGCGCCTTCAAATCGGCTTCGGGCCGCGCGCCGTAGTGCTGGATGACTTCGGCCGCCGCGATCGCGCCGAGCTTGAGCGACTTTTCGAGCCCGAGCCCACGCACGTGGCCGGCGAGAAAACCCGCGGCGAACAAGTCGCCGGCGCCGGTGGTGTCGACCAGCCGCGCGATCGGCTCGGCCGGGACGGACGCGCGCTCGGCGCCGGCCCGCGCCACCGCGCCGTGCTCGGAGCGGGTGACGACGAGCAGCGGGACTTTGGCCGCCACCGCGTCGACCGCGGCGTCGAACTCCGCCTCATCGGCGAGCATCAGGATTTCCGCCTCGTTGGCGAACAATATGTCGATCTGGCCGGCCTCGATCAGCTTGACGAAGTCGCCGCGGTGGCGGGCGATGACGAAGCTGTCGGAGAGCGTGAAGGCGACCTTGGTCCCCGCCGCGCGCGCCGCGTCGATCGCCGCGTACATCGCCGCGCGCGGGGTCTCGGGGTCCCACAGATAGCCTTCGAGGTAGAGGATCGCGGCGTCGGCGACGCGCGCCGGGTTGATCGCGTCGGGGGCGAGGGTCTGCGCGGCGCCGAGGAAAGTGTTCATCGTGCGCTGGGCGTCGGGGGTGACCAGGATCAGGCAGCGCGCGGTGGCGGCATCGCCGCGCGGCGGGGTGTCGAACGCGACGCCGAGGCTGCGGATGTCGTGGGTGAAGATTTCCCCCAACTGGTCGTCGCCCAGCTGCCCGATGAAGCCGGCGGTGAGCCCCAGCGCGGCGAGTCCGGCGACGGTGTTGGCGGCCGACCCGCCGCTCGCCTCCCGGCCCGGGCGCATCTCGCCGTAGAGCCGCGCCGCCTCGTCCTCGTCGATCAGCCGCATCGAGCCTTTCTCGACCCCCTGCGCGGCGAGGAAGGCGTCGTCGGCGTCGGCGATGACATCGACGATGGCGTTGCCGATGGCGAGCACGTCGAGGCGGTGGCTGGGCATATGCGTCTTTCTGATGGGGCGGGAAAGCGCGCCGCCTAGCCGCGTGGGGAAGGCGCGGCAAGCTTGCGCCGCCGCCGCCGCCCGGCCATCATCGCGCCATGCGCCGCCTTGCCCTGTTTGCCACGCTCATGCTCTCCGCCTGCGCCACCGCGCCCGATCCTCCGCCCGCTCCGGTCGCCGTTTCCGCGCCCGTGCCGCAGGTGCGCAGCGACGTGCTGGGGATGACCGCGGCCGAGCTGATCGACCGCTTCGGCATCCCCGCGCTGCAAATTCGCGAGGGCAGCGGGACCAAGTTCCAGTTCCGCAACCAAGCCTGCGTGCTCGACGCCTACGTCTACCCGCCGCTCGATGCGCGCGGCACGGAGAAAGTCGTTCACGTCGATACCCGCAACCGCGGCGGCAACGAGGTCGATCAGCGCAGCTGCATCGCCGCGTTCCGCAAGGTGTGAAGCTGATCGAGCGCCCACGCCGCGGCCTCGGCAATCACCGGGTCGGGATCGGCGAGGTGCGGCCGCACGCGCTCGGCTAGCGCGGGGTCGGCGCTGTTGCCGGCGGCGATCAGGCAGTTGCGGATGAAGCGATTGCGGCCGATGCGCTTGATCGGCGATCCCGCGAACAGCTCCCGAAACCCCGCATCGTCGAGGTCGAGCAAATCGGCGAGGCGCGGCGCGGCGAGCTCGGCGCGCGCGGCGAACGCGCGGTTGGCGTTCGCGGCTTCGGCGAAGCGGTTCCACGGGCACACCGCGAGGCAATCGTCGCAGCCATAGATGCGGTTGCCGATCGCGGCGCGGAACTCGTGCGGGATCGGCCCGTCATGCTCGATCGTCAGATAGGAGATGCAGCGGCGGGCATCGATCCGGTGGGGGCCGTCGAACGCGTTGGTCGGGCAGGCGTCGAGGCAGCGGCGGCACGTCCCGCAATGGTAAGCTGGGGCCTCGGGGACGTCGGGCTCAAACTCGAGGCTGGTCAAGATGATGCCGAGGAACAGCCAGCTGCCATGCTCGCGGCTGACCAAATTGGTGTGCTTGCCCTGCCAGCCGATCCCCGCCGCTTGCGCCAACGGCTTCTCCATCACCGGAGCGGTGTCGACGAACACTTTGAGTTCGGATGGCGCGGCGGCGACGATCAACCGCGCCAACGCCTTGAGCCCCTTCTTGACTGTCTTGTGATAATCGCCGCCCTGGGCATAGGCCGAAATGCGGCCGAGCTCGGGATGCCCGGCGAGCGCCAGCGGGTCGGTCGCCGGCGCATAGCTCATCCCCAGCGCGATCGCGCTGCGCGCCTCGGGCCACAGCGCAAGCGGTGACACCCGGTGGTGCGCGCGTTCCTCCATCCACCCCATCGAGCCGTGGTGCCCGGCGGCGATCCAATGCGTCAGGTCGTGCCCGGCCTGCCACTCGCCATCGACCCGGGCAAAGCCGCACGCGGCGAACCCGAGGCGCTGGGCTTCGGCCTTTATTGCTTCTTTCAGCTGAGCGGCATTAGACACGCGTCACGCTTACTCCGTTCGCCCTGAGCTTGTCGAAGGGCTGCCCTTCTCTGTTCAAGGAAAAGCAGTGCTTCGACAGGCTCAGCACGAACGGGGATTGATGGATCATGCGGTCGAGGCGATCGAACTGGTCAAGGAGTTCGGCGACACCCGCGCGGTCGACGGGGTCAGCCTCGCGGTGCCGGCGGGGACGATCTACGGCCTGCTCGGCCCTAACGGCGCGGGCAAGACCACCACCTTGCGCATGCTGCTCGGCGTGATCGAGCCGTCGTCGGGGACGCGCTCGGTACTCGGCCATGCCCGCCCGCTCGAGGCGGCGCGGCTGGTCGGTTACCTGCCCGAGGAGCGCGGGCTGTACCCGTCGATGACCGCGCGCGACGGGATCGCCTTCATGGGCGCGCTGCGTGGGGTGCCACTGCGCGAAGGCCGCCGCCGGGCGGACGACTTGCTCGACGGGCACGGCCTTTCCGAATGGGCGAACAAGCCGATTCGCACATTGTCGAAGGGCATGGCGCAGACCGTGCAATTGCTCGGCACTCTGGTCCACCGCCCGCGGCTGATTGTGCTCGACGAGCCCTTTTCGGGATTGGACGCAATCAACCAGGGACGGCTCGAGGCGCTGATCCGCGCCCAGGCCGACGCCGGCGCGACGATCATCTTCTCGACCCATGTCATCGCCCACGCCGAGCGGCTGTGCGAGCGGATCGCGATCATCGCCAAGGGCAAGGTCGCGTTCGAGGGCAGCGTCGACGAGGCGCGCCGCAAATTGCGGCCGATCGTCCGCCTGCGCACCCGCGCGACCGACGGCCCGTGGCGCGCCGCAATCCCGGCCAGCGCGCGGCAGGACGGCGGCGAATGGATCTTCGAGCTGCCGCGCGGCGGGCCCGAGCCTTTGCTCAAAGCGCTGATCGACGGCGGCGCGGGAATCGAGACGCTGGCGATCGAGCGGCCCGGGCTGCATGACGCGTTCGTCGCCATCGCCGGCCCCGACGCGGTGGCCGAGATGGACGGGGTGGAGGGGGCGGCATGATGGAGATGATCCGCGCCTCGTTCGTCATCGCCCGCCGTGATTTCACCGCGACCGTATTTTCACGCGCGTTCCTGTTGTTCCTGCTCGGCCCGCTGTTCCCGATCGCGATGGGGGCATTGTTCGGCTCGATCGGCGGGCGGATTGCCGCGACGGCCGAGCAGCCGACGGTGGCGGTCGTCGCCAGCGCCGAGGACTATCGCGCCATTGCCGCCGCGCGCGAGCGGCTGGCGACCGGCCTGCGCCAGGCGCCGATCATCCGCCTTGCGCATTACCCGCCGGCCGGCGACCCGGCAGCGCATCGCGCACGCCTGCTCAAATCGCAAGCGCCACCGGTGCTCGGCGTGCTCGAAGGCGGCCTCGACCGGCCGCGCTTCACCGGCGCGGTGTCCGAAGACGGCAATACCGTCGGGCAGCTCCGGCTGATGGTCGAGGACGCGCGGCGGATGGGGGCGGCACCGCCGGCGCCCGGCACGCCGCTGGAAGTCAAGATCACGCAGCGCTCGTCGGGCTCGCTCGCCTCGTACCGCGCACTCACCGCGCAGGCCGGCCAGGCCTTGCTGTTCCTCCTCACCATCCTCCTCGCCGGCATGCTGCTGTCGCAATTGATCGAGGAGAAATCGAACAAGATCATCGAGGTGCTGGCGGCGGCGGTGCCGGTCGACGCGATCTTCCTCGGCAAGTTGATGGCGATGCTGGCGATGTCGCTGCTCGGGATCACGGTGTGGACCACCGCCGGCGCGGCGGGGATCGCGCTGTACGCCGAGCATGGGCTGTCGGCGATGACCGAGCCGGCGGTCGGCTGGCCGGCGTTCCTCGGGCTGACATTGGTCTATTTCGCGATGAGCTATCTGCTGCTCGGCTCGGTGTTCCTCGGCATCGGCGCCCAGGCATCGACCGTGCGCGAAGTGCAGACTCTGTCGATGCCGGTGACGATGGCGCAGGTGCTGGTGTTCGGCTTTGCCGCCTCGGCGGTGGGGGATGCGACCAGCACC
>NZ_JANPKO010000078.1:0-18495 GCF_031426035.1 Sphingomonas sp. | reverse complement strand
GCGCCGTCGACCGCCTCGGCATGGCCCTCGAGGCTGGGCTCGCCCCAGCCGACCGCGCCGTCGTCGCTCTCGACGCGCACGAACAGCCAGCGAGGGGGGACGAAGAAAGTCTCGATGCGGGCGATCTTCATGCGGCACCATCCCCTGCGCGGAAATCGATCTCTTCGGTCTCGAGCCGGCGCTCGGCCTCGGCCTGCTGCTCGCGCGCGTCGCGATCGCCGAAGTGCGACGGCGGCACGATCGGCACCACCAGGCACAGGCTCGAGGCCGGCAGCACCTCGCGCCAGTCCTTGATCAATTTCTTGTAGGCGGTGCCGACGTTGCGGATGTTGCGGTCGAGGTCGAATAGCCCGAGCGGATTGACGTTGCCGTTCTGCTCGCGCAGCGCGGTGTCCCAGTCGACCTGGTCGATCAGGCTGTACCAGGTGAAGCCGACGGTGGGGATGCCGACGTTGCGCAGCCGCAGCACGTTGGCCCATTCCTTCCACAGCCATTGCACCGCTTCGCCGCCGGTCTGGCCTTCGACCAGGTTGGTTTCGGTGTGCATCACCGGCAGCCGGTAGCGGTTGTAATATTGGCGGGTGATCTCGGTGTAGCCGAACACTTCGCCCGAGCCGGTGGTGTGGCCGTTCTCGAACACGCGGTGCTCGTTGGTGCGGTAGTAATCGTTGCCGAGGATGCAGTGCTGCTTGAGGCGGTTGGTGAGGAAGAAGTGATACTCCTCCTTGGTCATCCCGTTGCCGAGCAGATATTCGTACATGTCGCTGTCGACGCGGCGGCCGTAGTTGAGATCGAGGCTGAGGAAACGCCGCGAGTTCATCAGTTCGGCCTGGTGGATCGCGGCCGGGCTGTCGGCGTGGAAATATTCCGAGGATTCGGACTGGATGAAGATCGCGTCGGCGCGGCGCTTGAGGATTTCGAGCATCGCCAGCACATTGGCTTTGACGATGTGCTTCAAGGCGGTGACGAACGACTGGTCGCTGGTCAGCTGCTCGTTCCACCAGCCGTACTTGGCCGAGAACATCGCGCAGATGAACATCTCGTTGACCGGGGTGTAGAGCTGGACCCACGGGTAGCGTTCGGCGAACGCCCCGGCATAGGCCGCGAACAGCATCGGGAAATCGGGGTTCTGGAAATTGCCGATCCAGTCGGGCACGCCGAAGTGGCACAAATCGACGATCGGGATGATGTCGCGCCGCTTCAAATCGGCGAAGGTGAGGTCGGCGAACTCCCAGTCGTATTTGCCCGGGCCGAGGTAGGTGCGGTGGAGCGGCGGGCCAAAGCGCAGGAAGTTGATGCCGATGTCCTGGACGCAGTCGAAATCCTCGCGCCAGCGGCGGTAATGGTCGCACGCCTCCATCTGGTCGACGCGGACACTGCCGTTCTTGATGGTCGGGATGCTGTTCTCGATCCCGGTCGCGAACATGAAATTGGCGATGGTCGGTCTCCGTTGGCCGGCGGCGGCGAAGAGTTAGCCCGCGTAAGGCAGGTCGGCTAGCCCGCGCACGCCGGGATCGGCCAAAAACAGCCCGCCGGCGTGCGGTTGATCGATGAGCGCGGCGGCGTCGAGCCCGATCCGCGCCGAGCTGATGTAGAGCCGGTCGAGAGCGGGCCCGCCGAACGCGCAACTGGTCGGGCGCTGGGCCGGGACCTTGAGCGTGGCGAGCAGCTCGCCGGCGGGCGAAAAGCGCCGCACGCACCAGCCGTCCCAGAACGCGATCCACAGGCACCCTTCGGCGTCGACCGTCATCCCGTCGGGATAGCCGTCGCCTTCGCCGAAGCGCGCAAACTCGCGGCGGTTGGAGACGCTGCCGTCGGGCGCGAGGTCGAACGCGAAAGTGACCTGCCGCGCGCTGTCGTTGTGGTACATTTGTCCGCCGTCGGGGCTGAACGCGGGGCCGTTGGTGACGCGGTAGCCGTCGTCGACACGGGTTGCCGCGTCGGTTGCGTCGAGGCGGTACAACGCGCCCGACGCGGCGCGCTCGGTGTCGTCCATCGTCCCCGCCCAGAACCGCCCCGCGCGGTCGACCTTGCCGTCGTTGAAGCGATTGTCGGGGCGCTCGGGCTCGGGGTCGAACAGCAGGTCGAGCCGGCCGGTCTCGGCATCGAAGGTGGCGAAGCCGTGGTCGGTGCCGGCGATGAACCCGCCGCCGGCGCGCGGGGCAATCGAGCCGACCCGCAGCGGGGTATCCCACGCGGTCACCGCACCGACGGCGTCGAGGCGGAAGATCTTCCGGCCCTTGATGTCGACCCAGTACAGCGCCGCCTCGCGCTTTACCCACACCGGGCCCTCGCCGAGCACGGCGGCGACGTCGGCGACACAGGTCATTGGCGGTTCGGCGGGCATCGGCGACGGGATAGCTGCGCCTCCTCAAAAGAAAAGCGGGAGCGATGTCGCATGCCCGCTGTTTTTGGCTAAGGAGCAAAGCATGGGCTGGGCACAAGGTTTCATCGCGGTCGACTGGGGCACGACCAACCGCCGCGCCTATCGCGTCGACAGCGCCCGCCAGTGCACCGCCGAGTTCGAGGACGGGCAGGGCATCTTGGCGGTCGCGCCCGGCGGCTTTCCCGCCGCGGTCGCCGAAATCCGCGAACGGCTCGGCGATCACCCGCTGCTGATGGCCGGCATGGTCGGCTCCAACCGTGGCTGGGTCGAGGCGCCGTACGCACCGTGCCCGGCGGGGCTCGGCGACCTCGTCCACGGGCTGGCATGGGCCGAGGACGGGCGCGCGGCGATCGTGCCCGGAGTGTCCTACCAGGCGGTCGGTCGCGCCGACGTCATGCGCGGCGAGGAGGTGCAGATCCTGGGCGCCGCCGCGGCCGGCGCGATCCCGCCCGACTGCCTGGTGTGCCACCCCGGCACCCACAACAAATGGATCCGCCTGGTCGGCGGGCGCATTGCCGAATTCCGCACGGTGATGACCGGCGAGATGTTCAACCTGCTCAAGGCCAACAGCATTTTGTCCGACCTGCTGACCGACGAGGTCACGGCGGGGCCGGCGTTCCTCCAGGGCGTGCGGCGCGGGCTGTCCGATATTGTGCTGTCGGCGGAACTATTCTCGGTGCGCGCCGGGGTGCTGCTGGGCGATATCGCGCGCGAGGACGCCGGGGATTTGACCAGCGGGCTGCTGATCGGCGCCGACCTCCGGGTCGGGCTCGAGGGCAGCAGCGGGGATATCATCGTGATGGGCCGGCCCGAACTGACCAAATTGTACAAGGCGGCGCTCGGCGAGGCCGGGCGCGGGGCGCGGGAGTTCGACGGCGAGCAGGCGTTCCTCGCCGGAATCGCCGCGATCGTGGAGCTAATCGCATGACCGCAGCCGACGATTTTTACCGCTTCTTGGCGGAGTGCCCGCTGGTGGCGATCATTCGCGGCGTCACGCCCGACGAGGTCGAGGCGATCGGCGCGGCGCTGTTCGACGCCGGCATCCGCATCATCGAGGTTCCGCTGAATTCGCCCGACCCGCTCGCCAGCATCGCCAAATTGGCGGCGACGTTCGGCGACCGCGCGTTGATCGGCGCCGGCACGGTGCTCAAGGTCGAGCAGGTCGCTGAGGTCGCGGCGGCCGGCGGGCGGCTGATCGTCTCGCCCGGCACCGACCCCGCGGTGATCGGCGCGGCGGTCGCGGCGGGGATGGCGTCGTGCCCCGGTTACTTCACGCCGAGCGAGGCGTTCGCGGCGATCAATGCCGGCGCGCACGGGCTCAAACTGTTCCCCGCCGAGGCGGCCTCGCCGGCGGTGGTCAAGGCGCAGCGCGCGGTGCTGCCCAAGGATATTCCGGTGCTCGCGGTGGGCGGGGTGACGGCGGACACGGTGGGCGCGTGGATGGCCGCCGGGGCCGACGGTGCCGGGCTCGGCAGCGCGCTCTACGCGCCGGGGCGCTCGGCCGAGGAAACCGCGCAACGCGCTCGAGAATTCGTCGCCGCGGTGCGGCGCTGATGCGGCCATTGCGGATCGCCATCCTCGGCTTCGGCAAGATCGCCGCCGACCAGCATGTCCCCGCGATCGCCGCCAATCCGCGGCTCGAGCTGGCGGCGACCTCGAGCCGTTCGGGCGCCGGGCCCGAGCCCAGTTTTGCTGACTGGCGGACGCTCCTGCGCGACGTAAAAAACCTCGACGCGGTGGCGATCACCACCCCGCCGGGGCCGCGCTACGAGATCGCCGCGGCGTGCATCGAGGCGGGCTTGCACGTGCTGATGGAAAAGCCGCCGACCGCGACGCTGAGCGAGGCCGAGCAGCTCGCCTGCCTCGCCGAGGCCAAGCAGGTCAGCCTGTTCGCGACCTGGCACGCGCAGCACAACGCGGCGGTCGACGCAGCGGCCAAAGCGCTTGCCGGCCAGGCCATCGCGAGCATGGACATCATTTGGCACGAGGACGTGCGCAAATGGCACCCGGGCCAGCAGTGGATCTGGCAGGCCGGCGGGTTCGGGGTGTTCGACCCCGGCATCAACGCTTTCTCGATCGCGACGAAAATCTTTCCCGGCAGCCTGTTCGTGCGCTCGGCCGCGCTCGATTTCCCGCGCGGCGCCGACACGCCCGTTGCGGCGACCATCGCGTTCGGCAGCCCCGCCGCGCACGGCCCGTTCCGCTGCAGCCTCGACTGGCGCCGCAGCAAGGGCGAGGAGTGGACCATCACAGTACATACTATCGACGGAACGGAGGTCAGGCTGAGCGACGGCGGGGCGCGGCTGGCGATCGACGGGGTCGACCAGGACTGCGCCCACGGCGGCGAATATCCGGGGCTCTATGCGGCCTTCGTCGACCTCATCGACGAGCGCCGCAGCAGCGTCGACCTGGCGCCGCTGCGGCTGGTCGCCGACTGCTTGCTGGTCGGCAGCCGCCGCGAGGTCGCCGCGGTACCCGATTGATTTTACTGTAACCGCCTGTTGCGGGCAGGTAAGGCAATGCCGGCGGAACCGGCTCGAGTCCCGGGGAGGGGAGCGACGATGAGCAGCGTGGCAGCGGATGAACTGAGCCGGATCGACCAGGCGTTCGCCAACAATCGCCTGCTCGCCACCTTTGCCCCCGACGTCCGCGCGCTGATTGAGCCGCATGCCGAAGTGGTCGAGCTTGACGCCGGGACCTCGGTGCTGCGCTCGGGCAACCAGGTCGAGGTGACGCTGTTCCCGTACGGCCCGACGATGATCTCGATGATGGTCGACCTGGCCGACGGGCGCTCGGTCGAGGTCGCCTCGGTCGGCCAGGAAGGCGCCGTCGGCGGCATCGTCAGCTGCGGCAGCGCGCCCGCCTACACCCATGCCGAGGTGCAGGTCGCCGGCCCCGCGCTCAAGGTGCCGATGCGCGCGCTCGAGGACGCCAAGTCGCGCTCGGGCTTCCTCGCCCATCTGTTCTGCCGCTACTCGGATTACTTGCTGGCGCAGGTCATGCAGTCGGTCGCGTGCAACGCCTATCATTCGATCCGCCAGCGCGCGGCGCGCTGGCTGCTGACTGCGCAGGACCGCGCCGGCGACCGGCTCGAACTGACCCAGGAGGCGCTGGCCGGCCTGCTCGGGGTCCAGCGGACGACGGTCAACGCGGCGATCCAGTCGCTGCAGGAAGACGGGCTGATCAATATCCGGCGCGGCGCGGTGGTGGTCACCGATCGCGCCGGCCTCAAGCACAGCGCATGCGAATGCTATGCCCGCGTCGACGCCCATTTCACCAACATCCTCGGCGCCAGCGGGAGCGGCGGCACCGGCCCCGCCTGCGACTGAGACCTAGCCGGCGAGCCGCCAGCGCAGGGTCTCGCCGGCATGGAACGGCACAACGCCGGCAATGCTGTCGGGCACCGCGCAGCCACCGCGCTCGAGCGTGACCGTGCCGTCGTTGAGCGGGAGGCCGTAGAAGCGCGGGCCATGCTCCGCCGCGAACCCCTCGAAGCGATCGAGCGCGCCTTCCTCGTCGAACACCTGGGCATAAGTTTCGAGCGCGAACGGGGCGTTGAAGATTCCGGCGCAGCCGCAGCCCGACTCCTTGGCGTCGCGGCTGTGCGGCGCGCTGTCGGTGCCGAGGAAGAATTTGGGCGAGCCCGAGGTGGCCGCGGCGCGCACCGCGAGCCGGTGCTTTTCGCGCTTGACCACCGGCAGGCAGTAAGCGTGCGGCCGCAGCCCGCCGGCGAACAAGGCGTTGCGGTTGAGCACGAGATGCTGCGGCGTGACCGTCGCCGCGATCGTCGGTCTGCTGTCGCGCACGAACTGCGCGGCGTCGGCGGTGGTGATATGCTCGAACACGATTTTGAGCGCGGGCATGTCGCGCACCAGCGGCTCGAGCACGCGGTCGATGAACACCGCCTCGCGGTCGAACACGTCGATGTCCGGGTCGGTCACTTCGCCGTGGACCAGCAGCGGCATGCCGATGTCCTGCATCCGCTCGAGCGCGGGGCGGATGCGGGCGATGTCGGTGACGCCGTCCGCGGAGTTGGTGGTGGCGCCCGCCGGGTACAGCTTGGCCGCGACCCACACGCCCTCGCTGTGGCCGCGCGCGAGCTCGGCGGGGTCGGCCTGGTCGGTCAAATAGCAGGTCATCAGCGGGGTGAAGCCGGATCCGGCCACCGATATTATTCTGTCTCGATAGGCGCTGGCCGCTTCGACGCTGGTCACCGGCGGCGCCAGATTGGGCATCACGATCGCGCGCGCGAACTGGCGCGCTGTGAACGGCGCCACCGCTTTCAGCATGTCTCCATCGCGCAAATGGACGTGCCAATCGTCCGGGCGGCGGATGGTCAGGCTCTCAGTGGCTGGCAACAACAGCTCCGTTCGTCCCGAGCGAAGTCGAGGGACGCCGCCCGCGCTTGACGTGTCTCGACTTCGCTCGACACGAACGGGTTTGTATTGGCGCCCAGGCCTCCTAACTGAAGGCCATGGCCCCGACCACCCTCACTCATCGCGCCATCATCCGCCTGTCGGGCGAGGGCGTGCGCGATTTCCTCCAGGGGCTGGTGACCAGCGATGTCGCGGGGCCGCTGCCGGTGTGGGCCGGGCTGCTCACCCCGCAAGGCAAATGCCTGTTCGATTTTTTGGTGTGGCCAGATGACAGCAGTTCCAACGATGACCTCCTGCTCGACTGTGAGGCGGACGCGGCGGACGATCTCGTCAAGCGCCTGTCGCTCTACCGCCTGCGCCGCGCGATCACGATCGCGCGCGACGACAGCATCGCGGTGCACTGGTCGCCCGACGGCGATGACGACCCGCGCCTGCCCGCACTTGGAAAACGCTGGCTGGGGCCACCGTCCGCACCCGCAACAGGCTGGCTCGAGCACCGCCTCCGCCTCGGCGTGTGCGAGGGCCGCGCCGAGCTCGGCGACCTGCTGTGGCTCGAGTGCAATGCCGCTGAGCTGAATGGCGTGTCGTTCTCGAAAGGCTGCTTCGTCGGCCAGGAGAACACCGCGCGGATGAACTGGCGCTCCAAGGTCAACCGCCGCCTGGTGGTGGTCGAGACCGCCACGCCCGGCCCGCGCACCCGCGTCCATTATCCCGAGCTTGGCCTGGTCGTGGAGCACCGCCGCGTCGACGATCTGACCGGGGCGCTTATTCCGGAGTGGCTCGCCGCAGTGCTCGCTTAATCCGCTTGCGGCGCTGCACCGGCCTTGGCCGCGGCTTCCGCTTTGGCGATGTCGGCCTTGCTCATCTTGGCCCAGCTGGCGACGACAAAACCGCGCTCGGCGAGGCAGCCGCTCATCTTGGCCTTGATCGCTTTTTCCTTCTTGGCGCGCTTCATCTTGGCCATGCCGACCGCGCCGCCGACCGCCGCGAACGGCAGCAGCACGACGGTCGCCGCGACCACCGCCAGCCCGGCATAGCCGGCGACCGCGGCGGCGGTCGCGCCGCCCGCCGCCAACGCCGCGCCGCTCGCCGCCGCACCGCCCGCCGCCGATGCCAGCCGGCCACTATCGTCGAGCTTGCCGGCGACGAGCAATTGGCTGCACTCGGCGTAGGCGGCGTCGAACGCGCTCTGCTCGGTGGGCGGCGCGGCGAGCATCGGCGCGAACGCGCGCGGCCGTGACGAGCAGCCCGACACGGCCAAGGACGCGGCCGCGGCCACGCCCAGCAAATTCCTGAATTTCACCGGCTTTCCCCCGAACGACGCGCGGCGTGGACGTCCCCTGCGCGCCCTGCCTTGTCAACCCTGTGCGGCTCGGCCGAGCACCGCGAACGCGCGCACCGCGAAGGTGCCCATGCCGGCGATCTTGGGCGGGACGGCGGACAAGCGGAAGCCGACGTCGGGGAGCGCGGCGAGGTTGGTCATATGCTCGCAGATCGGGATCTCGGCGCCGAGCAGGATGGTGTGCACCGGGCGCGCTCGGAGTTCGGTGCGGTCGATATTGTAGCTGTCGATCCCGACCAGCGCGGCGCCTTGCCCGGCCAGCCATTCGGCCGCCGCCGCGGTGAGATACGGGTGGTCATGCTTGTACGCCTCGGTGCGCCAGTGGCGGTCCCAGCCGGTGGCGACCAGCACCGCGCGCCCGCGCACGTCGAGTCCCGCGAAATGCTCGGCGTCGGTCGCCAAGCCATCCGCGAACGGCCTCCGCACGACGACGCCCGGCAGATCGGCCAGCGACTCGAGCGGCAGCCGCGCCAGATCCGTGCCCTCGGCGTAGCGGTGGAACGGCGAATCGAGATAGGTGCCGGTGTTGGCGACCATGTCGATGCGGCCGATCTGGAAGCTCGACCCGTCGTCATATTTTTCCGCCGATGCCTCGCGCGTCCAATAATCGCAGATGTGCGGGCCGGGGAGGTCGCCGAAGGTGACCATGCCGTGCTCGATCACATGGCTGAGGTCGACGATTTCCGCTTTGCCACTATCCGCCACAAGGCCACTCCCCCGATCAGCATCCAGATTATGTTGAGCACCGCGGATGGCAGCGCGCCGTGCCACCAGCCGTTGACGATGAACCCCGCCGCGCCGACGATGTTCATCCCCTGGTAGAGCGGCGACTGGCCGGTGACCTTGCCCATCGACAGCAGCAGATAGGCGAGCAGGATCAGCGCCGCCCCGGCCCATCCGACGATCTCGACCGCGAGCTCGGTTGCGCTCATTCGTCCCATCTCGCGCCGTCGATTTCGCGCACTTCCACCCCCTCGAGCAAGCCCGGGTCGACCAGCCGCGCATTGACCCCCATCCGCTCGTGCGGCGGCGGGGTGAGCAGCTCCCAATGCGTCGCGATCCCGCAATTGGCGCAGCGCAGGATGCGCAGATAGGTTTGCTTGAGGTCGCCGCGGACATAGCCGTCGAACTGGCCCGCGATGGCCACCTCGCCGGGCGCGTAATAAATGCCGCGCCAGCCGGTCTTCGCGCACAGGCTGCAATTGCAGTGGTTGATGTAGTCGGGGCGGCGCGGGAGCGTGATCGTCGCCTGCCCGCAATGGCAGCGCGCGACGAGCTCCGGCGCCGCGCTCAAGCGGCGAGGTTCCGCAGCACGTAGTGAAGAATCCCGCCGGCGTGGAAATATTCGAGCTCGTTGAAGGTGTCGATGCGGCACCGCGCGGTGAAGCTGCGCGCGGTCCCGTCGGCGGCGGTGACCTGCACCTCGACATCGTCGCGCGGCTTGATGTCCGCCACGCCGGCAATCGAGAATGTCTCGCTGCCGTCGAGCCCGAGCGTCGCCGCGCTCTCGCCGTCACGGAACTGCAGCGGCAGCACGCCCATCCCGACCAGGTTGGAGCGGTGGATGCGCTCGAAGCTCTCGGCGATCACCGCGCGCACGCCGAGCAGGACCGTGCCCTTGGCCGCCCAGTCGCGCGACGATCCGGTGCCATATTCCTTGCCCGCGAGCACCACCAAAGGCGTCCCGTCGGCCTGATATTTCATCGCCGCGTCGTAGATCGGCAGCGTCTCGTTGCCCGAGTCGCCTTTGCCCGCATAGCGCGTGAACCCGCCTTTGACATTGTCGAGCATGCGGTTCTTGATGCGGATGTTGGCGAAGGTGCCGCGCATCATCACCTGGTGGTTGCCGCGCCGCGCGCCATAGCTGTTGAACTCCGCCCGGCTGACCTGGTGCTCGTTCAAATATTTGCCCGCCGGGCTGTCGGCCTTGATCGCGCCCGCCGGCGAGATGTGGTCGGTGGTGATCGAATCGCCGAACACCGCCAATGCGCGCGCACCCGCGATGTCGCCGGGCGGCGTCGCGGTCATCGTCATTCCGGTGAAGTACGGCGGGTTCTGGATGTAGGTCGAGGACGGCGGCCAGGCGTAGGTCTCGCCGCCGCTGACCTCGATTGCGCGCCACCGCTCGTCGCCGGCGTACACATCGCCGTAGCGCGAGCGGAACATGGTCGAATGGACATGCGCGTCGACCAAGGCGCGCACTTCCTCGTTGCTCGGCCAGATGTCCTTCAAAAACACCGGCGCGCCGTCGCGCCCGGTGCCGATCGGCTCGCCGACCATGTCGCTGCGCACGCTGCCCTTGAGCGCGTAGGCGACCACCAGCGGCGGCGAGGCGAGGTAGTTGGCGCGGCAGTCGGGCGACACCCGCCCTTCGAAATTGCGGTTTCCCGAGAGCACGCTGACCGCGACCAGGTCATGGTCGGCGATCGCCTTCGAAATCGGCTCGGCGAGCGGGCCTGAATTGCCGATGCAGGTGGTGCAGCCGTAGCCGACGAGGTCGAACCCGAGCGCGTCCAGATCCTCCGCCAGCCCGCTCGCCTTCAGATAATCGGTGACCACCTGGCTGCCCGGCGCGAGGCTGGTCTTGACCCACGGCTGGGGCAGCAGGCCCTTGGCCCGCGCCTTGCGCGCGACCAGCCCCGCGGCGACCAGCACCGACGGGTTGGAGGTGTTGGTGCAGCTGGTGATCGCGGCGATCACCACGTCGCCGTTGCCGAGGTCGTAATCCTCGCCGTCGACTGCCACCCGCGGGTCGCTGTGCTTGTTGTAGGTCGCTTCCAGTTCGGCGTTGAACTGGTCGTCGACCTCGGTCAGCAGCACGCGGTCCTGCGGCCGCCGCGGCCCGGCGAGCGAGGCCATGATGCTGTCCATGTCGAGCTCGAGCGTGTCGGTGAACCACGGCTCGGGCGCGCCGGCGTCGCGCCACAGCCCCTGCGCCTGGCAGTAAGCGCGGACCAGCTCGATGCGGCTTTCCTCGCGCCCGGTCAGGCGGAGATACTCCAGCGTCCGCTCGTCGACCGGGAAAAAGCCGCAGGTCGCGCCATATTCGGGCGCCATGTTGGCGATCGTCGCGCGGTCGGCGAGGCTGAGCGCATCGAGCCCCGGCCCGTAGAATTCGACGAACCTGCCAACCACGCCCTTGGCGCGCAGCATCTGGGTCACCGTCAGCACCAGATCGGTGGCGGTGATGCCCTCCTGCAAGGCGCCCGACAGCCGGAACCCAACCACTTCGGGGATCAGCATGCTGACCGGCTGGCCGAGCATCGCCGCCTCGGCCTCGATCCCGCCGACCCCCCAGCCGAGCACGCCGAGGCCATTGACCATGGTGGTGTGGCTGTCGGTCCCGACCAGCGTGTCGGGGTAGGCGACCTCGGCCCCGTCCTGGTCGGGCGAGGTCCACACGCATTGCGCGATATATTCGAGGTTGACCTGGTGGCAGATGCCCGTGCCCGGCGGCACCACCTTGAAATTGTCGAACGCGGATGAGCCCCATTTGAGGAATTCGTAGCGCTCGGCGTTGCGCTGGTATTCCAGCTCGACGTTGCGCCCGAACGAGCGCGGGGTGCCGAACTCGTCGACCATCACGCTATGGTCGATGACGAGGTGGACCGGGACCAACGGGTTGATCTTCTGCGGGTCGCCGCCGAGGCTTTTCATCGCGTCGCGCATCGCGGCGAGGTCGACCACCGCGGGGACGCCGGTGAAATCCTGCATCAGCACGCGCGCCGGGCGGTACTGGATCTCGCGGTTGATTTTGCGCTGCTTGAGCCAGCCGGCCATCGCCTCCAGATCGTCGCGGGTGACGCTGGTGCCGTCCTCGAAGCGCAGGAGATTCTCGAGCAGCACTTTCATCGAGAACGGCAGGCGATCGATGTCGCCGAGCGTCTCGGCCGCCTTGGCCAGGCTGTAGTAGGCGTAGCTCTTGCCCCCGACGTCGAGCGTCGAACGCGTCTTGAGGCTGTCCTGGCCGGTCGGAATCATGCGCGTCCTCTGTCATTGGCGGGGCGCCGGTGCGGCGTGCCGCGCCTTTAGCAACCAGCCCCGCGATTACAAAGCGCGCTCGTCCCCCGGCATCTTGCGATGCTCCTCGCCCGGCTCGTCGGTGGCCGCCTCGAGTTCCTCGGCCGCCTGCTCCTTCAATTCGGTGATCTCGTCCTCCTCGAGCTCCTCGATCCCCGCCATCTCGTTGCGCGCATGGCTGGTCGCGATCAGCAATTCGTCGAGCTTGGCATGCATCGCGACATCGCGGCGATGGTCGTCGGCCTCGCGCTCGTTTTGGCGGTTGAGCACCATCTGGGTCAGCGTGATGGCGAGAATCGACAGCGCCGCGGTGAGCAAATCGGTCGGCAGCCGCAGCGAGAACCATGCCACGCAGAACAGGATGACCCCGATCTGCATGTAGGGATGGGCGAACAGGTTCGAGACCACGGCCGAGACCCGGGCGCCGAGCTGGACCGCCCAGCTTTTGTGGTTGTTTTCCTCGGCCATGTCGGGCTGCAACGATACGGGGGCGGTTCGGTTGCGCCGAGCGGAATAGCGGCCGCGCCGGATGGAGGGCGATGACTCGAAACCGTCACGGCATTCCGCTAGTTATACCTGCGCGAGCACCGCTTTCGTGCCGCGCGTCAGAGAGGTGCCGGAATGGCCCACGACAGCGACTATTGCCGCCAGCAGGCCGAACTCGCCCGGGTTGCCGCCGCGCGCCGCGATACCACCGAGAATTCGGAAGTCGCCGGCCACCTCGCGCTCGCCTATGCCACCTTGGCCCGCCGCCGCGCGGCGCTGGCCGACCCGGCGGCGGTGTCGGCGCCCGACCCCGAGCCAATGCTCCTGCGCGACTAGGCTACAGCCAGCCGCGGCGCTTGAACCACCAGTAGGGCAGGATCGCGGCGACCAGCATGATCCCGATTGCGAACGGGTAGCCGGCCAGCCACTTCAATTCGGGCATATGCTCGAAGTTCATCCCGTACACGCCGGCGACTAGGGTCGGCGGCAGGAACACCACCGCGGCGACTGAAAACACCTTGATCGCGGCGTTCTGCTCGATGCTGATCAGCCCGAGCGAGGCGTCGAGCAGGAAGGTCAGATTCTGCGCCAGGAAGGCGCTGTGGTCGATCAGCGACGAGACGTCGGCGCCGAGGCTGTGGACGCGCTCGCGGTCGCCCTCGTCCGAGCGCATGCGGTCGGTCGCGGCGAGGAAGCCGATCAGCCGCCCGGCGCTGACCGCGGTCTCGCGGATGCGGGCGAGCAAGCCCTGCGCGCGGCCGATGCGCAGCAGCAGCGCCTCGAGCCGCTGGGCGGGGATGCGCCGCTGCGATGGCCCGGCACGCGCGTCGCGGCGGAACACCTGGGCCGAGATGCGCTCGATCTCGGCGCCCGACGCCTCGAGCTCGTCGGCCAGCCGCTCGATGATCGCGTCAAGCAGGCGGATCAGCGCGGTCGGCGCATCGCGCACCAGGTCGGGGTCGAGCCGGGCATGGGCGGAAAAGGTGCGGATCGGCTTGGGGGTGCCGTAGCGCACCGTGACCAGGCGGTTCCCGGCGAGCACGAAGCCGATCGGGGTCGACGCCGGCTCGCCGTCCTCGACCCCGTACAGCGTGCCCATCGTCATGTAGATCGCATTGTTCTTTTCGTAGAGCCGGCTCGACGGCTCGATCTCGGCCAGCTCGTCCTGCGTCGGCACGTCGAGGCCGAGGCATTTTTCGACGATCTGTTCCTCTTCCCGCGTCGGTTCCTCGAGGTCGATCCAGGTCGCCCCGTCGGGGATGCTCCCGGCGGTTTCGATCAGGCTTCCGTCGCAGTCGGGTCCGTAGGCGCGCAGCATCGCCGCCTGATCGTGCGGTTTGCCCGGCTTTGCAAGCGCGCCCGGCTTTGCAAGCGGCTGTGCTGCCCCTAAGCACCGCCGCGATGACCGCCCGCACCCGCGCCTATATTCCCGCCATCCTTCTCTTCCTCGCCGCCGCGGCAATCCTGCTGGCGATGGGGCGGCCGCCGCTCTGCACCTGCGGCAGCGTCGACTTGTGGGGCGCGGTCGGGCCCGAGCAGAGCCAGATGCTGGCCGACTGGTACAGCGCCAGCCACATCGTCCACGGGCTGTTGTTCTATGGCGCGCTGTGGCTGGTCGCGCGCTCGTGGCCGGTCGAGCGCCGCTTCCTCGTCGCGCTGCTGGTCGAGGCGGCGTGGGAAATCGCCGAGAACACCCCGCTGGTGATCGACCGCTACCGCGAGGCGACCGCGGCGCTCGGCTACACCGGCGACAGCGTGCTCAACTCGCTGAGCGACATCGCGATGATGGCGGTCGGCTTCCTCGCCGCGCGCAAGCTGCCGCTATGGGCCGCGATCGCCTTGGTCGCCGCGCTCGAGCTGGTGCCGCTGCTGGTGATCCGCGACAATCTCGTCCTCAACGTGTGGATGCTGCTCGCTCCCAACGACGCCCTGCGCAGCTGGCAGGCCGGCGCCTAGAGGCAGCGCAGCAGCACCGGCTCCGCGCCGCGGCGCAAGGAATAGGGGCCGATCACTGTGCCATTGTCGACGCGGACGGTGAGCGTCATGCGGTCGCCGCGCACATTGCCTTCATAGCGCGCGGGGAAGCTCGCGTGGGTCTCGCCGACCTGCTCGGGGCCGCCGTGGCCGGGGCTGTGGGTGCCGCTTGCCGAAAAGCCGCCGTCGCGGCCCGCGATGACCGGCCCGGCGATGGTGCCCGCGGCGCAATCGTAATCGAGCGTGCCGCCTGCGGCGTCGAGGGTCAGGCCGACATGCTCGCCGCCCCAGCGCCCGGCCAGCGGCGCGCCATCTGGCGGCACCTCCCCCGGCGGCACCGCCGCGCAGCTTGCCAGCATGGCGAGCGGGAGGAGCGCGCGGATCACCGGCCCAGCATCGCTTCGGGCTTGACCACGCGGTCGAAGGTCTCGCCGTCGACCAGGCCCAGCTCGAGCCCGGCCTCCTTGAGCGTCTGCCCCGACTTGTGGGCGTGCTTGGCGATCGCCGCGGCATTGTCGTAGCCGATCTCGGGGGCGAGCGCGGTGACCAGCATCAGCGAGCGGTCGAGCAGCTCCTTGATCCGCGCCTCGTCGGCCTCGAGCCCGTCGAGCGTGCGCTTGGTGAAGCTGTCCATGCCGACGCCAAGCAGGTTGATCGAGCGGATCACGTTGGCGCCGATCAGCGGCTTGAACACGTTCAATTCGAGGTGGCCCTGCAGCGCCCCGACGGTGACCGCGGCGTGGTTGCCGATCACCTGGGCGGCGACCATCGTCAGCATCTCGCATTGGGTGGGGTTGACCTTGCCCGGCATGATCGAGCTGCCGGGCTCGTTTTCGGGCAGCTTCAATTCGCCCAGTCCGCACCGCGGTCCCGAGCCTAACAATCTGATATCGTTGGCAATCTTGCTCAGCGACACCGCCAGTGTGCTCAGCGCGCCAGATAGTTCGTGCAGTGTGTCATGCGCGGCGAGTTCGGCGAACTTGTTCGGCGCGCTGGTAAACGGCAGCCGCGTCAGATTGGCGATCTCTTTCGCGAAAGCATCGCCGAAACCCTCGGGCGCGTTCAACCCGGTGCCGACCGCGGTGCCGCCCTGCGCCAAGCGGTACAGCCGCGGCAGCACGCCCTCGATGCGCGCAATATTGTCTTCGACCTGCTGCGCGTAGCCGGAGAACTCCTGGCCGAGCGTGAGCGGCGTGGCGTCCTGCAAATGGGTGCGGCCGATCTTGACCAGCCCGTCCCACCGCTGGGCGAGCTCGGCGAGCCGGCCGTGCAGCCCGCGCAGCGCTGGCAGCAGCACGGCGTTGACGCTGCGCGCGGCGGCGATGTGCAGCGCGGTCGGGAAGCTGTCGTTGGACGACTGGCTCTTGTTGACATGGTCGTTAGGGTGGACCGGCGACTTGCCGCCGCGGGTGCCGGTCAGTTGCTCGTTGGCGCGGCCGGCGATCACCTCGTTTGCGTTCATGTTTGACTGGGTGCCCGATCCGGTCTGCCAGATGACCAACGGGAACTGGCTGTCGAGGTCGCCGCGCGCGACTTCGCCGGCGGCCTGCTGGATCGCCTCGGCGACCTCGGCGTCGAGTAGCCCCGAGCGGGCGTTGACCCGCGCCGCGGCCTGCTTGACGAAGCCCAGAGCGTGGACGATCTCGAGCGGCAATTGCTCGCGCGGGCCGAACGGGAAATTGCCGATCGAGCGCTCGGTCTGCGCCCCCCAATAGCAATCGTCGGGAACCTCGATCGGTCCGAAGCTGTCGGTCTCGGTGCGCGTGGCCATAGTGCGATATTCCATAAAAGCCGTTCGGGCTGAGCCGGTCGAAGCCCTGTCCTGCTTCAGCCTAAAACGGAAACGCAGCCCTTCGACAAGCTCGGGACAGTGGCGGTTGCTATTTCTTCCGCGTGAAATCGACCGACACGACGTTGGAGCCGTCGTCGGCTACCTCCTCCGCCGCTTCCTGCGGAACGTCGTTCTGCGCCGGGTCGTGCTCCTCGTGCAGCCCCTCGGCGCCCTCGGCCTGGAACTTCAAACTGAAATCGACCGCGGGATCGACGAAGTCGGTGACCGCCGCGAACGGCACCTGGAGGGTCGACGGCACGCCGCCGAACGACAGCCCGACCGAAAAGCCGTCGGGCGCGACCTTCAAGTCCCAGAAGCGGTGCTGGATGACGATCGTCATCTCGTCGGGGAAGCGCTCGGCGAGGTGCTTGGGGATGACCACTCCGGGCATGCGCGTGCGGAAGGTGATGTAGAAATGGTGCGCGCCGGGCAGCGTGCCGGTCCGCTCGACCTCGCGCAGCACCCGCCCGACGACGTCGCGCAACGCCTCCTGCACGATCTCGTCGTACGGAATCAGGCTTTCGGGCGTTTCCTCGCTCATCGCCTTGGTGGTAACGCGCGGCGGTGCAGCGTCAAGCGGAGTCCGTAATGCCGATCGATCCGACCAAGCCGTATGACGACGGCAACATCTTCGCCAAGATCCTGCGCGGGGAGGTGCCGTGCAAGAAGGTCTATGAGGACGAGCACGCGCTCGCCTTCCACGACATCGCGCCGCTCGCGCCGGTCCACATCCTGGTCATTCCCAAGGGCGCCTACGTGTCGTGGGACGATTTCTCGGCGCGCGCGTCGGAGGCCGAGATCGCCGGCTTCGTGCGCGCCGTCGGCCATGTCGCGCGCGAGGCCGAGATGGTCGCCCAGGGCTATCGCCTGCTCGCCAACACCGGCAAGCGCGCCGGCCAGGAAGTGCCCCACCTCCACGTCCATATCTTCGGCGGCCAGCCGCTCGGGCCGATGCTCAGCCGCTAGCGCGCGCTTAAGGGATTGCCCTCGCCGCCTGAGCCGCTAGGCTCCGCCGCAACACGGTCAATGAGGGGATTTCGAATGGCCACACAGGCTCCACGCGGACTGCTCGGACGCATGGCGATGCGCAAGAGCGTCGCTCAGGTTCAGCGCGAAACTGAAACGAGCGAGCTCAAGCGGTCGCTGGGGCCGTGGAACCTGGTGTTCCTCGGGATCGGCTGCATCATCGGCGCGGGCATCTTCGTGCGCACCGGCAACGCCGCCGCGCTCTATGCCGGGCCCGCGGTGCTGCTGTCGTTCGTCATCGCCGGCATCGTCTGCGCGTTCGCCGGCCTGTGCTACGCCGAATTGTCCTCGACGCTGCCGGTGTCGGGCTCGGCTTACACCTACAGCTACGCCACCGTCGGCGAGTTCGGCGCGTGGGTCATGGGCACGCTGCTGCTGCTCGAATACGGCCTCGCGGCGTCGGTCGTCGCGGTCGGCTGGTCGGGCTATGTCGTCAGCCTGCTCGGCGACCTCGGGGTGCACGTCCCGGCGACGCTGACCGGCCCGATGGGCTATCCCAAGGAACTGGCCGACGGCACCACCATTACCACCGTGTTCAACCTGCCGGCGTTCCTGGTGTGCGCGGTGCTGGCGACCCTGCTGGTGATCGGCGTCTCGGAATCGGCCAAGGTCAACAACGTCATCGTCGCGATCAAGGTCACCGTGCTGACCGCCTTCATCCTCGTCGGCGGCGCGATCCTGCTCGCAAACCTCGACCAGTTCACCCCCAATTGGGAGCCGTTCATTCCCGAAAACACCGGCAAGGACGGCGAGTTCGGCTGGTCGGGGATCATCCGCGGCGCATCGATCGTGTTCTTCGCCTACATCGGGTTCGAAGCGGTCTCGACCGCCGGGCAGGAAGCCAAGAACCCGGCCAAGGACATGCCGTTCGGGATCATCGGCAGCCTCGTCGCGTGCACCATCATCTACATCCTGGTGTCGATCGTGCTGACGCTGATCGTGCCCTACACCAGCCTTAACGTGCCCGATCCGGTGGCCGTCGCGGTCGATGCGTTCGGGCCGCAATGGGCGTGGTTCGCCTCGACCATCAAGGTCGGCGCGATCATCGGCCTGA
>NZ_JANPKO010000077.1:0-5227 GCF_031426035.1 Sphingomonas sp. | reverse complement strand
GCGCCCGGGGAGGGCATGGACGTGCGGCCGCACCCGCACATCAACCTCGCCACCGTTACCTATCTGTTCGACGGCGCGATCGAGCACCGCGACTCGCTGGGCAGCCGCAAGGTGATCGAGCCGGGCGCGATCAATTTGATGACCGCCGGCCGCGGTATCGTCCATTCCGAGCGCTCGCCGGCGGACGGCCGCGCCGACGGGCCGAGCTTCTACGGCATGCAGACCTGGCTCGCCTTGCCCGACGGCCAGGAAGAGATCGCCCCGGCGTTCGACCATGTCGCCGCGGACGGCCTGCCGCTGGTCGCGGACGGCGGGGCGCGGGCGCGGGTGCTGATGGGGACATTGTGGGGCGCGACCGCCGCGACTCACTGCCACTCGCCGACGATCTACGCCGATATCGAGCTCGCTGCGGGCGCGAGCCTGCCGGTCGATGCCGAGGCCGACGAGCGCGCGGTGATGCTGGTCGGCGGCGCGGCCGAGCTCGACGGCGACTCGCTCGAGCCGTTCGCGTTATATGTGCTGCGGCCGGGCCACGCGGCGCGGCTGACGGCGGCCGCGGGCACCGCGCGGCTGATGCTGCTGGGCGGCGGCGCGTTCGCCACCCCGCGCCACGTGCTGTGGAACTTCGTGTCCTCGTCGCGCGACCGCATCGAGCAGGCCAAGCAGGACTGGATCGCGCAGCGCTTCCCGACCATCCCCGGCGACGACGCGGAATATATTCCCTACCCGGCGGTGCCGACCACGGTCAGCTATCCGTGACCGGGCAGCGGCGCATTGCGCTGGCGACGGGGGTCACGCTCAACGTCGCGCTGGCCGGCGACCCCGCCGCGCCGCCGGTAATCCTGCTCCACGGCTTTCCCGAATCGCACCGCACCTGGCGCGCGCTGGCGCCGCTGCTGGAGGATGAGCTGCGGCTAATCATGCCCGACCAGCGCGGCTTCGGCGCGTCAGACCGTCCGCAGGAGGTGGAGGCCTACAAGACCGATGCATTGCTCGCCGACCTGTTCGCGCTCGCCGACGCGCTGGAGGTCGATCGCTTCGGCGTGGTCGGCCACGATTGGGGCGGCGCGATTGCGTGGGCGGCGGCGATCCGCGGCGACCCGCGCATCGAGCGGCTGGCCATCGTCAACTCGCCCCACCCGGTGGTTTTCCAGAAAAGCCTGGTCGAGGACGCCGACCAGCGCGCCGGCTCGCAATACATCACCGCCTTCCGCAACCCGGGGTTCGAAGCTGCGGTCGCGGCGATGGGGTTCGAGACCTTTTTCGACAAAAGCTTCGGCGGGCATGTCGACCTCGCCGCGATCCCGCCCGAGGAGCGCGCGCACTACATTGCTGACTGGTCGCGGCCGGGCGCGCTGACCGCGATGCTCAACTGGTACCGCGCCTCGGCGATGGTGGTGCCCGCGCCGGGCGTCACCGTGCCCGTCCCCGACTGGGTGCTCGGCGCGTTCCCCGCGATCCGCGTGCCGACGCTGGTGGTGTGGGGGATGCGCGACAAGGCGCTGCTGCCGGTCCAGCTCGACGGGCTCGACGCGCTGATCGACAACTTGGCGATCGTACGCCTGCCCGGCGCCGGCCATTTCGCGCCGTGGGAGGCGCCGGCCGAGGTCGCCGCGGCGCTCGGCCCCTTCCTTGCCGGCAAGCCCGCGTCTAAAGCGCGCGCCTGATGAAGACCGCGACCCGCTCCCGCACCCGCTCCGCCGCGCGCCTTGCCGCGGTCCAGGCGCTCTATCAGCAGGAGATGGAGCGCGTGCCGCTGGCGCGGCTGCTCAAGGAATTCCACGACCACCGGCTCGGCGCGACGATCGAGGACGCGCAATATGTCGCCGCCGAAACTGCCTTCTTCGACGACATCGTGGCCGGGGTCGACGCCCGCCGCATCGAGCTCGACAGCCTGATCGCCGACCGCCTCGCCGACGGCTGGAGCCTCGACCGCCTCGACCGACCGATGCGCGCTTTGCTCCGCGCCGGCGCCTACGAGCTGGTCGCCCGCCCCGATGTCCCCGTGGCGACGGTGATCTCCGAATATGTCGATGTCGCCCACGCCTTCTTCGACAAGCGCGAGAGCGGCTTCGTCAACGGCCTGCTCGACGCCATCGCCAAGCACGCGCGGCCCGCCGCCGCGGGAAGCTAGTCGCACCATGCGCGAGGCCGAGGTCATCGAGCGGCTGCGGCGGATCGCGACCCACCCCGCGGCGCGCGGCCTGGCCGATGACGCGGCGCTGCTCGACGGGCTGGTGATCACCCACGACAGCATCGCCGAGGGGGTTCATTTCCTGCCCGAGGACCCGCCCGCCAGCGTCGGGTGGAAGCTGGTCGCGGTCAATCTGTCCGACCTTGCCGCCAAGGGCGCGGAGCCAGCCGCCGCGCTGCTCTCGCTGACCTTGGCCGGCGACGGGGCGTGGGACAGCGGGTTCATCGACGGCATCGACGCCGCGTGCGAAAGCTATGGGCTGGCGCTGATCGGCGGCGACACGATCGCGCTCACCCCCGGCGCGCCGCGCGTGTTGGGGCTGACCGCGATCGGCCGCGCCGGCGCCAACACCCCGGCGCGCGGCGGGGCACGGCCGGGCGACAAATTGTGGCTGGCCGGAACGCTCGGCGACTCGGCGGCGGGGCTCGCGATCCTGCTCGAGGATCCCAAGGCGACCGGGGTGCTGGTCGACATTTATCGCCGCCCGGTGCCGTTGCTCGAAGCGGGCCAGGCACTGGCGCCCTACGCCACCGCGATGATGGACGTGTCCGACGGGCTGCTGCTCGACACCATGCGCCTCGCCGTTGCCAGCGGGTGCAGCGCGACCATCGACCTCGACCGCGTGCCGTTGTCGCGCGCGTTCATCGCCGAGCGCGGCGCGGGCCTGCCGGCGCGTATGTTCGCGGCGACCGGGGGCGACGATTATGCCTTGCTCGCCGCGTTCCCGCCCGAGTTCGACCCGGCGTTAAGTGTTTCTTTACCGTCCAAGCCCAACCTCGTGTGCATCGGGACTCTCGCCGCCGGCGACGCTCCCCTTTACTTGGTCGGCGGCGGCGGGCGCCCTGTACCGCTACCGGAGCACCTCGGGCATGAACATCGCGGCATTGCCTTTGCGCCAATGGCTGATCGGCCTTAGCGGGCTGCTGTCCGGCGCGGTCGCCGCGCTCCTGCTGCGCTGAACGCCCGCCCCTATCCGGCCACCGACTGACGCATTCCCCACGGTTGCAAGCCGCGCTTTGCGCTCATAAAGGGGCGCCACTGCGCCGGCTGCCTTGGCAACGCCGGCCTCATCTGTTTGCCGCGAAAAACGGGGAATACCACCGATGAATCTGATTGTGATCGCGATCGCCTGCGGCGTCGTCGCTCTGCTTTATGGCCTGCTGACCAGCCGCCAGGTGCTTGCCGCGTCCGCCGGAAACGCGCGGATGATGGAAGTCGCCGGCGCCATCCAGGAAGGCGCATCGGCCTATCTGCGCCGCCAGTACATGACCATCGCCATCGTCGGCGTGGTCGTCGCGGCAATCGTCTTCGCGTTTCTCGGGCCGCTGTCGGCGTCCGGCTTCATCCTCGGCGCCTTGTTGTCGGGCGCGACCGGCTTCATCGGCATGAACATCTCGGTGCGCGCCAACGTGCGCACCGCGCAGGCCGCCAGCGTCGGCCTGCAGCAGGGCCTGACCATGGCGTTCCGCGCCGGCGCGATCACCGGCATGCTGGTCGCCGGCCTCGCGCTGCTCGCGATCGCCGGCTTCTTTTATTACCTCATCGCGATCGGCGGCCATGCGCCCAATGACCGCATCGTCATCGACGCCTTGGTCGCGCTGGCGTTCGGCGCCTCGCTGATCTCGATCTTCGCGCGGCTCGGCGGCGGCATCTTCACCAAGGCCGCCGACGTCGGTGCCGACCTGGTCGGCAAGGTCGAGGCCGGAATCCCCGAGGACGACCCCCGCAACCCGGCGGTGATCGCGGACAACGTCGGTGACAATGTCGGCGACTGCGCGGGCATGGCGGCCGATCTGTTCGAAACCTATGTCGTCACGGTCGGCGCGACGATGGTGCTCACCGCGCTGCTGGTGAAGACCGCCGGCGACGGCCTGCTGGCGCTGATGGCGCTGCCGCTGCTGATCGGCGGGGTGTGCATCGTGACCTCGATCCTCGGCACCTATTTCGTCCGCTTGGGCAAGGGCAACAGCATCATGGGCGCGATGTACAAGGGCTTCGGCGTGACCGCCGTGACCTCGGCCATCGCGATCTTCTTCGCCACCCAATATGCGCTCGGCGATTTAAACGCGGTGATCTCCGCGGGCGACGTCAGCTTCACCGGGATGGACCTTTACTGGTGCATGCTGCTCGGGCTGGTGATCACCGGCCTGATCATCTGGATCACCGAATATTACACCGGCACCAACTACCGCCCGGTGCGCTCGATCGCCAAGGCGTCCGAGACCGGCCACGGCACCAACGTCATCCAGGGCCTCGCGATCAGCCTTGAATCGACCGCGATGCCGACGCTGGTGATCTGCGCCGGGATCATTATTGCTTACCTTCTCGCCGGCCTGATGGGCATCGCGTTTGCCGCCACCTCGATGCTCGCGCTCGCCGGCATGGTGGTCGCTTTGGACGCCTACGGCCCGGTCACCGACAATGCCGGCGGCATCGCCGAAATGTCGGGGCTCGACGACAGCGTGCGCGAGAAGACCGATGCGCTGGACGCGGTCGGCAACACCACCAAGGCGGTGACCAAGGGCTATGCGATCGGTTCGGCCGGGCTTGCCGCGCTGGTGCTGTTCGCCGCCTACACCACCGACCTGCGCGAGTTCTTCCCCGGGCTAACGGTCAACTTCAGCCTCGAGAACCCGTACGTCATCGTCGGGCTGCTGCTCGGCGCGCTGCTGCCCTATCTGTTCGGGGCGATGGGGATGACCGCGGTCGGCCGCGCCGCCGGCGACGTGGTCAAGGACGTGCGCGAGCAGTTCCGCACCAACAGCGGGATCATGGACGGCTCGTCGCGCCCCGATTACGCGCGCACCGTCGACCTCGTCACCAAGGCCGCGATCAAGGAAATGATCGTGCCGTCGCTGCTCCCGGTCGGGGCGCCGATCCTGGTCTATTTCGTGATCACCGCGGTGGCCGGCCAGGCGCAGGGCTTCGCGGCCTTGGGCGCCCTGCTCCTCGGCGTGATCGTCAGCGGTCTGTTTGTCGCCATCTCGATGACTGCGGGCGGCGGCGCGTGGGACAATGCCAAGAAATATATCG
>NZ_JANPKO010000076.1:0-15444 GCF_031426035.1 Sphingomonas sp. | reverse complement strand
CCGGATGGCTCGGCGGGGGCACGGTCTACGCGGGTTACAACCTCATCGGCGCGGTCGTCATCCTGCCCGTCATTCGCCACCTGACGAGCAACCGCGACGCGATCGTCGCGGGGATCATCGCCGGACCGTTGGCAACGCTTCCCGCTTTATTCTTCTTCATCGCGATGATCGGATTCTATCCGCAGATCGCGGGCGCCACTCTGCCGTCGGACTTCCTCCTCCAACAGCTCGACATCCCGCTGTTCCATCTCCTCTTCCAGCTGATGATTTTCTCGGCCTTGCTCGAAAGCGGGGCGAGTTCGGTTCATGCGATCAACGAACGCATTGCGCGCGCCTTGCACAACCGCCGCGGGATCACGCTCAGCAACCGCGCGCGGCTCGCCATCGCGCTCGCGCTGCTGATCGGCTGCATGTTCGTCGCCGACCGCTTCGGCCTCGTCGCGCTGATCGCCACCGGATACCGCGCGCTCGCTTATGTCCTGATCGCCGTGTTTGTCATCCCGGTGCTGACGCTCGGCGTGTGGCAGCTGATCCGTTCCCGACAGGAGCTACCCGCATGAAGCGCATCTTGATTTTGGCGCTGGCCGCGCTCGCCGCGCCGGCATGGTCGGCACCGCCGGCCGGCTTCGACCAGCGCGTCGAGCAATTGCGCACCGCATATGGTGCTCCCGGTGTGTCAATCGCAATCGTCGAGGACGGCAAGCCGACGCTGGCCAAGGGCTGGGGAGTGCGGCAGGTCGGCAAGCCCGACCCGGTCGGCCCCGACACCATCTTCGGCACCGGATCGACCGGCAAGGCCTTCACCGTCGCCGCACTCGCCATCCTGGTCGACCAGGGCAAGCTCAAGTGGGATGACAAAGTCATCGACCACTTGCCCGACTTCCGCATGTGGGACCCGTGGGTGACGCGCGAGATGACGGTGCGCGACCTGCTCGTCCACCGCAGCGGCCTCGGGCTCGGCGCGGGCGATCTCCTGTTCGTCCCCAACAGCAACCTGACCCGCACCGAAACCGTGCGGCGGCTGCGCTTCATCAAGCCGGCGACCAGTTTCCGCAGCGGCTACGCCTACGACAATGTGCTCTACATGGTCGCCGGCGAGGTGATCGCGGCGGTCAGCGGCGAAAGCTGGGAGCAATTCATACGGCGGCGCCTGTTCGCGCCGCTGGGGATGCGGCGCTCGACCGTGTCCGATGCCGAGTTCCGCGCCAATCCCGACCGCGGCCATCCGCACGGGCGGTTCGACGGGCCGATCGTCGGCCTCGGCCGGCAGGAACTGTATAGCGCGGAGGCGGCGCTGGCCGGCAATGCCGCGCCCGCCGGGGGGCTGGCGATCAGTGCCAACGACATGACTCGCTGGCTACTCACCCAATTGGGCCGCGGGCAGATTCCCGGCGGCAGCGCGCGGCTGTTCTCGGCCGAGCAATCGAAGGAGATGTGGACCCCGGTGACCCTCCAGCCGATTGGGCCGGCGCCTGCCGAGTTCGCGCTGACCCAGCCCAATTTCGACACCTATGCGCTCGGCTGGGACGTGCAGGATTACCGCGGCGCGAAGATCATCGCGCATGGCGGTGCGGTGTTCGGGTCGCTCACCACCGTGGTCCTCATTCCCGACAAGCAAATCGGCTTCTCGATCGCCGTCAACAGCGGCGAAGGCGAGATCGTGCGCGGGCTGATGTACGAATTGCTCGACCATTACCTCGGCTTTCCGGCCAACCGCTGGCCCGAGAAATACCACGCCTTCAAGCAGGGGCGGCTGGCCGAGGCGGCCAAGCTGGTCGGCGCCCAGCAGGCCCAGCCGGCCAGGGTCGGCCCGTCGCTGCCGCTCGCTCGCTACGTCGGCGATTATGCCGACCCGTGGTACGGCACGATCAAGGTGCGGCAGCAGGGCGGATCCCTGGCGATCCAGTTCCCGCACTCGACCGGGATGGATAGCTTGCTCACCCACCACCAGTACGACACCTTCCGCACCCAGCCCAAGCTGCGCTGGATCGAGCCGGCCTACGTCACCTTTTCGATCGACGCCGACGGCAAGGTCGACCGGGTGCGGATGAAGGCGGTGTCGCCGCTGGCCGATTTCAGCTTCGATTACCAGGACCTCGATTTCGCCCCGGTTGCCACCGCCACTGGGGGAGCACGATGATGGGCAAATGGCTTTGGCTGGCGGCCGCGTCGGCAATCGTCAGCGGCTGCGGCGGTGCACCGCTCGCGCGGCCAGCCCCGGCGCTCGACCCGGTCGCTGCGCGCGCGCCGGCCCATGACCAGCTGATCCGCGGCGGGACGATCTACGACGGCAGCGGCGGCGCGCCGTTTGTCGGCGACGTCGCGATTGACGGGGACCGGATCGTCTATGCCGGCCCGGCACGCGACGCCACCGCGGCGCGCGTCGTCGATGCCCGCGGCCTGGCGGTCTCGCCGGGCTTCATCAACATGCTCAGCTGGGCCACCGAATCGCTGCTGGTCGACCCGCGCGGGCAAAGCGATCTGCGCCAGGGCGTGACGCTCGAAGTGCTGGGCGAAGGCTGGTCGATGGGCCCGCTGACCGAGGACATGAAGGCGCGCGCGATCAAGCAGCAGGGCGACGTCAAATTCCCCATCGAGTGGACCACGCTGGGCGACTATCTGAATTATGTCGAGCGCAAGGGCAGCGCGCTCAACATCGCCTCCTTCGTCGGGGCCACCACGGTCCGCCAGCACGTCCTGGGCGAAGGCGATGTCGACCCAAATCCGGCGCAGCTGGAGCGCATGCGCGGCCTCGTCCGCCAGGCGATGGAGGAAGGCGCGATGGGGGTCGGCTCGTCGCTGATCTACCCGCCCGCCAGCTTCGCCGAAACCGACGAGCTGGTCGCGCTGGTCAGCGAAGCCGGCAAATGCGGCGGCATGTACATCAGCCACATGCGCTCGGAAGGCGACCGCCTGCTGGAGAGCATCGACGAGCTGATCGAGATTTCGCGCCGCTCGGGCGCGCCCGCCGAAATCTACCATCTCAAGCAGATCGGCCGGGCCAATTGGGGCAAGCTCGACGAGGTCATCGCCAAGGTCGAGGCGGCGCGCGCCGCCGGGCTGCGGATCAGCGCCGACATGTACACCTACACCGCCGGCGGGACCGGGGTTGCGGCGTCGATGCCGCCCGGGGTTGAGGACGGCGGCAATGATGCGATGCTCGAGCGCCTGAAGGATCCGGCCACGGTCGCGCGGGTCAAGCGCGAAATGGTCAAGCCGGGCAAGGATTGGGAGAATCTCTATCTCCACGCCGGCCCGGACGGCATCCGGCTGGCGTCGCTCGCCGAGCCCTCGCTCAAACCGCTGATCGGCCTGACCATCGCCGAGGTCGCCAGGCGGCGCGGGGTCAGTCCCGAGCAAGCGGTGATCGATATCACGCTGGCCGACCAGGGCCGTGCGGGTGCAATCTACTTCGTGATGAGCGAGGACAATGTGCGCCGCCAGACCGCGATTCCGTGGGTCAGCTTCGGCTCCGATGCCGAGGCCGCCGCGCCCGAAGGCGTGTTCCTGAAGTCGAGCACGCACCCGCGCGCATACGGGAATTTCGCACGCTTCCTCGGCAAATATGTCCGCGACGAGAAGACCGTGCCGCTGGCCGACGCGATTCGCCGGCTGACCGCTTTGCCCGCCGCCAACCTCGGGCTGCGCGACCGTGGCAAATTGTCGCCGGGGATGGTCGCGGACGTCGTGCTGTTCGACCCCGCGACGATTGCCGATCACGCGACGTTCGAGCAGCCGATGCGCTATGCGACCGGAGTGCGCGACGTATTCATCAACGGGATCCAGGTCTTGAGCAAGGGCGAGCCAACCGGCGCCACGCCCGGCCGTTTCGTCAAGGGATCGGGCTGGACCGGCTGGCCCGGCGGCGGCGCGTGCCGCGCCGGCAATAGCCGCCCGTGACCGACGAAGCCGCCATCGGTGCCGTGATCGACGAGATGTACGCGATGATCTCGGGCCCGGCCGGGCCGCGCGACTGGTCGCGGCAGGCCAATTGCTTCACCCCCGACGCGCGCCAGATTCGCACCTTCGTCGACGCCGACGGCCGGCCGCAGCGGACGGTGATGGGGCTCGACGACTATGCCCGTGACACCACGCCGTTCTTCGCCGCCAACGATTTCTTCGAAATCGAGACGGCGCGCAGAATCGATGTGTTCGGCAATGTCGCCCATGTGTGGAGCGCCTACGAGGCGCGCGCGGCGCCGGGTGACGCGGCCCCCGAACGGCGCGGGATCAATTCGATTCAATTATTCCGCGACGCCGAGCACGGCTGGCGCATCGTCGCGATGATCTGGGACAATGCCCGCGACTGACGCCTAGCCCGCCCCGGCGACCACCCGCCCGGTGCATTCGCCGAGCCCGATGCGCACCGCGCCGTCGCGCTCGCACCACGCGCGCATCACCACTTCGTCGCCATCCTCGAGGAAGCTGCGCGTCTCGCCGCTGGCGAGCTCGATCGGCGCCTTTCCGCCGCGACTGATCTCGAGCAGCGAACCGAGGCCATCGTCACCAGCGGTCGATAACGTGCCGGTGCCGATGAGGTCACCCGGCTGGAGGTTGCAGCCGTTGGACGAATGATGCGTCACGATCTGCGCCGCGCTCCAGTACATCGCCGCGTCGGCCGACCCGCGCGACAAAACATGCGGTGCCAGCCCGGCATCGCGCATCGCCGCGGTGGTCAGAGTCACCTCGAGCTGGATGCTCAGTCCGCCATTCGCCCGGTCGTCGGCGTCATCGAGATAGGGCAGCGGGGCAGGGTCGCCGTCGGCCCGCGGCGGCATCGCAATGCGGAACGGCGCGAGCGCCTCGGGGCTGATCACCCACGGCGAGATGCTGGTCAGGAAGTTCTTGGCCAGGAACGGCCCGAGCGGCTGATATTCCCACGCCTGCAAATCACGCGCCGACCAGTCGTTGAGCAGGCAGAAGCCGGCGATATGATCGCGCGCCCGGCCGATCGGAATCGGTTCGCCGAGCGCATTGCCGCGCCCGATCCACAGCCCTAGCTCGAGCTCATAATCGAGCCGCCGGCTCGGTCCATACTCGGGCGCCTCGGCCTCGGGCGGCTTGTGTTGGCCCGCCGGCCGCACCACCGGCTCGCCCGACACGCGCACCGAGCTGGCGCGCCCGTGATAGCCGATCGGGACATATTTATAATTGGGCAGCAGCGGCTGGTCGGGGCGGAACTGCTTGCCGACATTGGTGGCATGATGGATGCCGACGTAGAAGTCGGTGTAGTCGCCGATCAGGCACGGCAAATGCATCGTCGCTTCGGACTGGCCGACGAGGTGCAGCTCGACGGCGTCGCGGTTGGCCTCGTCGCCGAGCAGTTCGGTCAGCCGCGCGCGCAATGCGGCATGGTCGCCCGGACCGCGCGCCAGCCACGCGTTGAGCACCGGCAACGCGAGGTCGCCGCGCCACCCCTCGTCGAGCAGCTCGGCGGCGCTCGCCAAATCGAGAATATAATCGCCGATCGCAACGCCCGCCCGGCGCCCGCCCCCATCGTCCGAGAAAATCCCCAGCGGCAAATTCTGCAACGGGAAATCGCTGCCCGGCTCGGCCCCGTCGACCCAGCTCGCGGTCACGGCAATCTGGCCTTGGGAAAGCCCGCCCACGCCAGGTCGTAATCGCTCTGCGCCCGCTCGAGCGCGAACGTGGTCGGGCGGTACGGCCAGCAGGTCTCGACCATGAACGCCATCGTCCCGTCGATCTTGGCCGGCTTCAATTCGGCCGCGCTGGCTTTCTCCCAGCTGTCGAGGTCGGGCCCGTGTCCGCTCATCAGATTGTGCAGGCTCAGCCCGCCCGGCGCGAAGCCCTCGGACTTGGCGTCGTACGCGCCGGAAATCAGCCCCATCTCCTCGCTCATCACGTTGCGGTGGAACCACGGCGGGCGGAATGTGTCCTCGGCCACCATCCAGCGCGGCGGGAAGATCACGAAATCGGCGTTGGCGCGGCCGGCGACGTTGCTGGGCGACGTCAGCACGGTGAAGATCGAGGGGTCGGGATGGTCGAAGCTGATGCTTCCGATGGTGTTGAAGCGTGCCAGGTCATAGCGCCACGGCGCGTAATTGCCGTGCCACGCGACGACGTCGAGCGGCGAATGGTCGAGCGTCGTGGTCCACAGCCGGCCGAGGTATTTCTGGACGACCTCGGTCTCGCCGTCATCGTCCTCATAGGCCGCCACCGGCGTCTCGAAATCGCGCGGGTTGGCGAGGCCGTTGGCGCCGATCGGGCCGAGCTCGGGCAGGCGAAACGGCGCGCCGTAATTCTCCGCGACATAGCCGCGCGCTTCGCCGTCCGACAATTCGACACGGAACTTGATCCCGCGCGGCACCAGCGCGACCGAGCCGGGGGCGACCTCAATCACGCCAAGCTCGGTGTGCAGCCTCAGCGCGCCGGCTTGCGGGATGATCAGCAGTTCGCCGTCGGCATTGGCGAACACCCGGCGCTCCATGCTGCGCGCGGCGCGGTAAACATGCACCGCGACACCTTCGAGGTCCTCCGGCGCGCGGGCGTGGAGCATCGCCGCCAGCCCGTCGACGAAGTCGGTTCCCTCGGGCAAGTCGGCCGGCGGGTCCCAGCGCAGCCGGTTGGGCGCCAGCGGCGCCTCGTCCGGCCCCGCGGCGAACAATTGCGCGCCGGCGTAAGGCGCGAACGGCCGATGGTCGGCGGTCGGGCGCAAACGGTACAGCCAGCTCCGGCGGTTGTCGTGGCGCGGCGCGGTGAACGCGCTGCCCGAGACCTGCTCGGCGTACAGCCCGAACGCCGGGCGCTGCGGGCTGTTGCGCCCTTGCGGCAAGGCGCCGTCCACCGCCTCGTTTTGGAAATGGCCCCCGAAGCCGGTCATGTAGCGCGCGCCAGTCATGCCCAGCGCGTCTAGTGCGGGCGCCGCGCAAAAACAAACGGGCGCGGCCCACTGGACCACGCCCGTCCCGCGCGGGACTCGCCTACCGCGCGTGAAGTGCATCCCCGCCGGCGCGGGGAAACTCGTCAGTTGACGTTGACTTCGATCTTGTCGGGGACCGTCACTTCGGTCTTGTCGCCGCCGAAGCCCAATTGGTCGCGGAACAGGAACAGCAGCACGAGCACGACAATGATCAGGAGGACGACTGCAAGCACGCCGCCGCCGCCGCCGCCGTTGCCGGTGTCGACGATGGTGGTGCGCTCGACCGTGGTGTCGTGCGGCGTGGTATCGCGATCCGGATCGGACATTTTACTCTCCCCTTTGAAGGCCGGGTACTCGGCCTGTTATTGTGGCGAAACGAACGCAGCGATGGCGGCATCGTTCCCGCCGGAGAGGCCCGGCTGTCAGCCGGTCACTTCGCGCGCCGGATAGCGGCCGCGGATGCGGCGGTTGAAATGGACGCCCTTGGCGAAGGCATTGCGCAGCGCCTCGGCCTCACTCTCCGGCACGCCGGCATAGAGGTAGCGCCGGCCGGTGACGAACTCGATCAGCAGCTCGCGGCGCTCGGGCGAATAGTCGAAGCGGCGGATGACGGTCGACGGCATGCCCGCCGAAACGCATCACGCCGCGCTGCGCTCCTCCTCCGCGCCGACCTCGCGGCACGGGAAGCGGTTGCGGATTTCGGCGTTGAAAAAGCGCCCCTTGCTGGCCGCCGCGACGAAGCCCTGGGCGATGTCGGCGGGAACCCCGGAGTAGACGTAGCGCCGCCCGCTCCACAGCAACAGGTCGAGCCGCCTGCGATCAGGCTGGTACCAGGCGCCGCGGATGAGGTTGCTGGCCGTCATGCCCGCGGGAACGGCGCGCCGGCGATTTCGATTCATCGCGGCAAGCGAAATGCGACGAATGGAATCTGGCGCGAGTCGAAGCGAGTTTCGAGCCCGGTTCAGGGCCCCCCGAGCGGCTCCGCGCGCGACGCCTCGGCCCAGCTGTCAAAGCACAGGCGCAGGCAGCGGAACAGCGGCGAGGCGGCAAGGCGGGCAACCACCACCGCCAGCAGCGCGGCGATCACCAAGATGATGAGCAGAGCCATCATGCGCACAGTGTAGCGCAGCACGGTTACCGGGTGGTTGCGGCGGCGTGACGGAGCGGTGACGGTGCGAGACAAGCCAATCGGGCGTTCGACGCGGGTCCGCGTTCGGGCTAAGGCGCGCCTCTGGCCGGCGTGGCGACTCGACTCTCGGCGCCTCGGGACGGCGGCAGGGAGAACAGCGATGAGCAGCTTCGAGGATATCCGCGAGCATATGCAGGTGATCGGCGCCGACGGCGTCAAGCTCGGCACCGTCGACCGCATCGAGGGCGACCGCATCAAGCTGACCCGCCCCGACAGCGGGGTCGCCCACACCGACCACCACCATTACATCCCGCGCGGGCTGGTCGCCGACATCGAGGGCGACAATGTCCGGCTGAGCGCCAACGCCGACGTCGCCGCGGCGTTGTTCGAGCAGGAAGAGAGCGGCGAGCCGATCTAGGGTAGGCGGCCCCGTCCGTCAGTACCCGCGGTAGGGCTCGCACGCGATCCCGTCGCTGTCGCCGTCCATGCCCTCGCGATACCCGGCTTGCCCGGCATAGAGCGGCGCCTTGCCGGCGGCGCGGACTTCTCTGCACCCGGAGTAATAGACGCTTTGCTCGATTGCGATGCGCTGTTCTGGCGTTTGGAGCAGCGCCGGCGGCAGCGACGACCAGGCATAGCCGGCGACCGCCCCGACGGTCACCGCTGACCAGAGCAGATCCTTTGTTTTCACGTCGACTTCCTAGCAGTCGCCGACGCGGCGGATGTCGAGCTTGAGGTCGACGCCGTCCTTGGCCAGCGCGCTGTCCTCGATCCTCGCGCGCTTGTCGCCGTCGCCGCCGGTGATCGCGAGCTTGCTGACCGCCTCGACGGCCACCGCTTCGGCGCTCACCGTGCCGTCGAACTCGGTGGTCAGCTCGCCGATCACCGAGCCGCGCTCGAACGGGCACACCACCTTGCCGCTGATGCGGTTGCCCGCGCGCTCGGCTAGCGGCCCGCCGCACGCGCCCTCCATCGCGAGATATTTGCGCGCGTACATCTGGGGGAAATGCTGGGCCTCGTCGGCGGTGACGCACACCCGCTTGTCGAGCGCGGCCGGCGCGGCCATGAAGAACGGGCTGTTGCCGCGCCCCGTCAGCGACGCTTCGTACAGCCCCGGCGTGACCGTGATCGGCGCCTCCGCCGCGGGGTCGCCGCCGCACGCGGCGAGGGCGCACAACAAACCGGCGACGACGATCTTCAAACCGCTGACACGCATCACTTAACTCCCCAATCGGCGCCGCGGTGATTAGCCGAGGGCGGTTGAGAAAGCGTGAAAACGGGGCGGCGGGGCGGCGCGCAATTCCGCCATGCCTCCGCGTGTAGAAAGTCAGGCGCGCTAACCGGACGCTAACTTGGCCCGCCTAGCTTGGCGGGGATGGGCAAGCATTGGCGATCGTCGGACAGCGGCACGGGGTGGCTGGATCCCGCGGCTTACGACGCTTTGAGCCCGGCCGAAAAGCGCGCGCTGTGGCGCCAGCGGCAGGCGCCCCGCCCGGCCCGCCGCCACGCCCGGCCGCGCCGCCGCGCCGACTTTGCGCGACAGCGCCTGGTCTGGCTCGGCGCGGCCATGCTGCTCACCGTCGCCGCCACCAATTTCGATTTCGGCATCTCCGGCTTCGGCGCGGGCGGCGACATCGGCGCGGGCGGCCCGAGCGGAAACGGCGCGCCCGCCACCGCATCGGCCCCAACCAGAGCCTCGTTCGGGCTGTGCAAGTGGGGCGGCGGGACCAATTGCGTGGTCGACGGCGACACTTTTTACATCGCCGGCGACAAGGTGCGCATCGCCGGCATCGACGCCCCCGAGACGCATGATTTCGGCTGCGGCAGCGAGCTCGCGCTGGGCAACCAGGCGACCGACAAGCTGCACGCTTTGCTCAATTCGGGCGCGGTGACCATGACCGCAATCGACCGCGACCGCGACGCCTACGGCCGGCTGCTGTGCAACGTCCAGGTGGACGGCGCGGATGTCGGCGCGGCGCTAATCGCCGCGGGCGTCGCGCGCGACTATGCCGGCGGCCAGCGGCCGTGGTGCTGAGTTAGGGCGCTCTAGGCAGCAATGCGGAAGGCTCGCGAGCTGCCACGCTAACCCTATGATAACCGGTGCGGGATTACGGTTGCCGGGTCATGAGCAAGCCATTCACTCCGCGCAAGAGCATCGTCAAGCTCGACGCCGGCGCGCCGCGCCCGTCGCGGATCCGGCGCGAGCCGCCGCCGCCGCCGCGCGAGCAACGGGCGCCGCAACCCTTCCCTAGCGAGCACGAGGTGTGGGTGGTGGTGATCGGCGTCATCCTGTTCGCGCTGGCGATCACGGTGATCATCGTCGGGGTGAGTGAATATACGAAGTGAGGTTCTGCGCGGCCGGTGACGGCCGCCGGAACCTCCAACGCAAGTCCGACGAATGCCCGATCAGGGGCGGCCGGCGGCGACGGTGTCCGCGGGGACCAGGGCGAGCAGGATCGAGGCGAAGATCGGCACCCCGCCGGCGAACAGCAGGACGAGGAACAGGATGCCGGTGACGAATCCCGGCACGCCGATGTCGCGGCCGCGCTTGACCGAGATGTTGAACAAGGCCGCCAGCCACAGCAGCAGCGCCACCGCGAGCAGCCCGCCCAATCCGCCCGCGGCGCCGGACCGCTCGCCGCCGCCGCCGAGCATCGCCGCCCCGAGCGACAGCCCGGCCAAGCCCACGACGAGCAGGAACAGCCAGGTCATCGCGTAGACCCAGGCGAACCGCCGCGGCGCCAGCCGCGTGCCGCTCCACCCGCCCCACATGTCCCGCATCAACTCGAACATCACGCCGACCGTTTTTTGCCTGGTGTGGGGCACCATGGCGGGGGGAGGTTAGGGAATGCTGAAGGTGGGTGGGGGGTGAGTGAAGTGCGAGGGGAGGTCTGATTCAGTAACTGTCATCGTAATCTAATTCGGCTACTGTCACCGTAATTTCGCCGCGCGCGCATCGGGCGCCGCCGCCCTATCCGAGTGAGCACGAGGTGTGGGTGGTGACGATCGGCGTCATCTTGTTCGCGCTGGTGATCGTGGTGATTATCTTCAGCGTGAGTGAGTTTACGAAGTAGGGGCGCTGGGCCTGATCTACGCGGCGTGTTTGGCGGATTGGGTCATGTCGCCGCGCCCGGCGAGCAGGCCGGCAATCGAGATGTCCTCGTCGATCTCGTGCCAGTGCAATCCGGCCCGGCTCAATTGAACTTTCCGGCGCTGCGCCGGGGTCGCGTGGAGCAAGCGCGGGAACCAGGCAAGCGGGATGCCGAGCGTGCGGCCGTCATCGAGGTCGACCCAAAAGCCGTCCTCCTCGAAGCGAACCGCCACAGGCTCAGGCGAAGTGCTCATTCCAGGCTCTTTCGATCTCGTCCGATCGCTGCTCAATAACAGCAACCAGGTCAAAAAGCACTTTGCGCGAAAAGCCGCGGTTGTAAGCGACCGTGACGTCGGGCCGCAGCCAGAACTTGGCGGTCGAGCGGTCCCTCGTCACGTGCACATGTAGCGGCTCGCGCGGATTCCCTTCGTTGGAGAAGAAGTGAAATCGAAAGCCGTTCCAGCGGAAGACCAGCGGCATGACTTCCCCTCACCCCAACCCTCTCCCGCGGGCGGGAGAGGGAGTCTACTCCGCCGCCACCCCAGCCCGCGCGAACATGTCCTCCCCGTCGCCGCCGTCCCCCGCCGCGTCATTGGCAACCTCGCCCTTGGCTTTCTGCCGCCGGTCGAAGTTATCCCACACTTCGTTCCAGTTCCCGCGCGTCGCCGCCTTCGAATACTCGGTCGCGCGGGTCTCGAAGAAGTTGGCGTGCTCGACGCCGTTGAGCAGCGGCGCAAGCCACGGCAGCGGGTGCTCCTTGACCTTGTAGATCGGCGGCAGATGGAGCTGCCCGAGGCGCCAGTCGGCGATGTAGCGGATGTACATCTTGATGTCGTCGGCGCTCATCCCCTCGACCGGGCCCTGTTCGAACGCCAGATCGATGAACGCGTCCTCGAGGTCGACGGTGTGGTAGCACATCTCGCGGATGCTCTTCTTGACCGCGGGGGTGTAGCAATCGCGCTCGGCGCAGAAGGCGTGGAACAGGCGGATGATGCCCTCGCAGTGGAGGCTCTCGTCGCGCACCGACCAGCTGACGATCTGGCCCATGCCCTTCATCTTGTTGAATCTCGGAAAGTTCATCAGCATCGCGAAGCTGGCGAAGAGCTGCAGCCCCTCGGTAAAGCCGCCGAACATGGCGAGGGTCTTGGCGATGTCCTCGTCGCTGTCGACGCCGAAGGTGGCGAGATAGTCGTGCTTGTCCTTCATCTCCTTGTACTGGAGGAACATGCCATATTCGCTCTCGGGCATGCCAATGGTGTCGAGCAGGTGCGAGTAGGCCGCGATGTGCACAGTCTCCATGTTGGAGAAAGCGGCCAGCATCATCTTGATCTCGACCGGCTTGAACACGCGGCCGTATTTGTCGTGGTAGCAATCCTGCACCTCGATGTCGGCCTGGGTGAAGAAGCGGAAGATCTGCGTCAGCAGGTTGCGCTCGTGGTCGGAGAGTTTCTGCGCCCAGTCGCGGCAGTCCTCGCCGAGCGGCACTTCCTCGGGCATCCAGTGGATCTGCTGCTGGCGCTTCCAGAAGTCGAACGCCCACGGGTATTCGAACGGCTTGTACTGGTTGCGGACTTCCATGAGGGGCATCAGCGGACTCCTTGCAAATCGATGGCAGCCGCGATCCCGAGGATGGCGGCGCAAATGGTGACGACGATGATCAGCCAGCGCCGGCGCGCGGCGGCGAGCTCGGGCGCGATGTCGGTGGCGGGATGGCGGCGCGAGTAGATCAGGGCGACGCCGAGCAGCAGCAGGATGAACGACCACGGCGAGGGATCGTCTATCACGCGCGGGAGCAAGCCGAACTGGCGGCCGATGTCGAGCGTTGACAAGGTGAGGCCGGCCGCAGCGAGCGCAACGCCGGTCCATTGCACGCTGTTGTAGGGGCGCAGGGGCGGCCCTGGCTGCTCCTGGGCATTGGGATCGAAGCCGTGCTGGCGGTAGCCGCTCATCGCCGCCGCGCTCCGCCGATGCCGCCGCCGCCGAGGATGACGACCCCGCAGAAGAAGCCGAAATCGTACCAGCCGCCCGAGTTGGGCACCGCATAGACCGCGACGTCCTTGACGAACAGCGAGACCACCCAGGCGATGGGGAAGATGAAGCCGTGCCACACGCCGAGCCAGAAGCCCGGCGCGGCCGGCGCAACCGCGGTGGCGGTTTGGGTCGCGGCGCACCCTGCAAGCAGGACCATCGCGGCGGCGAGGAAGAGCGTGCGAAACATCATGTCACGCGCCCTTGCCGAGCAGGCCGAGCGTGATGAAGATCGCGCCGGCGACGATGAACATCGCACCCGACAGCCGCTGCCCCTTGGCTGCAAGCGCCGCGTCGGGGTTCGCGGCGTCGGCCTTGCGCGCCTGGACCAGCATGGTCGCGGCAATCGCGATAAAGGCGGCGCCGATCGCGACATAGGTGGCGTTCATTTCCAGAACCACTTCGATTGGCCGGCACGCTGCCGTTGGGTGCGCGCGCGGAACATTTGGAGATACATCCACAGCCCCGAAAAGGCGAAGAAGAACAAGGCGAACCCGCTGAGGATCGACGCCGCGGTGCCGGCCGGGCCGAATTCCTCGCCGGCGTGGATATGGTGGAAGAAGCTGACCCACGCCGCGGCGCTGTCGGGGGCTGGCTTGGGGCGGCAGGTCATCGTCTTGGGGCACACGAAGCCGGCCGGCGCGGCGGCCACCGGCGCGGGCTGGGAGTCGCGGTAGAGCGCGGCGCCGTGGCTGAGCAGCCCGGTTGCGGAAATCCACAACAGGAAGATGCCGAACACGACGGCGAGCCAGCGGTGATAGCGGCGCAGCATCACATCACCGGCCCGTTGATGCTGATGTAGACCGCCAGCACGACCAGGCTGAAGACCACGAACGCGACCTTGCCGAGCAGCAGGCGGCCGACGCTTTTGCGCTTTTGCTCGCGGCCCAGCGTCAGGCGGTGCAGCGTGTCGACCCAGCTCATCGTGCCGGCTCCACCGCGGCGCCCGACAGGCCGGTCGCGAATATGGTGAGGAACATGCCGAGCGCGGCGAGCATCATGCCCGCGATGCGCCGCGCATAGACCGCCTGCTCGCTGCCGCCGCGGCGGACCAGCAGCACCAGCCCGAGCGCGAACGCGGCGACGCCGACGCCGAGCATCACGAGGTGGGCGGGGATCACGACCTGACGACCGTCACTGGCACGCCAAACACTCGTCGTAATCGGTCGTCGGCAGCTCGTATTTGGCCGGCTCCGAGGTGTTGTCGGCCTCGACCCCGCCGGCGAACCCGGCGCGCTGGACCGACTTCGAGCGCAGGTAATAGAGCGACTTGATGCCGAGCTCCCACGCGCGGAAGTGGAGCATCAGCAGGTCCCATTTGTCGACGTCGGCGGGGATGAACAGGTTGAGCGACTGCGCCTGGTCGATGTACGGCGTGCGGTCGGCGGCGAGCTCGATCAGCCAGCGCTGGTCGATCTCGAAGCTGGTCTTGAACACGTCCTTCTCTTCCTGCGTCAGGAAGTCGAGGTGCTGGACCGAGCCGCCCTGCTCGAGGATCGAGTTCCACACCGCGGCCGAATCCTTGGCCTTGTCCTTGAGCAACGCCTCGAGGTGCGGGTTCTTAATCGAGAAGCTGCCCGACAGCGTCTTGTGGGTGTAGACGTTACCCGGGATCGGCTCGATGCACGCCGAGGTGCCGCCGGCGATGATCGAGATCGACGCGGTCGGCGCGATTGCCATCTTGCAGCTGAAGCGCTCCATCACGCCCATGTCGGCGGCGTCGGGGCATGGGCCGCGCTCGTTGGCGAGCATCATCGACGCCTCGTCGACCTGGGCGCGGATATGCTTGAAGATCTTCATGTTCCACGACTTCGCCATCGCGCCTTCGAACGGAATCCGGCGCGCCTGGAGGAACGAGTGAAAACCCATCACGCCGAGGCCGACCGACCGCTCGCGCTCGGCGCTGTACTTGGCGCGCGCCATCTCGTCGGGGGCGCGGGCGATGTAGTCGGACAGGACATTGTCGAGGAAGCGCATGACGTCCTCGATGAAGTCCTTGTCGCCGTTCCATTCGTCCCACGTCTCGAGGCTCAGCGACGACAGGCAGCACACCGCGGTGCGGTCGGCGCCGAGATGGTCCTTGCCGGTCGGCAGCGTGATTTCACTGCACAGGTTCGACGTCGTCACCTTGAGGCCCAGATCGCGGTGATGCTTGGGCATCGAGCGGTTCACCTGGTCGATGAAGATGATGTACGGCTCGCCGGTCGCGAGGCGGGTTTCGACCAGCTTCTGGAACAAGGCGCGCGCATCGACGGTGCCGCGCACGGTGTTGTCCTTGGGGCTGCGCAAATCGAACTCGCGGCCGTCGCGCACGCA
>NZ_JANPKO010000075.1:0-50579 GCF_031426035.1 Sphingomonas sp. | reverse complement strand
GTGCGCGCACCACCTGCGGCGGTGATTTCGCGGGCGTTGGCGGTCTGGTGGTCGTCGGTCGCCGCCGGATAGGGAATCAGGATCGCCGGGCGGCCGGCCGCGGTCAATTCGGCGATGGTCGACGCCCCGGCGCGCGCGATGACCAAATGGGCATCGGCCAGTTTCGCCGGCATGTCCTCGATATAGGTCATCAGCTCGGCCGGGATGCCGAGCGCGGCGTAATGCGCGCGGACCGGTTCGATGTCGTCGGCGCGGGTTTGCTGGACGACTTGCAGGCGATGGCGCAGGCGCGGCTCGAGCAGCCCGAGCCCGGCCGGCACCACCTGCCCCAGCACCGTCGCGCCCTGGCTGCCGCCGGTGACCAGGATCTTCAACGGCGCGCTGTCGTCGAACGGCGGGAACGGCGCCTCGCCGAGCCGCGCCACCTCCTCGCGCACCGGATTGCCGACCAGCACCGTCTTGTCGCGGCAGCGCGGCTTCAACCGCTCGATCGCATCATAAGCGATGGCGATCGCCTCGGCCTCGCCGGCGAGCAGCCGGTTGACCCGCCCGAGCACCGCATTCTGCTCGTGGAGCACGGTCGGGATGCCCTGCGCGCTGGCCGCGATCAGCGCCGGAAACGCCGGATACCCGCCGAACCCGACCACCGCGTCGGGGCGATGCTCGCGGTACAGCCGCTTGGCCTCGCTGCGCCCGGCGATCACCGAGCGCCCCGCCTTGAGCCAGCCAAACAGCCCACCGCCGAGCCGTCCGGCGGGCAGGATATGCACCGGCACGTCGTCGAACAGCCCGGGAAAGCGCGCCCCGCGCTCGTCGGTGATCAGCAGCACCCCGTGGCCGCGGCGCTTGAGCTCGTCGGCCAAAGCATGAGCCGGGACCATGTGCCCGCCGGTCCCTCCGGCAGCGAGAACGAAATTCATCCCGGCCATATTTTCACTGAGGGGAATCCCCGCTCCATTTCACGACATAGGGCGAGCGGGTCAGATACGGATTTCGGCGGGTGAAAGCGAGCAGCAAACCCATGCCGATCGACAGCGCCAGCATCGACGACCCGCCATAGGAAATGAACGGCAGGGTCATGCCCTTGGACGGCGCGATCTGGACATTGACCGCCATGTTGATCAGCGCCTGCAGCCCGAACTGGACGACCAGCCCGGCGGCGGCGAGCACGGCGAAGGTGTTCTCCTCGTCGAGCAATTTGATCAGCACGCGCGCGACGATCGCCAAATAGAGGCAGGCGATGGCGAGGCAGGCGATCAGGCCGAACTCCTCGCCGATCACCGAGAAAATGTAATCGGTGTGCGGCTCGGGCAGGCCGAACTTGCGGGTGCCGCCGCCCGGCCCCATCCCGAACAGCCCGCCGGCGGTCAAAGTGCGCATTGCATTGTCGGTCTGGAAGGTGTCGCCCTGGCCGAACAGGAAGCCGTCGATGCGCGCGGTGGCGACGTCGTAGAAGAAGTAGGCGAGGATGATCCCGATCACCCCCGCCACGGCGAGCCCGCCGAGCATGCGCAGGCTGACCCCGGCCAGCGCCAGCATCGCGATCCACACGCAGCCGAAGATGATGGTCGATCCGAAATCGGGCTGGCGCATGAGCAAGAAGGCGACGGCGCCGGTGAGCAAAGCCGACAGCGGGAACACCGGCAGCGAACGGTCGCCCTCGCGCAAGCTCAATAGCCACGCCATCGCGACGACATAAAACGGCTTGAGGAATTCGGACGGCTGGAGCTGGCCGATGCCGATGTCGATCCACCGCCGGGCGCCGTTCACTTCCGGCCCGAAGATCGGCACCACGATCAGCATCACCAGGAAGAATGCAGCGCCGAACAGCGACAGCCGCCGCGCGCGCTCGCGGGTCAGCATCGAGATGCCGATCATGACCGGCACGCCGAGCGCGATCCAGGCGATCTGGCGGTAGAAATAATGCAGGCCGGAGAATTGCACCGAGCCGCCCGAGTAGCGCTCGGCGGCGGCGGGCGAGGCGGCGGCGACCGCGATCAGCCCGATCGCGATCAGCACCGTCACCAGCAGCAACAGGACGCGGTCGATCTCCCAGAACCAACGGCCGAGCTGCGAGGTGTCCGAGCGTCCGTAGTTGCTCGGATCCATCAGCGCCGCCTTGGCCTTGATCCGGCTTGAAATCGTCGCGCTCATAAGGCCCCCACCAACTCGCGAAACGCATCCCCGCGCGCCTCGAAATCCTTGAACTGGTCGAACGACGCGCACGCCGGCGACAGCAGCACCGTATCACCGGCCTCAGCGTCTGCCGCGGCTTCGCGCACCGCCGCACCGAGTTCTCCACAGTTTTTTACCGGCATGTGCGGGGCGAGCAGAGTTTCGAACAGCTCAGCCGCCTCGCCGATGGTGTAGGCGGAGCGAACATGCGCGAAGTGCGGCGCGCATTCGTCGAGATTGTCGGTCTTGGCCTGCCCGCCGAGGATCCAGCGGATCGCCGGGAACGCCGCCAGCGCCGGCGCGGTCGCGGTCGGGTTGGTCGCCTTGCTGTCGTTGACGAAGATGACGCCTTCCCGCTCGCGGACAAGGTCCATGCGGTGCGGCAGGCCCGGGTAGGTGCGGAGTGCTTCGCGAATTGCCTTCCATTCGACCAAAGGCGTTCCGAGCAGCCCTGATCTGAGCGCCCTCGCAGCGGTCACTGCGGCAACAGCGTTTTGCGCATTGTGCGGTCCTGGAAGAGCTGGCCAGTCAGTTTGCTTGCCGATCTGATCTTGCAATTCAGATAGCTGGGCAGAAGTGACCTCGAACAACGCTTCGGAATACCCGTTGAGAGCGCGCACGATCTTTGAAACCGCACCTCCATCAGCAATCAACACCGCAGGGTGAAGAAGCGTCTGCATCTGCGTGAATAACCGCGCCTTCGATGCCGCATAGGAGTCAAAGCTGTCATACCGGTCCAAGTGATCAGGCGTAATGTTGAGCAGCACCGCGACGTCGCAATCGAGGCTCTGCGTGAGGTCGATCTGGTAGCTCGACAGCTCGAGCACATAGACCCCGCCTTCGGGAAGCGGGTCCTGCGCCAGGATCGGCAGGCCGATGTTGCCGCCCATCGTCGTCGGCACGCCCGCGATCTGCAAAATATGGTGGACCAGCGCGGTGGTGGTCGACTTGCCGTTGGTGCCGGTGATGCCGACCACCTTGTGCGGCGGCAGCTCGGGGCGGGCGCGGGCGAACAATTCGATGTCGCCGATGATCTCGACCCCGGCGTCGCGCGCGCGGCTCGCGATCGGGTGGCGGTTGAGGGGGAGGCCGGGAGTGACGACGATCGAGTCGAACTGGGCGAGGTCGATGGTGTCGAGGTCGGCGATTTCTAATCGCTCCCCCGCGGGGGGAGCTGTCAGCGTAGCTGACTGAGGGAGACTTGGCGCCTGGGCAGGCCCCCCGGTCAGGGCTTCGCCCTGCCCACCCCCCTGAAGGGGGGAAAGGTTGGCGCGCGCATCCTCATTCGCATCCCAAGCCGTTACCTTCGCGCCGCTCGCGAGCAGCGCCTCCACCGTCGCCAACCCCGAGCGCGCCAGGCCGTACACTGCATAATGCTTGCCGGCGAAGGCGCGGGCCGTGATCACCTGAGCTTCAGCGTCGACAGCCCGGCCAGCGCGAGCACGAAGCTGACGATCCAGAAGCGAATCACGACGGTCGGCTCGCTCCACCCGATATGCTCGAAATGGTGGTGGATCGGGGCCATGCGGAAGACGCGCTTGCCGGTGCGCTTGTAGACCATCACCTGGACCACCACCGACACCGCTTCCAAGACGAACAGCCCGCCGACGATGACCAATACAAACTCGTGATGGGTCGCCACCGCGACCGCGCCGAGCGCGCCGCCAAGCGCGAGGCTGCCGGTATCGCCCATGAACACCGCTGCGGGGGGCGCATTGAACCAGAGGAAGGCGAGCCCGGCGCCGACGATCGCCAGCAGCAGCACGGTCAGGTCCCCGACGCCCAGGACATGCGGGATGCCGAGATAATCGGCGAAGCGCGCGTTGCCGACGAGGTAGGCGATCAGCAGGAAGGCCATCGCCGCGATGATCACCGGCATCGTCGCCAGCCCGTCGAGCCCGTCGGTCAGGTTCACCGCGTTGCCGAACGAGACGATGACGAACGCCCCGAACGCGACATACAGCCAGCCGAGGTCGATCACCGGGCCCTGGATGAACGGCAGATAGAGCATGGTGCCGCCGCTGCGGACCATCAGCCAGGTGGCGAAACCGGCGATCAGGAACTCCAGCGCGAGGCGCATCTTGCCCGAAATGCCGGCGTGGTGGGCCTTCCTGATCTTGTCGTAATCGTCGAGGAAGCCGATCAGCCCGAAGCCGCCGGTGACCAGCAGGCACGCCCACACGTAGGGGTTGCGGAGGTCCATCCACAGCAGCACCGAGACCGCGACGCTGATCAGGATCAGCAGCCCGCCCATGGTCGGGGTGCCGCGCTTGGCGAGGTGGCTTTGCGGGCCGTCGGCGCGGATCGGCTGGCCCTTGCCCTGCCGCACGCGCAGCCAGGCGATGAACCACGGCCCGAGCAACAGCCCGATCAGCAAAGCGGTGGCGCTCGCCGCGCCGGCGCGGAAGCTGATGTAGCGGATGAGGTTGAGCAGGCCGGGGAAGCCCAGCTGCTCGGCGATCAGATAGAGCATGCCAGGCCCCCTGCCACTCGTTCGACCAGCCGGGCAAGCCCGACCGAGTTCGAGGCCTTGACCAGCACCGCGTCGCCGGGGCGGAGGATGGTCGCGAGCAGCGCCGCGGCGTCGTCTACTCCGTCCACGCGGCTAACTTCGATCTGGCCGTCGAGTGCGGCCGCCAGCGGCTCCATGTCGGCGCCGACCAGCAGTAGATGGTCGACCTTGGCGGCAAGCACATCCGGCGCCAGCCCGGCGTGGAGCGCATCGGCATGCGCGCCCAATTCGCGCATCGGGCCGAGCACCGCGATGCGGCGGGTTGCGGCAGGCTCGGCGCCGAGGCTCTTGAGCGTCGCCGCCATCGACGCGGGGTTGGCGTTATAGCTCTCGTCGATCAGCAGCACCTCGCCCCCCGCGACCGCGACCTGGTGGCGCGCGCCGCGGCCCTGCAGCCCGCCGAAATCGGCCAGCGCGAGCCCGGCGACCGCGACGTCCTGGCCGAGCGCCTCGACCGCCGCCAGCACCGCCAGCGCGTTGGACACCCAATGGTCGCCGCGCTGGGAGATGGTGAAGGTCAGCTCGCGGTCGATCAGCGACGCGGTGATCAGGCTGCCGCCCTGGTCGGCGCGCACCGCGTGGACCGCGTGGACGTCGGCATCGCCGCCGCCGAAGGTGACGATGCGGTCGGCCGAATGGCGCGCCGCCTTGAGCAATCGCGCGCGGTGCGGGGTGTCGTTGGGCAATATGGCGATGCCCTCGGGTTCGAGTCCCTCAAAGATTTCGCCCTTGGCGTCGGCGATCGCTTCCTCCGAGCCGAGGTTTTCGATGTGCGCCGGGGCGATCGCCGTGATCAACGCCAAATGCGGGCGCACCAGCCGCGTCAGCGCGGCGATCTCGCCGGCGTTGTTCATGCCCATTTCGAGCACCGCGAAGCGCGCATCGCGCGACATCCGCGCCAGGCTCAAGGGGACACCGGTGTGGTTGTTGTAGCTCTTGACCGAGCGGTGGGTTTTTCCGCGCGCAATTCGGTCGAGCGCGGCGAACAACGCCTCCTTGGTGCTGGTCTTGCCGACCGAGCCGGTGACTCCGATGACGGTTCCGGCGAAACGTGCGCGGGCGGCTCGGGCGAGGGCTTCGAGCGCGCCGGCGGTGTCTGGGACGAGGATGTGCGGCGCATCGACCGGGCGCGAGACGAGCACCGCCGCAGCGCCGGCCGCGATCGCCTGGGCGACGAACTGGTGGCCGTCGTGCGCGGTGCCGGGCATTGCCACGAACAGGTCGCCCGGCCCGACCTCGCGGCTGTCGAAGGTCACGCCGGTGACCTCGAACTCGGCGTTGGCGATGCCGTCGGTGGCGTCGGCGATCTCGATCCAGGTCCATAAGGGCGCGGTCATGCCGCGCACTCCCGCGCCACCACGGCATCGTCGAACGGCAGCACGCGCTGGTCAGCTCCGGCGCCGACGATCTGGCCCTGCTCGTGGCCCTTGCCGGCGAGCAGGATGATGTCGCCGGCGCCGGCCAGCTTGACCGCCGCCGCAATTGCTTCGCGCCGGCCGGCGATTTCTGTAGCGCCCGGCGCTCCGGCGAGCACTTCGGCGCGGATCTTGGCCGGGTCCTCGCCGCGCGGGTTGTCGTCTGTGACGATCACCACGTCGGACAATTTCGTGGCGACCTTGCCCATTTCGGGGCGCTTGCCCTGGTCGCGGTCGCCGCCCGCGCCGAACAGCGTGATCAGCTTGCCCGCGACGTGCGGGCGCAGCGCGAGGATCGCCGCTTCGAGCGCATCGGCGGTGTGGGCGTAATCGACATAGACCGGCGCGCCGGCGGCGCTGATCACCGCGCGCTCGAGCCGGCCGCGCACCGGCGACACGCGGCCCATCGCGGCGAACAGCGCCTCGGGCTCGCCGCCGGTGGCCAGCACCAGGCCGGCCGCGACCATCACGTTGGCGGCCTGGTAGGCGCCGATCAAAGGCAGGCTCAGGCTGCGCGGCTTGCCGAGGAATTCGAGGGTCAGCTTCTGCCCGAGCGGGGTCGGCTCGCGCTGGACCAGCCGGATCGTCTCCCCCGCCTCGCCCACGGTCAGCAGCCGGTGCCCGCGGCGCTCGGCGATGGCGATGACTTCGCCCGACTTGGGATCGTCGGTCCACACCACCGCCGGCGCGCCGGTCGGCAGCAGCTCCTCGAACAGGCGCATCTTGGCGGCGAAATACGCGTCCATCGAGGGGTGGTAATCGAGATGGTCGCGGCTGAAGTTGGTGAACGCCGCGGCGGCCAGCGGCACGCCCTCGCAGCGGTGCTGGTCGAGCCCGTGCGACGAGGCCTCGTAGGCGACATGGCCGATCCCCATCCGCTCGAGCCCGGCCATGTTCGACAAGAATGTGACGATGTCGGGGGTGGTCAGCCCGGTCTTGACCTGGTCGTCGGAGGTGGTGACGCCGAGCGTGCCGATCGACGCCGAGCGCCGCCCCATCATCCGCCACATCTGGCGCGCCATCTCGACGCTCGAGGTCTTGCCGTTGGTGCCGGTCACCGCGACCGTCACCTCGGGGTACGGCGCGAAGAACTTTCCGGCGAGCGCGGCGAACAATTTGCGCGGCTCGGGATCGGCGAGGTGGGGGACGCGCTCGACCGCGGCTTCAGGCCGCGCGACCACCGCGACCGCGCCGCGCGTCACCGCGTCGGCGATGAAATCCTCGCCATTGAACGCGCTGCCCCGGAACGCGCCGAACACGCTGCCGCGCGCCACCTTGCGGTGGTCGATGGCAAAGCCGGTCACTTCGGAATCGCTAGCGACATCCGCGAGGTCGCCCAGGCGCACGGTTCTAGTGCTCCGCTTTTTCGTGAACGAACGGCAGCACCTCGGCCATGTTCGGCTCGCGGCGCTTGTCGGGGCGGATGCCGAGCATCGGGGCAATTCGGCTGACGGTCTTCGATACGACTGGGGCGACGTTCCACCCCGCGGTGCGGAAGCCGAACGTCTCTGCGGTGGCCTTGGGTTCGTCGAGCATCACCACCATCACATAGCGAGGTTCGTCCATCGGGAAAACGCCGGCGAAGCTGGTCACCATCAGCGACCGGTTATGATATTTTTCGGCGCTGCCGGTCTTGCCGCCGACCCGGTAGCCGGGCGCATCGGCTTTCTTGCCGGTGCCCTTGGTGACCACCAGCCGCAACAGCGATCGCATCTTGTAGCTGGTGTCCTCGCTGAATACCCGACGGCCTTGCGACGCGGCATGCGCGCGATCGACCTTGAGCAGCGTTGCCGGGCGGTAGACCCCGCCGTTGAACAGCGTCGCGTAGCCGCTTGCCAAGTGCAGCGGGGTGACAGCGATGCCGTGGCCGAAACCGACCGTCATGGTCTCAACCTGGTTCCAGTTTTTGCCAGGGTTGAGCGTCCGCCCGCGCTCCTTCAATTCGATCCCGACCGGGCTGAGGAAGCCCATCTTTTCTAGAAATGCCTTTTGCCGGGTCGGCCCGATCTGCGCCGCGATCTGCGCGGTGCCGATGTTCGAGCTTTCCTTCATGATCTCGGCGACGGTGCACGAGCGCCCGAACGGGTGGGTGTCGTTGATCGTCCGCCCGGCGACGTGCAGCGCGTTGGGGCAATTATAGATTTGGCCGAACGATTTGATGATCCCGGCATCCATCGCCATCGCCACCGTGAACGGCTTGTAGGTCGAGCCGAGCTCATAGACGCCGAGCGTGGCGCGGTAGAAACGCGCCTCGTCGCAGCCCTGGCCGGCGGCATTGGGGTTCAATTGCGGCAGCGAGGTCATCGCCAGCACTTCGGACGTATGGATGTCCATGATGATGCCGGCCGCGCCGATCGCCGAGTAAGTGGTCATCGCGGCAAGCAGCTCATGCTCGAGCGCCTGCTGGACCTTGCTCGAGATCGACAGCGTGACCGGCTCGCCGCGCGTCGCCGCGCCCGACAATTGCGCGTCGAACGCGCGCTCGATCCCGGCGGTCCCGCGGCCGTCGGTGTCGGTATAGCCGATGACGTGCGCGGCAAGGCTGGTCTGGGGGTAGAGGCGGTCGGGCTCGCGGTCGAGCGCGACCCCCGGCTCGCCGATCGCATTGACCGCCTCGACCAGCGCCGGCGATGCGCGGCGGCGCAGATAGAAGAAGCGCTTGCCCGAGGTGAGCATGGCGAAATAGGCCGCCTCGTCGCGCTCGGGCATCAGTGCCGCGAGGCGCCGCGCGAGCTCGAGCTTGCTGCCGATCACCTTGCCCGGATGAAGCCCGATGGTCCACGCGTCGATGGTGCGCGCCAGCGGCTGGCCGTCGCGGTCGAGGATGTCGCCGCGCTCGGGGACCAGCGCGCCGACCCCCGCGCGCCGCCCGGCATGGTCGCCGAACGCGGCGAGGTAGAGGATGCGCAGGATGATGAAGGCGATCACGCCGGCATAGACCAGCATGCCGAACATCAGCCTTTGGTGCATCACCGCCAGGGTCTGGCGGCGCTGGCCGACGAGACGGAGCCGCTCGGGCCGGTGGGCGACGAGAGCGGGAGTCGGCGCGTTCATTGCTTCCGGGCCGAATCCTTGGGTGTGTTGGAGGCGAGCTTGGTCGGCTTGGGCTTGGCGCTCGGCAACGGCGCAAGCGGGTCGGACGCGGCGACTTTGACGGTCGCTTTGGCCTTCTTGTCAGGTGCGGGCTTGGCCGCCGCGACCTTGGCCTTGGCTTCGGGCGGCTTGGGCGCGGCAAGGCGCAGCGGCGCGGGCTTGGGCGTTGCGGAAACCGCTTCCGCGGGGCGAACATCGCGCCTCAGGCTGGCGACGTGCATCATGTCGCGCGGCGCCAGCGACGGCGCGGGCTGCGCCGCCTGCGGGGCGGGCTCGAGCCCTTCGATGCGCGGCTTGGCGGCATCAGCCGGCGCCGACGCCAGTACCACCGGCGCGGTGATCTCGAGCTTGGGCTCGGGCCGCGCGAGGCGGGCAAGCGCGAAGCCGCCATCGAGGAATTGGTCGGCGGACGGCGCCGACAAGGCCAGGACCTTGACGTTCCAGCGTTCGAGCTGGGCGAGCCGTCCGCGCGTTCCTATTTCGGTTTGCAGCAGGCGAATGTCGCGCTGCGCGAGCACGATCCTGGTTTCGACATCCTCCAGCGCGGCGCGCTCCGAGGCGACCCGCAGCGACACCAGATAGCAGCTCAAGGCGGCCCCGGCGCAGCTCGCGACCATGAATACCGACCGGAAGCTATTGCCGCTCATTGTGACTGTCCTTGGAAGCGCGCGCGGGGGCGCTGTTGCGGGTTCCGCTGCGCAGGCGCGCCGAGCGGGCGCGAGGGTTGCCGGCCAGCTCGCGCTCCGACGGGGATACCGGCTTGGCAACTCGCTCGAAGGTGGGTTCGAGCGGGTCGACAAGCGCGGGTCGGTGGCGCGAACCGGCCGGCGATCCTCCGCTACGCTCGCGGAAGAAACGTTTGACGATGCGGTCCTCGAGGCTGTGGAAGGTGACCACGGCGAGCTTGCCGCCGGGCTTGAGCGAGCGCTCGGCGGCCGCCAGCCCCTCTTCCAGTTCCTCGAGTTCCTCGTTCAAATGGATGCGGATGGCCTGGAAGGTGCGGGTCGCCGGGTCGCTCTTCTGGCCGGGGCGGAAGCCCGCGGCGCGGCGCACGATCTGGGCCAGCTCGCCGGTGCGCGAGATCGGCCGCGCGGCGACGATGGCGCGGGCCACCGAGCGGGCGCGCGGCTCTTCGCCATAATCGCGGATGACGCGTGCGATCTCGGCCTCGTCGGCTTCGTTCAAGAAGTCGGCGGCGGTCAGGCCGGACTTGGCCATGCGCATGTCGAGCGGGCCGTCGCCCTGGAACGAGAAGCCGCGCTCGGGGCGGTCGAGCTGCATCGAGCTGACCCCGATGTCGAGCGCGATGCCGTCGACCAGGCCGATGCCGCGCGCGGCGAGCACGCGGTCCATTTGCGAAAAGCGCTCCTCGACCAAGGTCAGCCGCTCGTCGGGGACCAGGGTTGCGCCGTCGGCGATGGCGTCGGGGTCGCGGTCGAAGCCGATCACCTGGCCGGCGCCGGCGGCGAGCATGGCGCGGGTGTAGCCGCCGGCGCCGAACGTGCCGTCGATCAGCACCGCGCCGGGGACGACGGCGAGCGCCTCGACCACTTCGGCGAGCAGCACCGGGAGATGGCGCTCGGTGGGGGTCGCGGTGGGACGAACGGGGCGGCTCATCTGCCGAGCCCTTTTTCTTCGAGCCGGAAGCGCGCGATGTCCTTCATGTCATCGGGCACGTTGGGGTCGGTGAGGAACTCGCCGGGGTTCCAGATTTGGAAGGTTTCGCCGGCGCCGAGGAACAGAGCGAGGTCGTCGATCTGGCCCTTGCGCCGCATCATCGGGGGCAGGACGATGCGGCCGGAGCTGTCGTAGGGGACTTCCTCGGTGGCGGCGAACGCCATCAGGTTGCGCTGCTGATACTCGAGCTGCGCTTGCGGGCTGGTTTCTTCTTTCTCGAGCAGGCGCTCGAGCTTGCTGTGCTTGAGCGCCGCGTAGGCGGGGTCGTAGGCGCTCAGGCAGGGGAAGCTCTCATGCTTGGCGAGGACGATGGTGCGGGTCTCGCCGCGGCGCTCGATCACGGTGCGCAGGAATGCCGGGATCGAAACGCGGCCCTTGGCGTCGACCGCGTTCAGTGCACTGCCCTGAAACAGATGATCCAGCGCCACGTCCACTCCCCATCCGCGGCGCGCAGCTTCCCCGTCCGCGGAGGCACGGTGTTCCCGTGCCGTCCGCGCCACTTGACCAAATGAGGGTCAGCCCCGCGCTACAGCCCATGTTGGTAACTCAAGGCCTGACGGGATACAATGGTTTTTGATGCCATTTCGCGGGATTTCATGCCTAGTGGCGGAAATCAGCGACTTTTTCAACGCCGTTTCGGCGCGAGTTCCTATTCTGTTCTGTGGCCGCCCATGTGGATAAGTCTGTGCGTCCCGCGACTCACGGCCGGTCCTTCTCGATTCGACTCAACTCCGCGAGCAGCGCCGGAAGGTTGTCCGCGGTCGGGCCGTCGAGATCGTCGAGGTTGAGGAAATCGGCGTCGGCAATGATTGTCGCCTGGCCCTTGCCGAGGCGGCAATGGGCGACCAGCCCGCGCGTCTCGAGCGCACAACCTCGCCCCGTCAGCGAACCCGGCGACACCGTCATCACCGTTCGCCCGCCGATCTCGCCTTGGCGCGGCCCGCGCTCGTCGGGCGCGTCGAGCCGCAGCCCCCAGTGCGCGAGCAGGCCGGTGTCGGCGAACGTCGGCGGCGGACGGCGCCTGTCGCCCAGCGGAAGCGCGCTGTCCCATTCCAGCGCGGGGTCGGCGAGCAGCACCACCCGCCCGCCGCGCCGCACCCACGCATCGAGCTCGACCAGCGCCTCGGCCGGCTGCGCCAGCGGATGCGCCATCAGCAGCAGCGAGCCTTTGCGTAGCTCAGACATCCGCGCGACCGCGATCGGCACCACCCGGTAGCGCGTCTCGAGCGCGGTCAGCGCCGGCGAGCCGCCACCCTCGAGGCTCAGGGTCTCGCCAAACAACAACGGCAGGCTGGTCAGCAGCAACAGCGTCGGGCGCTCGGCGGGCGGGCGCGGCGCTGGTTTCTCGGCGCCTCCGCGCGCGAGCACGATGGCGGCGAGCAAGGCGGCCAGCACGACGGCCGCCCCGGCCAGCCACCGCCCAGCGCGCCGCGCCGGGCGCGCGGTCATCTGTTGGTGCTGGCGTTGTTGGCGTCGCTGTCGGCCGCGCCCGGCGCCACCCCGAGCTCGGCCAGCGGCTCGCTCGGCTCGATCTCGTTGGCCGACATCTGCGGCGCTGGCCCGCCCTCGGCATCGCTCGAGCGGCGGCTGACCGCGGAGCCGAGCAACACCAGCAGGAAGGCGAACGCCAAACCGGTCAGGCCGATGCGAATGCGCTGTGCGCTGCTGCCGGCATTATCCATCATGGCCGTCGACGAAGCTATGGCCCGCTTCGACACAATGCAAGCATCACCCTTGACGGCGGGCGCGGCGGCGGTGAAACGCGAGTCCATGACTCGCACCCTCCCCCTCGCGCTTGTCGCGGCCGCTGCGCTAGCCGGCTGCAACAATGAAACGATCACCTCGGGCCCCGACGACCCGATGGCCAACCAGGCCAACGCGCCGATCGAGCTGCCGCCCGCCATCGCCCACAGCGGGATCTACCGCTGCAAGGACAATAGCGTGGTCTACATCGACTGGCTGGCCGACAACCAGACCGCCAACCTGCGCGCCGACAAGAACGGCCCGGCAACCCAGCTCAAGAGCCCCGCGGCGGGCGAGCCGCTGGTCGCCGAGGGCTATTCGCTGACCGGCAACGCGACCGCCGCCAGCGTCAGCCTGACCCGTCCCGGCAAGGGCGCGCAGAGCTGCAAGGGCTGACCGCTTCACAACATACAATTTGATCGCCCCCGGCTTCGGCCGGGGGTTTTTTTATGCCCGCGCCGCAGCTAGTGCGCGCGGATGATCACCCCCCAGATTGTCGCCGAGCACGGGCTTGCGCCCGACGAGTATGACCGCATCCTGAAATCGCTCGGCCGCGAGCCGAACCTGGTCGAATTGGGCATCTTCTCGGTGATGTGGTCCGAGCATTGCTCGTACAAATCCTCGCGCATCCATCTGAAAACGCTGCCGACCGAAGCGCCGTGGGTGATCTGCGGCCCGGGCGAGAACGCCGGCATCATCGACATCGGCGACGGCGACGCGGCGATCTTCAAGATGGAGAGCCACAACCACCCGTCCTACATCGAGCCCTACCAGGGCGCCGCGACCGGGGTCGGCGGCATCCTGCGCGACGTGTTCACGATGGGCGCGCGGCCGATCGCCAATCTCAACGCGCTGCGCTTCGGCCGGCCCGACCACCCCAAGACGCGGCATCTGATCGCGGGCGTGGTCGCGGGGATCGGCGGCTACGGCAATTGCGTCGGCGTGCCGACGGTCGGCGGCGAGGTCAATTTCGACGCCGCCTATGACGGCAACATCCTGGTCAACGCGATGACCGTCGGCGTCGCCAAGACCGACAAGATTTTCTATTCGGCCGCCGCCGGGATCGGCAATCCGGTGGTCTATGTCGGGTCCAAGACCGGCCGCGACGGGATCCACGGCGCGACCATGGCGTCGGCCGATTTCTCCGAGGATTCGGACGAAAAGCGCCCGACCGTCCAGGTCGGCGACCCGTTCACCGAGAAGCTCCTGATCGAAGCCTGCCTTGAGCTGATGGCGTCCGACGCGATCGTCGCCATCCAGGACATGGGCGCCGCCGGCCTGACCTCGTCGTCGGTCGAGATGGCGTCGAAGGGCGGCGTCGGCATCCGCCTCGACATGAACATGGTGCCGTGCCGCGAGGAGGGCATGACCCCGTACGAGATGATGCTGTCCGAATCGCAGGAGCGGATGCTGATGGTGCTCAAGCCCGGCCGCGAGGCCGAGGCCGAAAAGATCTTCCGCAAATGGGAGCTGGATTTCGCGGTGATCGGCGAGGTCACCGACACCGAGCGGATGGAATTGGTGTGGAACGGCGAGACCGTCGCCGACATCCCGCTCGGCCCGCTGGCGGACGAGGCGCCGCTGTACGAGCGCCCGTATGTCGAGACGCCCCCGCCCGCGCCGCTGACCGACATCCCCGAATCGACCAACATCGCCGGCGACCTGCTCAAATTGATGGGCTCCCCCGCGCTCGCCTCGCGGCGCTGGGTGTGGGAGCAATATGACCAGCAGGTCGGCGCCGACACCGTTCAGCGCCCCGGCGGCGACGCCGCGGTGGTCCGCGTCCACGGCACGCAGAAAGCGCTGGCGATGACCACCGACTGCACCCCGCGCTATTGCTTCGCCGACCCCTACGAAGGCGGCAAGCAGGCGGTCGCCGAGGCCTATCGCAATTTGTGCGCGGTCGGCGCGCGGCCGCTGGCGATCACCAATTGCCTCAACTTCGGCAACCCCCAGCGGCCCGAGATCATGGGGCAGATCGTCGGCTGCCTGCGCGGCATGAGCGAAGCCTGCCGCGCATTGGATTTCCCGGTCGTGAGCGGCAACGTCAGCCTCTACAACGAGACCAAGAACGACGACGGCAGCGGCAGCGCGATTTTGCCGACCCCGGCGATCGGCGGCGTTGGCTTGCTCGACGACTGGGAGAAGTCCGCGACGATCGGCTTCAGGGCCGAGGGCGAGCACCTCATGCTCCTCGGCCATTCGCTAGGCCATGTCGGCCAGTCGCTGTGGCTCGACGTCTGCCATGGCCGGCGCGACGGCCCGCCGCCGCCGGTCGACCTCATGGTCGAACGGCGCGTTGGCGAACTGGCCACAAAGCTAATCGCCGACGGGGTGGTCACCGCGGTCCACGACATCTCCGACGGCGGCGCCTTGGTCGCGATTGCCGAGATGGCGCTGGCCGGGTCGCTTGGTGCGCGGGTCACGCTGCCTGATGTGCCCAACCCGGCGGCGACCCTGTTCGGCGAGGATCAGGGCCGCCTGCTGGTCGCCACGCGCGAACCGGACGCCGTGACCTCGCTGGCGACGGCCGCGAATATCTTCGCCGCGCCGATTGGCGTGGTCGGCGGCGATGCGGTCGCCGGCCCTGGCTTCAGCGTCCCCCTCGCCGACCTCCGCGCCGCGCACGAGGGCTTCTTCCCCAACCTCATGGGCGCCGACGCCGCTCTGGCTTGATACTTTCTACTTGCGAATGTGTCGCAATAGCGGTAGAGCATCGGCGATGATCGTTTGTGTGTGCAACGCCATTTGCGAAGATCGCCTGCGCGGCGCCGCCCGCGCCGGTGCGCCGTGCCCGCGCAGCGCCTACGCCAACCTCGGCTGCGAGCCGCAATGCGGGTCGTGCCTGCCCTACGCGGCAGAGATCATCGACGAGGAACGCGCGAGCCTCCTTTCGGTCGACGCCCAAGCCGCTTGACCCTCGCGCCCGCGCGGCGCAATCGCTTGAGCCCTGACGCTGAGCGGAGGCGATACATGCAGGGCGATCCCAAGGTCATCGAATTGCTCAACGAGGCGCTCAAGAACGAGCTGACCGCGGTCAACCAATATTGGCTCCACTACCGCCTGCTCGACAACCGCGGGGTCAAGCGCCTCGCCGAGTTCGAGCGCCACGAATCGATCGACGAGATGAAGCACGCCGACCGCCTGGCCGAGCGCATCCTGTTCCTCGACGGCCTGCCCAATTTCCAGATGCTCGGCCGCCTGCGCATCGGCGAAACCGTCGAGGAGATCCTGCGCGCCGACCATGCGCTCGAGCTCGAGGCGCTGGCCCAGTTGAAGGGCGCCATCGTCCATTGCGAGAGCGTGCAGGATTTCGTCAGCCGCGAGCTGTTCGCCGACATCCTCAAGAATGAGGAGGAGCATGTCGACACGCTCGAGCAGCAATTCGACCTGATCGCCGCGATGGGCCTCGAGAATTACATCCAGCTCCAGTCCAAGCCCGCGTCGGACTAGGCACCGGCGGGGGCACGCATGACCGAGCCCGTCGCGCGCGTCGTCACACTCGACATCGTCCGCGGCGTCGCGGTGATGGGCATATTGGCGATGAACATCGTCGCCTTCGCGATGCCGCCCCAGGCTTATGTCAATCCGCTCGCATTCGGCACCGACAGCGCCGCCGACCTCGCGTCATGGGCGGCCAGCTTCATCTTCATCGACGGCAAGATGCGCGGGCTGTTTTCGCTGTTGTTCGGCGCCTCGCTGCTGCTCGTCATCCAGCGCGCCGAGGCCAAGGGCGAGCCGGCGCGGGCGATCACGTTTCGCCGGCTGCTGTGGCTTTTGCTGTTCGGCTACCTCCATTTCACCCTCATTTGGTACGGCGACATCCTGGTCGGCTACGCGCTGATCGGCATGCTCGCCTGGCACTTTCGCGAGCTCGGGCCGCGCGGGCTGCTGCTGTGGGCGCTGGCGTTGATCCTCGCCGAGCTGGCCGTGCTCGGCGGGACGGCGGCCTATGCGTCGTCGCTTGCTCAGTCGGTGTCCGGCGCCAATCCCGACCCCGGCGCACTCGCGGCGTGGCAGGGCATGGCGGGCAAGGTCGCGATCCCCGACGCCACCACCTTGGCCGAGGAGCTTGCGCTGTACCGCGGGCCGTGGAGCGAACTCGTCGGCCATCAGCTGACCGAGCTGACCATGCCGCTGATCTTCACCGCGGTGTTCGGGTGGGAGACGCTGGCCTACATGCTGCTCGGCATGGCCGGGCTCAAGTCGGGCTTTTTGACCGGCGCGTGGGACGATCGCGGCTACCGCAAGGTGGCGCTGATCGGGTTCGCGATCGCGGTCCCGGCCTATGCGGTGCTGGCGTGGCTGATCTTCGCCGCCGAATTCAATGCGGTCGCGCTGTATGTCTATTCGTTCGCCGCGACGGTCCCGTTCCGGCCGCTGATGATTGTCGGCTACGCCGCGCTGATCATCCTCGCCACGGGCCGCGGCGGCTGGCTGGTAACGCGCATTGCCGCAGCCGGTCGCGCGGCGTTCACCAATTATCTCGGCACGTCGCTGATCATGACCGCGCTGTTCTACGGCTGGGGCTTGGGCTGGTTCGGCCACCTCGGCCGCGCCGAGCTGTGGCTTATGGTGCTCGCAATGTGGCTGGCAATGCTGGCGTGGTCGAAACCGTGGCTCGAGCGATTCGGCTACGGGCCGTTCGAATGGCTGTGGCGCAGTTTGGCGCGGTGGGAAGTGCAGCCGATGCGCAAGCGGGCACCGGGCGCGGGCAGCTAGATCCGGCCGAAATCCTGGTTGGCGGCGGACTTGCGGCCGAACGCCCCGACCCGGGCTCGGGTCAGCAGCGGGTTGGTCGCTTTGTCGAACAGCTCGATGGTGTCCTCGAACAATCTGCGCAGCTTCACGACATCGGTGACCAGTTCGTCGGGGAAGCGGCGGCTCTCGATGCAGAACCGCGCGGTGGTCTCGATCAGCTCCGCGACCTCGGCCAGCGGCTCGGCGCCGAACTGGCGCGCCTCGCCTTTCAGCGTGTGCGCCGGAATCACCAGCCCGGCGGTATTTTCCTGGCGCATCGCGGTTTCGATCTGCGCGACCGACTTGGTGCCGTCCTCGCGGAAATAGCTGAGGATACGGATGAAGCCCGGCCCAAGCTCGGCGCGGCTTTTCTCGAAAAGCGCCCAGTCGACGATGTCCGCAGCCTCGTCGCTCACCGATGAATTCCCCGTTTTCAAGCGTCCCGGCCTGGTCCGCGCGGGCAGACTAAGCGCCAAAGGGTAAAATTTGGCTTAGCGCCGGTCGGCGTCGAACGGGTTGCGGGTCGAGCGCAGGGTCAGCCGCAAGGGCACGGCGCCGAGATCGAGGTCGCGGCGCATCGCGTTGACCAGGTAGCGGCGGTAGCTTTCAGGCAAGTCGTCGGTGCGCGTGCCGAAGATGACGAAGCTCGGCGGGCGCGTCTTGACCTGGGTGATGTAGCGCAGCTTGATCCGCTTGCCGCCGGGCGCGGGCGGCGGGTTGGCCTCGATCGCGCGTTCGAACCAGCGGTTGAGCTCGCCGGTCGTGACCCGCCGGCTCCACGCCTCGCGCACCTCGAAGGCGGCGCCAAGCAGCGCGTCGATGCCCTTGCCGGTCTTGCCCGAGACGGTCAGCAGCGGCACGCCCTTCAATTGCGCCAGCCCCTCCTCGAGCGCGGCCTTGACCCCGTTGAACAAAGCCGAGGCGCCCTCCGCGACGTCCCATTTATTGAGCGCGATGATCAAGGCGCGGCCTTCCTCGATCACCGCGTCGGCGATCTTGAGATCCTGCACCTCGAGCCCGCGGGTGGCGTCGAGCAGCAGCACCACGACCTCGGCGAAATCGATCGCGCGGCGCGTGTCGGCGGCGGAAAGGCGCTCGAGCTTGTCGTCGACCTTGGCGCGCTTGCGCAGACCGGCGGTGTCGATCAGGCGCACCGCCTTACCCTCCCACTCCCACTCGATGGCGATCGAATCGCGGGTGATCCCGGCTTCGGGCCCGGTGATCATGCGCTCCTGCCCGAGCATGCGGTTGACCAGCGTCGATTTGCCCGCGTTGGGGCGGCCGACGATCGCCAGCTTGAGCGGGCCGCCTTCCTCTTCATCGATGTCCTCTTCCGCGCCCTCCTCGCGCTCGACGAACGGGCGCAGCGATTCGAACAGGTCGACAACGCCCTCGCCATGCTCGGCGCTGATCGCGATCGGCTCGCCCAGCCCGAGCTTGAATGCCTCCAGCCGCCCGGCCTCGGCGCCGCGCCCCTCGGCCTTGTTGGCGGCGACCACTACCGGGGTGTCGCCGGCGCGCAGCCAGCGGCCGATCTCCTCGTCGAGCGAGGTCAGCCCCTCGCGCGCGTCGATCAGGAACAAGGCGAGGTCGGCATCGCGCACGGCGGCGGCGGTCTGCTGGCGCATGCGGCCGGGCAGGCTGGACGGGTCCTCGTCCTCGTATCCGGCGGTGTCGATCACGCGGAACTCGAGCCCGAGCAGGCTGGCGTCGCCCTCGCGGCGGTCGCGGGTCACGCCGGGGCGGTCGTCGACCAGCGCCAGGCGCTTGCCGACGAGGCGGTTGAACAGGGTCGATTTACCGACGTTGGGCCGGCCGACGATTGCGACGATGGGCAGGGGCATGGTGGGCCGTTAGCCGATCCCGGCGCCCGTGCGAAGGCGGCAGCGCCGCCGACGCGCGATGCGCCTAGCGGAAGGCGTGGAGCTTGCCGCCGTCGTCGAGGATGTAGAGCGTCGAATTGGCCACCACCGGCGACAGGCTGACGCGCTGGTCGACCTTGGTCTGGCTCTGGAACGAGCCGTTCAATGGATTGACGTTGATGATCACCCCGTTGGAGCCGGCGACGATCAGCCGGTCGCCGGCGAGGATCGGGCCGACATAGGAAATCGGCCCGGCCTTTTTCTTCTCGTTCGAATAGCGCGGCAGCTGGTTGATCCAGCTGACCTTGCCGTTGACGCGCGAGACCGCGATCAGCTTGGCGTCGTCGGTCACCACGAAGGCCCATTCGCCGACCACCCACGGGGTCGAGATGCCGGCGATATTGATTTCCCACAGGCGCTGGCCGCGGGTCAGCTCGAGCGCGACCATGCGCCCGCCCTGGCCGACCGCGATGACCTGACCGCCGTCGATCACCGGATCGGCGTCGATGTCGCTCAGCGAGGACACGCTGGTGGTGATGCTGGTGCGCGCCAACTGGTCCTGCCACACCAGCCTCCCGTTCTCATAGCGGTAGGCATTGAGCTCGCCCGACGAAAAGCCAGCGACCACAGTGCCCTGCGCGAACGCCGGGGCGGCCGAGCCGAACACGCCGGCGATCTCAAGCGCCGCGGCGGCGGTCCAGTCGGTCTTGCCGTCAGCGGTCTTGAGCGAGAAAATCTGGTTGTCCTGGCTCATCACATAGAGCGCGTCGCCGGCCACCGTCGGCGCGCCGCGCAGCGGTCCGCCGGGACGGACCTGCCACACCAGCCCGCCATTGCCGGCGTCCAGCGCGGCGACGAAACCGAGCCCGTTGGTGGCGTAAATGCGCCCGTTATCGAATGCCACGCCGCCCCCGTAGAGCGACGCGTCATTGCCCTTCTCGGTGCCGAACTGGGTCGCCCACACCGGCGCGCCGGTGGTCGCGTCGAACGCGCGCACGGTGGCCGTGGTGTCGATCGTGTAGACCCGCCCGGCGGCAACCACCGGCGACGAGGCGAGCCGCGCGGAGAGGCTGTTGCCGCGGCCGATCGACACTTCGAACGCCTGGCCGATGCTGGCGCCAAGCGCCGGATGGCCCATCGATTTCGCCGCATTGCCGCCCGATTGCGCCCATTCGGTGTTCACTTCCTGGGGTGGCAGCGCGATGGCGAGCGCGGCCGTCGCCGGATCGATCTCGACGCCGCCTTCGACCGTCAGCACGGCCACCCGCTCGCCCAGCACGGGCGTCTTGGGGGCCGACTTCTTGATCAGGCTGCAGCCGCCCGCGGCCACTGCGGCGGCGAGCAGCAGGGCGAGTTTCGAGTGAGCAAACTTCATGCGTCTGTCATCCTAATTGGCGGCCGTGGGGAGCGACGCGCTGGCGTCGACCCCAAGCGTGCCGGCGATCTGGACCGCGCGGCTGCGCAGGGTTTCGGGAACTTGCTTGTCGGCGGCGATCTGGGCGAACAGCCGCCCCGCCTGGGCCGGCTGGTTCATCTTGATGTACGCCATGCCGGTCAACTCGCCGGCGCTGCCGAACCATGGCTCGCCCGGCTTTACCAGCGGCTGCAGGCGCGCGACCACGTCGGCCGGAGCAAGCTGGTCGAACTCGATCGCCGTGGCGCGCAGCAGGCCGACATCGCGATAGGCCTGCGGCAGCCCGCTGTCGGCCGACAAAGCGCGGTATTTGGCGAGTGCGGTGGCGCGGTCGTTGCGATCGAGCGCGACCGCCGCCTGGGCGAGCATCGCCGACGCGCGGATCGCGTCGCTGTTGGAGCCTTCGAGGGGCTGCAGGCGGGCCGGGGCTGCGGCCGCCTGGCCGGCCCCGATGTCGCCGAAGATCTTGGACAATTCCTCCGACTGCGCCTCGGTCTGCTTGCGCTGCTGGTCCTGCCAGTACAGCCAGCCGCCGATCGCCGCGAGCACCAGCACGACAGCGAGCCCGATCCACTTGCCGTGGGTGCGGGCGAGATCGCGCGCGCGGTCCCGGCGGAGATTTTCATCGACTTCACGAAGGAAGGTTTCGCTGCTGTCCGCGGGAAGCGCCAAAGACGTGCCTCAGTCTTAAAAAAGGTCGGAAAATATGCCGGTGCCGGTCGCTTCCCTCACCCACGCGGGATGAACGAAAGCTGGCGCCGCATCGTCTAGCGCCTCGCCGCTCAAACGCAAAGCCTCAGCTGCCCTTGGGCCGGTAGGTCTGGTCGGCGGTCGGGAAAGAGCGGTCGCGCACTTCGCTGGCGAAGGCGGCGGCAGCGGCGCCGACGCGGTTGGCGAGGTCGTCGTAGCGTTTGACGAAGCGCGGGGTGCGCTCGAACAGCCCGAGCATGTCCTCGGTCACCAGCACCTGCCCGTCGCATTCGGCCGAGGCACCGATCCCGATCACCGGCGGGGCCACCGCCTTGGCGATGTCGCTTGCAATCCCCTCGAGCACGCCTTCGACGACGATGCAGAACGCGCCGGCGTCGGCCACCGCGCGGGCGTCGGCGAGGATCTTGTCGGCCTCGGCGCTGTCGCGGCCGCGCGCGCCGTAGCCGCCGAGCACGTTGACCGCCTGCGGGGTCAGCCCGACGTGGCCGATCACCGGGATCCCGCGGTGAGTGAGAAAGGCGATCGTCTCGGCCATCGCCTCGCCGCCCTCGAGCTTGACCGCGGCGCAGCCGGTGTCCTTCATGATCCGCGCCGCCGAGTTGAACGCGGTTTCGGGCGACCCCTCATAGCTGCCGAACGGCATGTCGACCCCGACCAAGGCGTGCCAGCTGCCGCGCACCACCGCGGCGCCGTGGGCGCACATCATGTCGAGCGTCACCGGGATCGTCGACGGCAGCCCGTAGATGACCTGGCCGAGGCTGTCGCCGACCAGCAGCATGTCGCAATGCGGGTCGAGCAATTGCGCCATGCGCATGGTGTAGGCGGTCAGCATGACGACCGGCTCGGCGGTTGCGAAGCCTTCGTCCTTGGCGACCTTGCGGGCGCGGATCGCCGGCACGGTCAGTCGCTTGCCGGGCTGCGGGCTCGGCGTCGCGCGGCTGGTCGCGCTGTCGAGAGTGAAGGTCGACATCGGCGGCGCTTCTAGCGGGCCGCGGGCGCGACAGCCAGTCCCGGCCGCGGCGCGGTTCGTCGACAATGCGAAACCTTAACCGTGCTCATGCGTCGAGCAGGCAGGTGCGCTGCGTCAGCAGCGTGGATTACGATTGGAATTTCAACATGCTCGACCGTCTCCGGCCGGGCGATATGGCGCTTGCGCTGTTGATCGCCCTCCCTACCCTGGCCCTCCCCGCCCCCGGCAACGCCGCGACCGACATCGCCGCGCCGCGCGCTGCGATCGAACTAGTCGATAGCCAGGCCGACCGCCTCACAGCGGCCGGCCAGTCCGACCAGGCGATTTCCTAACGCAGCCAGCCGCTGGCGCGGGCTTTGCGCGCGAAGTGCCACAGCGAGTAACCGACGGCGATGATGATCAGTGGCAGCAGCCAGGCGTCGGCGGGGGTGCGATCGCGCAGCGCGGGCACCAGTAGCAGACCCGAGAATTGAGCCAGGATCGCAGCGAACGACGCCAGCAGCAGGGGTTCGGCGAGCTTGCGCCGCAGCACCAGCATGATCGCCCCGGCGAGACCGATCCACACCGCGATGGCATAAGCCGCGACCATCCACCCCGGGGTCGCATCCCACATCGCGCGCTGGTCGAGCGGTAAGCCCGCCGGGTCGGCGGTGACCTGCATCAGGTACATCGCGCAGCCGAACGCTTCCCACGCCACAGCGGCAATCGCCGCCGCCATGTACCAGCGCGGCTCGGCCGCGGTTTCGCGTAGGTCTGCCATCAATGCCCCCTCGGATGAACGAGGCACGAGAGTGCGCTGCCCACGGCGCGCGCGCAAGGGTCCGGGCCGCGCCTAGACGTTGGGCGCGTCGACGATGACTTCGGTGCCGACCTTGGTCACGCCGAACAATTTCTCGGCGAACTTGACCGGCAGGCGGATGCAGCCGTGCGACGCGGGGTAGCCTGGGATCACCCCGCCGTGGAGCGCGACGCCCCATTTGTTGAGGCGCTGCATGAACGGCATCGGCGCGTTGGAGTAGCGGTTCGAGCGGTGGACCTTGCGCTTTTCCATGATCGGAAACACGCCCCACGGCGATTCATGGCCCTTGCTCCCGCTCGACACGGTGGCGATGCCGATGATTTCCTCGCCCTGGTAGACCCACGCCAGCTGACGCTTCAGGCTGATCACGACCTTGGTTTCGCCCGGCGCGGCGGCTGGGCTCCACACGAACTCGCCGGGCTTGAAGGTGCGCGGGCCGAATTTGGCGGTGGCCGCCTGGTCGGCCTTGGCCGAGGCGGTCAGCGCAACCGGCTTCGGCGGCGGCGGGGCCTCGACGACTTGCGGAGTGGGCGCCGAGGCGCAGCCGGCGAGCGTGGCGAGGCCGGCGGCCACGGAAATCATGAGTATCTTTTTCATGCCCGGCCTTCAACCAGCTAAATTGCGCGAATTCAACCACCTGCCGTCCAGGCCGAAGCGCGACCGCGGCGATTTGCTTGTGATTCCGCGAGAAAGTCTTAGGAGGCTGGCCGCGCGGCCTGCGCCGTCCTGGCGACCGTCCGCGCTCATCCAGCAGTGGCGGCGCCCGGACAGCGGCACCCGGCCGTCCCCGACCGCAGCTTAAGGGCAAGACCAGCGCGTATGAGTGACGAAAAGATCGCCGTTATCGGGCTCGGCTACGTCGGGCTACCGCTCGCCGTCGCCTTCGCCCGCTCGTTCGAGGTGGTCGGCTTCGACATCAGCGCGAGCCGCGTCGCCGAGCTGCGCGCCGGCAAGGATTCGACCAATGAAATCGACCCCGAGGCGCTCGCCGCATCGCGCCTGACGATCAGCGCCGACCCCGCCGACCTCGCCGGGTGCAGCATCTTCATCGTCACCGTTCCGACCCCGATCGACGACGCCCGCCGCCCCGACTTGGGCGCGATCCGCGCCGCCTGCGCTTTGGTCGGCCCGGCGCTGTCGCCGGGCGCGGTGGTGGTGTTCGAGAGCACGGTCTATCCCGGCGTCACCGAGGAAGTGTGCGCGCCCGCACTCGAGCAGGCGTCGGGCCTCACCTGGGGCAATGATTTCAAGCTCGGCTACAGCCCCGAGCGGATCAATCCGGGCGACAAAAAGAACACCATCGAGAAGATCGTCAAGGTCGTCGCGGGCGAGGATGCGGCAACGCTCGACCGCCTCGCCGACCTCTACGGCACCGTGATCGAAGCGGGCATCCACCGCGCATCGTCGATCAAGGTCGCCGAGGCGGCCAAGGTCATCGAAAACACCCAGCGCGACGTCAACATCGCGCTGATGAACGAGATTTCGAAGATCTGCGACCTGGTCGGCATCCGCACGGCCGACGTGCTCGCCGCGGCCGGCACCAAATGGAACTTCCTCAAGTTCAACCCGGGCCTGGTCGGCGGCCACTGCATCGGCGTCGACCCGTACTACCTCACCGCCAAGGCCGAGCAATTGGGCTACCACCCCGAAGTCATCCTGTCCGGGCGCCGGGTCAACGACGGAATGGGCGCCTATATCGCCCAGCGGCTGGTCAAGCTGCTGGCGTGCAACGACCTTCCAGTACGCAACAGCCGCGTCGGCATCCTCGGCTTCACCTTCAAGGAAAATGTCCCCGACATCCGCAATTCCAAGGTGGTCGACATTTACGAGGAGTTGCGCGCGTTCGGGCTGACCCCGATCGTCCACGACCCGCTCGCCGACCCGGCCGCGGTGCGCTCGGCCTACGGCGTCGAATTGTCCCCGCTCGACGATTTCCGCGACTTGAACGTGCTGATCGTCGCGGTGTCGCACGAGGATTATCTCGGGCGCGGCGGCGAGCAACTTGGTGCGATGGTCGCGCCGGGCGGCATCTTTGCCGACCTCAAGGCCAATTTCGACCCCGCGGCGCTGCGCCCCGACCTCAATTACTGGAGCCTATAGCCTCGTGCAGACCGTCTGGCTGATTGCCGCCGCCCGCCCCAATTTCATGAAAGTCGCACCGCTGTTCCACGCGCTGGCCGCGTCGGGCGATTTCACCCCCGTGCTGGTCCACACCGGCCAGCATTACGACGCCAACATGTCCGACGCGTTTTTCGCCGATTTGAAGCTGCCCGACCCGCATTTTCACCTCGGCGTCGGCTCGGGCAATCACAGCGAGCAGACCGCCGGCGTGATGCTGGCGTTCGATAAATTGGTCGAGGCCGAAGGCGCGCCCGACTGGCTGGTGGTGGTCGGCGACGTCAATTCGACCGCGGCGTGCACGCTGGTCGGGGCCAAGCGCGGGATCCCGGTGGTCCATCTCGAGGCCGGCTTGCGCAGCCGCGACCGGGCGATGCCCGAGGAATTGAACCGCCTCGTCACCGACGTCCTCGCCGACGTGCTGTGGACGCCGTCGCCCGACGGCGACGACAATCTGATCGCCGAAGGCATCCCCGCGACACGCATCACGCGGGTCGGCAATATCATGCTCGACAGCTTCGAGATGGTGCGCCCGGCAATCGCGGCGGCGGGCGAAGCAGCCGCGCTCGGCCTCGCCCCGCGCTCGTTCGGCGTGGTCACCCTCCACCGCCCGTCCAACGTCGACGGCGACGCCGCGCTCGGCGCGCTGGTCGAGGCGCTGGTCGCCACCCAGCAGCGCCTGCCCCTGGTCTTCCCGGTCCACCCGCGCACCACCAAGAGGCTAGCCGAAACCGGCCTCAACAAGCGCCTCGAGCAGGCCGGGGTGCGGCTGCTCGAGCCCCTCCCCTACGTCCGCTTCATGAGCCTGGTGGTCGACGGCGCCGCAGTCATCACCGACAGCGGCGGAGTGCAGGAGGAAACCACCTACCTCGGCATCCCGTGCCTGACGCTGCGCGACAACACCGAGCGGCCGATCACCATTACCGAAGGCACCAACCAATTGGTCAAGGCGGCCGGGCTGGCGGCCGCGGTGGACCAGGCGCTGGGCGGACAATGGTCGCCCTCGCGCCCCGAGTTTTGGGACGGCGGCACCGCCGCGCGCTGCGTCGAGGATTTGCGGCGGCGCTCGGGACGCGCGTGACATCGACCGGATTCCTTGGCCCGGCGGTTGCGCTCGGCAGTGTCCGGGTGCTGGCCATGGGCATCGCGCTGATTGCGGTCACGCTGAGCTATTACGTCCTGAGCCCCGCCGATTTCGGGCTGTTCAACCTGGTTGCCTTCTTCCTCGCGCTCGGCTCGGCGATCGTCGCGCCGCTGAACCGGGCATTCTGGGCAGCCGACTCGATCGAGAATTACGGGCCGGCGGCGATTTCGTCGGCAGCGGTGACCGCAATCGTGATCGCGCTGGGCCTGCTGTTCACCGGCACCAACGGTGTCGCCTACCCCGCACTGGCCGGCGCCGGCATCCTGTATGGCGTGACCAAGGTGGTCGAGCGCTATGGCTACGGACGCCTGCTGGTGGCCCACCACACTAAGCTTGCGATCCTTCCGGCATTGCTGTTCGCGGCGGCCGACGCGGGGGTGGTGGCGGCAATGTGGATGGCCTCGCTGGATTCGTTGATCGTGCGACTGGCGCTGCCCGCCGTGGTGTTCCTGCTAGTATTGTCGCTGAGCGGGCTGCGCGGGCTGCTCGCGGAGATGCTGCGCAGCCTCGGCAAAGTCGGGACCCATGTGTCGTTCGTGCGCCGTCATCTCGGCTCGCGCATGGGGCTGCGGGTTCTCGCGCTGGGCGGCATCGCCATTTTCGCTGGAATGGGCGATCGCCTGCTGGTGGTATATTTTCCGCTGCCAACGCGCGAGGTCGAGGCGGCCTATCTGCTCGCTTTGTCCTATGCGATCGCGTTCCAGACCCTGATGTCGTTCCTGTTCGACCTGTCGCGCACGCGGGTCTTCCGCGATGGGGCGTGGCAGCCCGAGGCGCGCCACTTCACGCTGTGCACCGCGGCCTTGCTGGCGGGACTGGTTGCCGCCGGGAGCGCGGCCTATCCGCTGCTCACCTGGTCGCATGTGCTGCCGCCCGTGATCGGCTGGCCGCTGTGGGCCGGGCTGTTGATCCGCTCGGCCGCGCTGATGCTGGTGTACATGCTGAACGTCGATCATTTCCAGCGCGGCGACGTGCTTCCGCTGGCGCTGCCCAACCTGGTCGTACTGGCCGGCGGGGTAGCCTCGCTCGCGCTGCTCCACGCCGGCTATCCGCAGCTGTGGCCGGCGATCATCCTTGCCGGTACCAGCACGCTGGTGACTATCGTGCTGTCGCACTCGTTTCTGCGGCGCGTGCCGGCATGAGCACCGATGTGCTGCACCGCGCGGCGCGATGGCCGTTGTCCCGGTCCGGGCGGTAATCCAATGCGCCCTCCGCCCACCGGCCAGATCATATTGGCAATCGGCGCCACTCCGCCGCCGCTCGGCGGCGTCACGGTGTTCCTAGAGCGCTGGATTGCGCAAGCGCGCGCGCACGGTGCGATCGTACATCACCTCGACCCCCGGCGAGTGGCCGGGAACCCGGTCGCGGCGGTGGTCGCGCTGATGCGGCGCTATGACCGCATCGTCCTCAACGGCCTGAAACCGATTGCGGTGCTGGTCGCCAAGGCACTGCACCCGCTCACGACGGTGGCGGTCGTCGATCACAATGCGTCGCGTGCGTTCAAGTACGACCGCTGGTGGACCAAGCCGTTGCGGCGCCTGGCGCTGCGGCTCGCCGACGAAATATTGGTGGTGTCGCCGCACCTGCGCGTCAATTATCCGGCGCACCAGGCGAAGATCAGCGAAATCGGAACCTTCCTCCCGCCCGACGGCACGCGCAAGGACGCGGTCGCCGCGACCTATGGTGCCGAGACGCGGCGCCTGGCCGAGCCCGGCGAGGGGCCGGTGATGATCACTGCGGCATGGCGGCCGGTGGAGGAGAACGGCAAGGACCTTTATGGCCTGGCCGATTCCGCCAGGCTGCTTCGACGGCTGCGTAAGTCGCTGCCCGATGCCCGCTTGATTGTGTTCATCGGCGACCCGCTGGACAATTCGGTGTGGCAGGAATTCTCGGCGCTGAGCGAGGCTCCGGACCTTGCCGGCCATCTCGCCGTGGAGACCGGACAGAAGGAGTTTTGGCCGTTGCTGTCGTCGGTTGACATGATGCTGCGATTGACCGCGACCGACGGCAACAGCGTTTCGATCCATGAGGCGCAGTGGGCGGGATGCCCGGTCGTCGCCTCCGACGTCGTGCCACGCCCCGCGGGGGTTTACACCTACCAGCATGGCAACATGGACGACCTCGAACAAAAAGTCCTGGATGCGTGGCGGGCCAAGGTCGCAAGTCGATGACCAGCTGGACGTCCCCGTGGCCAATCAGAAAGACCGGAGAACAATCGTGACCCCTGTATCCGACGCGAAAAGCGACGATCGGCCTGCGCCCGAGACGACGATCTACGAGGACGGATCCTATCTCGCCCACAATCCCAGCTGGCATGTCGAGCATTCCGCATGGAAGGCGGCCAACATCGAAAAGATGATCGCCAAGCTTCCGGTGCCACCCCGGACGATTTGCGAGATCGGCTGCGGAGCCGGCGAGATTCTCGCCACGATCAAGCGCAAGCATCCCGACATTCGGGTCGTCGGCTACGATATTTCACCCGACGTGAAGGCGCTTGTCGAACAGCGGCCCGAGGTCGAGTTCCATGCTGCCGACCTCCTTCAGCAATCCGAGAAATTCGATCTCATCCTGTGCATCGACGTGTTCGAGCATGTGGAGGATTATTTCGGTTTCCTGCGCCGCTTGCGGGAGCGGGCGCCCTATCATATTTTCCATATCCCGCTCGACTTGTCGGCCCAGACCGTCGCTCGCGGCTCACCGATCGCTTCGGTCCGCGAGAATCTCGGCCATCTCCATTACTTTACCAAGGAGACCGCCTTGGCGTCGCTGCGCGAGACCGGCTTCGAAATCGTCGACTGGTTCTACACGCAAGGGTCGGTCGAGCTTCCCGATCGCGGAGCCAAGGCCAAACTCCTCAAATGGCCGAGAAAGCTCATGTATAGCCTGGCGCCGGACCTGACCGTCCGGGTTCTCGGCGGCTACAGCATGATGGTTTTGGCCAAGCATTAGACGCGCTCTGATTTTCGCTTCGAGGCCACTCGGCGGATGACACATTCGACCGTGGCTTCGCTGTCAGCGATAGAAAGTTTCGGGCCGCCTGGTGTTGGTCGTTTCCAGCGGCTCGAAAGAAGCATTACGAGGAAAGCGTGAAGCAAGTTCTCCAGGATCTCTCCAGCGGCACCACCAGCCTGCTCGACTGCCCGGCGCCCAAGGTGCGCGCGGGGCAGCTGCTGATCGACACCACGGTCTCGCTGATCTCGACCGGGACCGAGCGGATGCTGGTCGATTTCGGCCGCTCGGGGCTGATCGCCAAGGCGCGCGCGCAGCCCGACAAGGTGCGCCAGGTTCTGGCCAAGGCGCGCACCGACGGGGTGCTGACGACGGTCGCGGCGGTGCGCTCCAAGCTCAACGAGGCGATCCCCTTGGGCTATTGCAACGTCGGCCGAGTGCGCGAGGTTGGCGCCGGGGTCGGCGGCTTCGAAGCGGGCGACCGCGTGGTGTCGAATGGCCCGCACGCCGACGTCGTGGCGGTGCCGGTCAACCTTTGCGCGCGGATTCCCGACGCGGTCAGCGACGAGGCGGCGAGCTTCGCCGTGCTAGCCTCGATCGGCCTGCAAGGCGTGCGCCTCGCCGCGCCGACCATCGGCGAGGCGTTCGTGGTCACCGGGGTCGGCACCATCGGCTTGCTCACCGTGCAATTGCTGCGCGCCAACGGCTGCCGCGTGCTGGCGATCGATTTCGATTCCGCCAAGCTGGCGCTGGCCGCGCAATTCGGCGCCGAGACCTGCAACCCCGGCGCCGGCGAAGACGCGGTCGCCGCAGGCCTCGCGTTCAGCCGCGGCATCGGCGTCGACGGGGTGATCATCACCGCCTCGACCAAGTCGTCGGACCCGGTCACCCAGGCCGCGCAGATGAGCCGCAAGCGCGGTCGCATCGTGCTGGTCGGCGTCACCGGGCTCGAGCTCAACCGCGCCGACTTCTACGAAAAGGAGCTGAGCTTCCAGGTCAGCTGCTCGTACGGCCCGGGGCGCTACGACCCCGCCTACGAGCAAGGCGGCCATGACTATCCGGTCGGGTTCGTGCGCTGGACCGAGCAGCGCAACATCGCGGCGGTGCTCGACCTGATGGCGGCGGGACGGATCGACGTCGCGCCGCTGATCAGCCGCCGCGTGCCGTTCGAGCAGGCACCCGAGGCCTATGATGTGCTGGCCAGCGACAAGAGCGCGCTGGGGATCCTGCTGACCTACGATCATCCGGCCGACGCGCGCCACGCCGCCGCGGTGCCGCTCGATCCGACTCCGCGAACCGCGGCAGCGGCGGGCAAGCCGGTGGTCGGCTTCATCGGCGCCGGCAATTACGCTTCGCGGGTGCTGATCCCGGCGTTCAAGGCGGCGGGAGCCAGCCTCCACAGCATCGCCTCGGCCGGGGGCAGTAGCAGCGCGATCCACGGCCGGCGCGCGGGTTTTGCCAACGCCACGTCGGACGCAGCCGCGCTGGTTGCCGACCCGGCAATCTCGACCGTGGTCGTAGCCACCCGCCACGACAGCCACGCGCGCTTCACCGCCGATGCGCTGGCCGCGGGCAAGCACGTGTTCGTCGAGAAGCCGCTGGCGCTGACCCGCGACGAGCTGGAGCGGGTCGAGCAGGCGCACGCCGCATCCGGCCGATTGTTAATGGTCGGCTTCAACCGCCGTTTCGCGCCGCTCACCGTGCGCATGAAAAAGCTGCTCGCCGCGACCGCGGAGCCCAAATCGTTCGTGATGGTGATGAATGCCGGCGCGATCCCGGCCGACCATTGGGTCCACGACCCGGCGGTCGGCGGCGGGCGCATCGTCGGCGAGGCATGCCATCTGATCGACCTCATGCGCTTCCTCGCCGGGGCGCCGATCACCTCGGTCGCGGCGCTCGGGATGGGCGCCAGCGACGCGCTGGCGGTGACCGCCGACAAGGCGAGCATCGCGCTCGGTTTCGCCGACGGCTCGTTCGGCACCATCCATTACCTCGCCAACGGCGGCGCTTCGTTCCCCAAGGAGCGGGTTGAGGTGTTCGTCCAGGGCCGCACGCTGCTGCTGGACAATTTCCGCACTCTGCGCGGGTTCGACTGGCCGGGCTTCCGCAAGCAAGCGCTGTGGCGCCAGGACAAGGGTCAGGCGGCGTGCGCGGCGGCGTTCCTCGACGCGGTCGAGCACGGCGGCGAGGCGCCGATCGCGGCCGCCGAATTGTTCGAGGTGGCGCGCGCGACGATCGACGCCGCCGAGCAATTGCGGCGCGGCTGATGGTTGCGCTCGGCGTCCGCCTGGGGACGTATTTCGGGCTCGGCCCGGCCAACCTCGCGCGCGTTGCCATCTACCGGCTGGGGCTGAAGACGGGGCTTCACCCGGTGCTCAAGCTCAAAACCTGCGCGGCGCCGAGCGGGTCATTTTTCGCGGCGCGCTCGTCTTCGCCCCCGCCCGGCGCGGTTGCGCGGCAAGATTGGCGCGAGACCGGCCTGTGGTTCGGGGCGCATGCGTTCCCCGCCGCAACAGCGCCCGACTGGCATCGCAGCCCGTTCACCGGCGCGCACGCCGAAGCGAAGCGGCCGTGGCAGTCAATCGCCGACTTCGACCCCGCGCTGGGCGACATCAAGGCGGTGTGGGAGGCGTCGCGGTTCGACTGGCTGCTGGCGATGGCGCAGCGCGCGGCGTTCGGCGACCCGGCCGAGCTCGACCGCCTCAACGCGTGGCTGGCGGACTGGAGCGCGGCCAACCCGCCGTACCGCGGCGCCAACTGGAAATGCGGGCAGGAAGCGTCGATCCGCGTGCTGCACCTGGCGCTGGCGGCGATGCAGCTCGACCAGGCCGAAAAGCCCCCGCCCGCGCTGGCCGCGTTGGTCCGCCTCCATCTCGCGCGGATCGCTCCGACGATGGGCTATGCCATCGGCCAGGCCAATAATCACGCGACCTCCGAAGCCGCGGCGCTGTTCGTCGGGGGGTCATGGCTGGGCGGGGCCGAGGGCGACCGCTGGGCGCGCACCGGACGCCGCCAGCTCGAGCGCCAGGCGCTGCGGCTGATCGCGCCGGACGGCACGTTCAGCCAATATTCGCTGGTCTACCACCGCGTCATGCTCGACACTTTTTGCTTCGCCGAGAGCTGGCGGCGGGGGCGCAGGCTGCCCGCGTTTTCCAGCGCCTTCCTCAAGCGCCTGCAAGCGGCGACGCGGTGGCTGCAGCAGCTGACCGATCCCGCGACCGGCGACGGGCCCAATCTCGGCGCCAACGACGGCGCACGGCTGATGGCGCTGAGCGACAACGGCTTCCGCGATTTCCGCCCGACGCTGCAATGGGCGGCGGCGCTGTTCCTCGACCGCCGCGGAATCGCCGCCGAGGGACCGTGGGACCAGCCGCTGCTTTGGCTCGGGATCGCGCTGCCGACCGAACTGCTCGATCACCCGGCCAGCACCACCTTCGACGACGGCGGCCTCCACGTGCTGCGCGCCGGCAACGCGGTCGCCTACCTGCGCTACCCGCGGTTTGGCTTCCGGCCGAGCCAGGCCGACGCGCTTCACCTCGACCTGTGGGTCGACGGCGACAACATCCTGCGCGATGCCGGGACCTACAGCTACAACAGCGCCGACAGTGACGACTTGTCCGGCACCGCGGCGCACAACACGGTGCAATTCGACGGGCGCGACCAGATGCCGCGGCTGGGCCGCTTCCTGTTCGGGGCGTGGCTCAAGGGCCGCGGCGTGCGGCCGGTGACCGGGACGGGGGAGGCAATCGAGGCCGCGGCCGGATATCGCGACTATCGCGGCGCCGAGCATCATCGCGAGGTGCGGCTCGAGCCTGGCGCACTGCTGTGCACCGACCGCCTGTCGGGTCATGCGCGATCGGCGGTGCTGCGCTGGCGGCTGCGGCCAGGTGACTGGCGGCTCGAAGGAAACAGCGTGACGGACGGAACATTCAAGCTGACCGTGGAGACGGACGGTGGGGCAGCCGAGCTCAGCCTCACGAGCGGCCCGGAATCGCGGCACTACCTGGAGAAAACGAATTTGCCGGTGCTCGAAGCCGCGGTCCGCGTGCCTGCCATAATCCGCACCCGCGTGGAGTCCTGACCGGCATGCGCGTGATCTATTTCCACCAGCATTTCACCTCTCCGGCAGGGGCCGGCGGGATCCGCTCGTACGAAATGGCCAGGCGGCTGCTCCACCATGGCCACCAGGTGACGATGGTGTGCGGCCGCTACGGGCTCGGCAACACCGGGCTCGACGGGCCGTTCGTGCGCGGGCGCCGGCGCGGTATGGTCGACGGCATCGACGTGGTCGAGTTCGACTTGTCCTATTCCAACCGCGACGGCTTGCTCAAGCGCACCGGCACCTTCCTCAAATATGCCTGGGGGAGCATCAAGCTGGCGCTGACCGAGCGCTACGATCTCGCCTTCGCGACGAGCACGCCGCTCACCGCGGGCATCCCGGCGATCGCCGCGCGCTGGCTGCGCGGCAAGCCGTTCGTGTTCGAGGTGCGCGACCTGTGGCCCGAGCTGCCGCGCGAGATGGGGGTGATCACCAACCCGGTGATCCTGTGGGCGATGGGGGTGCTCGAATATGTCAGCTACCACAGCGCCCAGCGCTGCGTCGCTTTGTCGCCGGGGATTGCGCGCGGCATCGCCCAGCGCGGCATTTCGCAGGAGCGGATCGCCAGCGTGCCCAACGGCTGCGACATCGAGATTTTTCGCGATGCGCCCGGCGCGTGGCGGCCCGACGGCGTGGCCGACGGCGATCTGCTGGCGGTGTTCACCGGCACCCACGGCCCGGCCAACGGGCTCGACGCGGTGCTCGCCGCGGCCACCGTGCTCAAGAAGCGCGGGCGCGGCGACATCAAGCTGCTGCTGATCGGCGACGGCAAGCTCAAGCCGGCGCTTCAGGCCGACGCCGCCGCCAGGGACCTCGACAATGTCCTGTTCCACGATCCGGTCGGCAAGTCGCGCCTCGCCGGGCTGCTCGCCGGCGCTGACCTCGGGCTGCAGATTCTCGCCAACGTGCCCGCCTTTTACTACGGCACCTCGCCCAACAAGTTCTTCGACTACATCGCCGCCGGGCGCCCGGTGCTCAACAATTACCCCGGCTGGCTGGCCGAGATGATCACGGAAACAGACTGCGGGTTTGCGGTGCCGCCCGACGATGCCGAAGCCTTCGCCGACGCGCTGGAAACAGCGGCCGACGACCGCGCGGCGCTCAAGCGCATGGGCACCAATGCCGCGCGCCTCGCCGAGCAGCGCTTCGACCGCGCCAAGCTGGCCGACCAGTGGGTCGCCTGGGTGACCGAAGGCAAGCGCCTGTGAAGCGGCTGTTCGACCTGCTTGCCGCATCGTTCGCGCTGGTGCTGCTGGCGCCGGTACTGCTGGTCGTCGCCGTGCTGGTGCGGATCAAGCTCGGCGCGCCGGTGCTGTTCCGCCAGGTCCGGCCCGGGCTCCACGCAGCGCCGTTCACCGTGCTCAAGTTCCGCACCATGCTCGACGCCGCCGGGCCCGACGGTCAGCCGCTGCCGGACAGCGAACGGCTGACCCCGTTCGGGCGCTTCCTGCGCGCGTCGAGCCTCGACGAATTGCCCGAGCTGTGGAACGTGGTGAAGGGCGACATGAGCCTGGTCGGCCCGCGCCCGCTGCTGATGGAATATGTCCCGCTCTACACCCCCGAGCAGGCGCGGCGACACGCGGTGCGGCCGGGGATCACCGGCTGGGCCCAGGTCAACGGCCGCAATGCGCTGAGCTGGGACGAGAAGTTCGCGCTCGACCTTTGGTATGTCGATCATCACAATTTCTGGCTCGACCTGCGCATCCTGTGGCAGACAGTGGTCAAGGTCGTGGCGCGGCACGGCATCAGCGCCGAGGGCGAAGCGACGATGCCACGATTCACCGGGAGCAAGCGATGACGGCGCTTTACGGCGTATATGGCGCAGGCGGGTGCGGGCGCGGGATCATGCCGCTGCTGCGCGATGAGATCGGTGGCGGCGACGTCCGCCTGGTGTTTATCGACGACGGCACGGCGGACGGGGCGGCGATCAACGGCCACGAGGCCTGGCGGTGGGACCGCTTCGCCGCCGAGCCGGCCGGGCGCAAGGCGGCCTGCCTCGCGATCGCCAATTCACGCGTGCGCGCGCAGCTCGACCGGCGCTGCAGCGAGGCGGGGATCGACGTGATCGGCGCTCGCGCCGGCAATGCCGTGGTGATGGACGAGGTGACGTTCGGGCCCGGCGCCTTGCTCTCGCCGTTCGTCACGCTGACCTCGAACATCTCGATCGGCCGCTGCTTCCATGCCAACCTCTATTGCTATGTCGAGCATGACTGCGTGATCGGCGACTATGTGACGTTCGCGCCCGGGGTCCAGTGCAACGGCAATGTCCACATCGGCGACCATGCCTACATCGGCACCGGCGCGATGCTGCGCCAAGGAACGCCGGACAAGCCGCTGGTGATCGGCGCCGGCGCGGTGGTCGGCATGGGCGCAGTGGTGACCCGCGATGTTGCGCCCGGGGTCACCGTGATCGGCAATCCGGCGCGGCCGATGGAGAAACGCTGACCATGCTTGGGACCCCGTTCGCGCCATGGCCGAGTTTCAGCGAGGAAGAAGTCGCCGCGGTTGCCGCGGTGCTGCGCTCGGGCAAGGTCAATTACTGGACCGGTGACGAATGCCGCCACTTCGAACGCGAATATGCGGCGTGGGCCGGCACCGCGCATGCGGTGTCGCTGGCCAACGGCACGGTGGCGCTCGACGTCGCGCTCAAAGCGCTCGGCATCGGGCCCGGCGACGAAGTTGTGGTCACCCCGCGCACGTTCATCGCCTCGGCATCATGCGTGGTCAACGCCGGCGCCACGCCGGTGTTCGCCGATGTCGACCGTGACAGCGGCAATATCTCGGCGGCGACCATCGCGCCGGTGCTGACCGAGCGGACCAAGGCGATCATCCCGGTCCACCTCGCCGGCTGGCCGGCCGACATGGACCCGATCATGGCGCTGGCGCGGGAGCGCGGGATCAAGGTCATCGAGGACTGCGCCCAGGCCCACGGCGCGCGCTACAAGGGGCGCAGCGTGGGCGCGATCGGCGATATCGGCGCCTGGTCGTTCTGCCAGGACAAGATCATGACCACCGGCGGCGAAGGCGGCATGGTGACCACCGACGACGCGGAACTGTGGTCGCGGATGTGGTCGTTCAAGGACCACGGCAAGAGCTGGACCGCAGTCTATGAGCGCGAGCACCCGCCCGGCTACCGCTGGCTGCACGAGAGCTTCGGGACCAACTGGCGGATGCTCGAGGTTCAGGCCGCGATCGGCCGCATCCAGCTCCGGCGGATGACCGAGTGGTCGGCCGCGCGCGCCGCCCATGCCGCTGCGCTGCGCGCCGCGCTGGAGCCGCTGGCGGGCGCCGACGGTCCGGTGCGCCTGCCCGCTTTCCCCTCCCGAGAGGCCGCGGGCGATGGCGAAACGGTCCATGCCCACTACAAATTCTATTGCTACGTGCGGGCCGAGAATCTTGCTCCAGGGTGGGACCGCGACCGCATCGTCAGCGAGATCAACGCCGGCGGCGTGCCGTGCTTCCAGGGCACCTGCTCCGAGGTCTATCTCGAGAAAGCGTTCGAGGGCAGCGGATTCGCGCCCGCCCAGCGGCTGCCGGCAGCGATCGAGCTGGGCGAAACCAGCGTCATGCTGCTGGTCCACCCGACCCTGACCGCGGAGCAGGTCGAGCTGGCGGCCAGCGTCGCCGCGCGGGTATTCACGAAAGCGGCGGGGCGCGCTGCGCGGCAGTAGATCGCGCCGGATCCGGCCGGCCCCTGCTCAGAACCAATTGAGATCGTACAGCCCCGTGTAGACCAGGGGCAAAGCGGCAAACAGAAGCGCGACGCCGACCAACCCGGCGGCCGGGTAGGTCCTGACGACGTAGGCGCCGAGATAACAGAACAGGAAGTAGTCGGCCGCGCGGGAAATCCGCCCGGCAACGTGGGGAGACGCGAAAAAAATCAGATTGATGACGAAACTGAAGATCACCATCAACACCAGCAGCGGGAACTCGCGCCTTTCGGCAAGCTTCTTGCGGAACAGGATCAGCAAAACAGGATAGACAAGGAGCGACATAAAGCCGCTGAAGCGGATCCCCTGCTCCTGGACGTCGAGGTAGTTAAGCTTTGAGGTGATAATGACCGACGAGGGCAACACGGTCAGGTAGGGCAGAATATACTGCGAGGCGAAGATCGTCAGTGTCAGAATAGACAGCCCGATGACTGTGATTGCGAACCGGTTTAGGAATGGCAGGACTTGCTGGCCAACGTAGAACACAGCGACTAGGAGAACGAACGGAAGATATTGCGAGTGTATACTGCCGGCCAAAAGCAGAACCAGCACACCTATTATTGTTTTACGGTTGTGTAGCAGCGACACTCCAAAGTAGACCAAGGCCAACGAGATAGACGATCTTGGCGACCAGAACATTACGGTCGGAAAGATGACCGGCACCATCATCACCAGCATCGCCGCCCGCATCTCCGGGTCGATGTCGAGCTTTTTAAAGCTTACGTACATCAGCGAGATGGACAGAAAGAAGTTCAGGACCAGGAATACCCTGAAATCGTCCGTCAGATAGCGCATCAGGCCGGTATAGGTGAACCATGCCGGCTCAGCCGTCAGAGTAGATGTCGAGCGAAACCACAGGTCCGCCGTAGGGTCGTAATATACCCCGTCGAAAGCTTGCTCATAGTATTGGAAATCATATCCGGTATCTGGAAGATAAAGCAGGAACAGCGGGTATGAAACCAGGATAAACAAGAACATCCACCGCTTCAGCGACGGCAGAAGTGCTATAGACGCAAGATTATAGAAATAGTGAGATATCAAAAAACTGCTCCGTGTTCTGGTCGTCGGATGCAAAAACCCTCAGCGCGACTCGTGCCCAGCTTCATGGTTGCAGACCGTTCTTGATTGCCTTGCCTGATCGGGAGGGACGGGTCGCGGCGAATGATCCGGCCCTCAATTCGCGCGGTAGCGGATGCGGATGCGAAACCTGGCCGTCACCCCGGCGGCGGTTATCACCCGGTAGGTGCGGTCAGAGCCCACGAAAATGGGGTCCATCGCCAACGGCACTGGAGCAACGCCGCGTGTGAACTTCAAGCTGTCCAGGTTCGTGACATGGACGTTTTCCCCGGCCGCGGCGGTTCGGCCAATCGCCAATTGACAGTTGGTGTAGACCCCGCGGTTGGCGTCGATGATGTCGATCGACTTGATCTTGCCGCCCATCGCGATCCTCTTTGCCTCAAGCCAGGTTTGCGTGGGCGATGAAACGGCGGCGTCGATCGGCGGTGATATCCACTCCTGGACATGGTCGGTGCCGATCGGGTCGCCGGCGCCCATGAAGTCGAAATTGCACTGCCCTCCGACCGTGGACTTCACACTGGCGTTGGCCGCGAACGCGCCCTTGAACTGGTAGACGCTTCCCGGCGTGCCGACGACGGCATTGCGGGCCACCGTCAAATTGTCATACCCCCCGGAAGCAACCTCCAAGAAAATCCAGAATAGATCCTCGTTTGCAGCAACGTAAATCGAGTTGTCGGAGATAACGCCGCCCCTGATGCGACCGAATTGAATCGCTGCTTCTCGTGCGGCAACAATATTCCTGTTGTTGTTGGAGATGAAGTTGCTTCTGCAGGTTAGCCCAAGCAGAGTGAACCGTGTTCCGAGCTTAAGCGGAGTGCGGGATTGTTCGATGTAATTGTTCTCAATGGTGACGCCGTTGCAATTGCCATCTCCGGGGTCAGAGGTCGCACCCACCCAGATCCCGTCGAGCGAGCTTTCGATGATGTTGGAGATAATCCGCAGGCCCGCCGCGTACCCGACCCGGATTGCCCGGCCGCCTCGCCCGCCTGAGCAGGTGACATTCTCGATCGTCGTGCCGTTCATGTTATCGAGAAGATCGATGGCGGTGACGCCGACCCCCGAGGCGTTGATCGAGCAATCACGAACGACGAAGCGGTAAGCAGCGCGGGCGACCAGCGTGCTGGCCCCCGTCGAACCGGCCCGCACGCGCTGGACGATGGCATTGGGCGCAGACGAAATGTTGATGCAGGGGGCGCCGTTATTGCGCACTGACAGGTCGAGCAGGGTCATTTGGCGCTTCGCGCCGGTGCCGTCCCCGAGCTGGAAGACCGGGCTCGTGCCATTTCCGGTAAACTGGAATTCCGTGGCCGCCGAACCGAACTGCCCGCAACCGATGATCGTCTGTCCGTTCAACAGGCGCAGGGTCGAAACCCTGTAGGAAATGCCAGGCTTGGGAAAATAGATCGCTCCAAATTCACCCGCCGCGTTGATCGCCGCTTGCGCCGCCGCCGTATCGTCACGGACATTGTCCCCGGCGAGGCCATAGGCCTGCGCGTTGACCAATTCCCTGAACTCGGATCGCGGCTGCCCCTTGCGGCCTACCAGAACGACTTCCTGGGCGCCGCTCGCCGCGCCGTCCTGGCCGACCTGAACCCGTGTCGCGGCCAGCCGGCCCCACGTATTTGCCGCGGTGGCTGCACCAATCCGGAGCACGTCGCGCCGCTGAACTACCATATTGCCATTGTTGGTGAGGGTCTGCCGGCCAGGGGTTGGGTCACGCTATGACAGTTCACATCGGTGGTCGAGACTTTCCGCGGCCCGGCACCGAGAACGGCCCGCTCTAGCCGCGCACGACGTGGAGCGGCACCACCCCTGCGGCCGCAGGCGGGTTGGCGTCGGCCGTGGCCACTTCCGGCGGAGCATATTCCGGAACAAGCCGCTTGAGCGCTGCCAGCGTGCGCGCAACATCCGCCTCGTCGAGGAAGGCGGCGAGCCCCGCCAGTTGCGGCTCGAGCCGGTCCCATTCGATCATCTTCTCGCGCGCTTTGATGATGCGCGGGTGGGCGGTCCCTTCGAAATCGGCGCCGATCAGCAGTTCCTCGACCATCTTCTCGCCCGGCCTGAGCCCGGTCACCTCGAGCAGGATGTCGCCGTCGGGGTTGTCGTCGTCGGCCACGCTCAGCCCCGACAGCTCGATCATCGCGCGCGCCAAATCGACGATGCGCACCGGCTGGCCCATGTCGAGCAGCAGCACCTCGCCCTCCCCCGCCAGGGCGCCGGCCTGGATCACCAGCTGCGACGCCTCGGGGATGGTCATGAAGTAGCGCGTCGCCTCATGGTGGGTGACCGTGACCGGCCCGCCGGCGGCGATCTGCTCGCGGAAGCGCGGGATCACCGAGCCGCTCGAGCCGAGCACGTTGCCGAAGCGCACGCTCGAGTAGCTGGTCTGGGACTGCTGCTTGGAACGGGCCTGAACGATGAGCTCGCACACCCGCTTCGAGGCGCCCATGATGTTGGTCGGGCGGACCGCCTTGTCGGTGCTGACGAGGATGAACTTGCTCGCTCCGGCCTTTTCCGCGGCGAGGCTGGCATAGAGCGTGCCGAACACGTTATTGCGGATGCCCGAGATCGGGTTTCCCTCGACCAGCGGGACATGCTTGTAGGCGGCGGCGTGGTAGACCGTATCCGGGCGGCAGCGCACGAGCAGCCGTTCGCACTGGCTGGGCGCGGCGACGTTGAGCAGCTCGGCGCGCAGCGCGACGGCAAGGCCTTCGCGCGCGCACATCTCGCGCAGCTCGGAGTCGATCAGGTACAACGCATGCTCGGACTGCTCGGCGAGGATCAGCTCGCTTGGGCCCTGGCGGATGATCTGGCGGCATAGTTCGCTGCCGATCGAGCCGCCGGCGCCGGTCACCAGCACGACCCGGCCGGCGACGTTGCGCGCCATCAAATCGGGGTCGGGCGGGACTTCGTCGCGGCCCAGCAGCTCCTCGATCTGCACTTCGCGCAAGTCGCTGATGGAGACGCGGCCGAAGGCGATCTGCGACAGGGTCGGCAGGAGGCGCACGCGGATCTTGCTGTTGGCGTGGCGGATGCGCTCGACGATCGCGCGGCGCACCGAGCGGCGGGCCGAGGGAATCGCGAGGAACACCTCGTCGACTTCCTCCATCGCCAGCACCAGCTCGAGCTCGCTGGTGTGCCAGATCATCTTGCCTTCGATGAGGTGCTTGCGCAGGCTCTCGTTGGCGTCGACGAAGCCGACCACGGTCAGCCCGGGCTCCTGGCGCATCGAGGCGGCGAGCTGCTGCCCCCCGGAGCCCGCGCCGTAGATCAGGACGCGCTTGCGTTCGGCCAGCCGCCGCGGGCCGTGCACGGCACCCATGATCAGCTGGGCGAGCAGCATGCGCTGGGCAGAGATGGCGAGGAACAGCACCAGCGGATGGATCACCGACAGCGTGCGCGGGACGTTCTCGATGCGCAGCGAGAGCAGGATCACCGCCAGCACCGCGGCGAGTAGGGCGCAGGCGCGCATCAGCACAAGGATGGTGTGGCGGCCGGAGAAGCGCACCACCGCGCGATAGGTACGAGTGGCCAGCGCCGCGGCGACCCAGGTGGCCAGCGCAATCCCGGTGAAGATCAGCACCGGGACGGTTTCGAACTGCCAGTAGCCAAGCCGCAGCCAGAACGCGATCGGCACCACCGCCGCGCACAGCACGAGGTCGAGGGTCACCACCATCGCTTTGCGCACCACCCGCGGCAAAGCGACCAGGCGCAGGATCAGGCTGTGGGAGTTACGCTTCACAACAGTCGCCTGGCGGATCACGCGTTACCGTACTGGTAGTTGTAGCCATAGCCGTAGCCGTAGCCCGAGCGGCGGCTGTCGAGCTTGGTCAGCACCGCGCCGAGCACATGCGCGCGGACGGCGAGCAGGCGCTCGACCGCCTGGCGCGCCTGGCTCGACCGGGTGCGCCCCGATTCGACGACGAAGATGGTGCCTTCGGTGGCCCGCGCGATCAGCGGCGCGTCGGCCAGGCCGAGCACCGGCGGGCTGTCGATCACGACATGGTCGAACTGCTCGGCGGCTTCCTTGATCGCGCGCGCCATGGCGTCGCCGGCAAGCAGCTCGGCGGGGTTGGGCGGCACCGGCCCGGCGAGCAGGATGCTGAGGCCCTTGACGTCGGTGGTGTGGAGCATCTCGTGGAGCCCGGCGTGGCCGGTCAAGAGGTCGCTGAGGCCGCGGCCCAGCGGCAGCCCGAGCTGGCGGTGGACCGACGGGTTGCGCATGTCGGCGTCGATCATGAGGACCCGCGCGCCAACACTGGCCAGCCCGCGGGCTAGCGCCATGGCGGTGGTCGACTTGCCTTCGCCGGCCTGGGAGCTGGTGACCGAGATCGTCCGCGGCGCTCCCTTGGAGGTCGAGAACTGGACCGCGGTGAGGACCGAGAAATAGGCCTCGGACAGCTCCGACTGGCTTTCGAGGAGCTTCTCGCCAACCACCCCCTTGGTCGCCGGGGTCGAGCCGAGCAGCGGAATGCCGAGCTTGCGCTGGAACTCCGCCGGCAGGATCACGGATTCGGCAAGCTGCTCGAGGACGAAAGCGGCGCCGCCGCCGAGCACCAAGCCGATGATCAGGCCGAGCGCGAGGTTGAGCGGGAGATTGGGCGACGACGGCTGCTCCGGCGGCAGGGCGCGGTCGACGATCGAGACGTTGTTGGTGCCGACCCCCCCGGCCACGCCGATCTCCTTGAAACGCTGGAGCAGCGCGTCATAGAGCGCGCGGTTGGTATCGACGTCTCGCTGGATGATGTTGAACTGGATCGAGCGCTGTTGCTGGTCGAGCACCGCGGTCTTGAGCCCGTTGACGCGCGACTGGATGCCCTGCTCGGCCGCGAGCGCCTGGCGGAACTTGTCGCGCAGGTCGCGGGCGACGCCCGACGTCACCACGCCCTGCTCGCCGGCAATCTGGCTGTTGAGCTCCGTGACCTGGGCCTGGAGCGCCTTGACCCGCGGGTAATCGGGACCGAAATCGCTTTGGAGCTTCCGCAGCTCGGCGGTCAGCTGGGCGCGTTGGCCGCGCAGCTGGTTGACCGCGTCGTTGGTCAGCGAGTTACCGGCCGCGATGCCGCCGCTGTTGGCGCGGTAGTCGGCTTCGGCGCGCTCGCGAACGGCGCGGGCCAGCGCCAGCTGCGAACTCAATTGGGCAAGGTCGGCCGAGGCCAGCGATTGCTCGCTCGACATCTGGCCGCTCTCGGTCTGCGACGCGATGCGGATGAGGCCCTGGGCGCGGGCGTATTCGGTCGCCCGGCGTTCCGACTGCTCGAGCTTGGCGCGCACGGCGTTCAACCGGTTCTGAAGAAACTGGCGAGCATAGGCCGTCGCCTCGAAGCGGCGGCCCAAATTGGTTTCGATGAAATTCTCGGATATTTCGTTGGCGATGGTCGCCGCCATCACCGGATTCGGCGCCTCGAACCCGACGTCGACGATGCTCGACCCGCGGACCGGCGTGACAATCGTGTTGTCATTGACCATTTCCGTCGCCAGCGCGAACCGGCGTTCGCGCCGCAGCTGCTTCATTTCCTCGACTTCGCCGGCGTCGTAATTCGCGAGATAGAGGTAATTGTCGGCCAGCCCCAACGAGCGCACCACCGCCTCCGACAACGAGCGGCTCATCAGCAGCGCATATTGGGTCTGGTAGAATTCGGCGTTGAGGCCCGAGCCCTGCTCGTCCTCGACCCCCTCGATGTTGATCACCTTGGCCGCCTCGCGGGCGACCTGGATCCGCGCCTTGGCGGTATACTGGCGCTGGGTCAGCATGCTCGCCAGCACCGCCAGCGCGAGGCAGGCAGCGACGATCGCCAGCACGATCCAGCGCTGGCGGTAAAACATCCGCCAGTAATGGCGGATAACCGATTCGACCTCGACCTCGGGCACGCCCAGTTCGCCGGGGAAGAGAGCGGGGGTTTGCTGCTGGCTCCACGGGGCCAGGGCGTGACCTTGCGGACGAGCGGCGGGAAATTCTGTCACGAGAGCGTTTTCCTAGAGAACGGGGACAAAGCGGGCGAGCAGCGGCATCGCCATCGAGGCATCCTGCAGGAAGCGCCGCGTCGCACTATCGCCGACGACGACGATGTCATTGCCGTAAATCTGCGGATCTTCATAGCGGCCGGAGCGGATGTCCTTGAGGTTGAACATCGCCGCCATCTTCTGGCCGTTGACGGTACGGAACACGATCACGTTGCCGATGTTGGCGGCGGCCGACGCGCCCTTGGCGGTGGCCACCGCCTGTTGCAGCGACATCCGCCCGACCACCGGATAGATACCCGGCTGCTTCACCTCGCCATCGACGGTCACCATCTGCGACCTGGCTTCCTTGATGTTGACCGCGACCTTGGGGTCCTTGAGGTATCGGCCGCGCAACTTTTCCTCAATGTCGGTGGCGAGCTGCTGCGGGGTCTTGCCCGCGGCAGCGATGCTGCCGGCGAGGGGAAGCGCGAAATTGCCGGCGGCGTCGACCGCTCCCTCGCGGTCGAGCTCGGGAGCGCCGAATACCGAAATCGCGATCTGGTCGGTCGGCCCGATGCGATAGGCCGAGACATCGACGGCGACTTCGGGCGAGTCCGGTGCCGGCAGCGAATCCGCGACCCGCACCGCGGTCGAATTGCGATCGAGCTGAACGCTTGAACCGCAGCCGCACAGCAGCATCACGGCGAACGCAGGGAGGATGAACTTAGACACTGACGGTCCCCAATCAGAGAGGTTTTGCGACAGGCAACCAAGGCGCGCGCTGTCAGACACCGGCTTCAACAGGAAATCCTCATCATTTTCAAGGTTTGAGCGCCAGCCAGCGCGATTCAAAGCCGCTTCAGCGTGACCCCGTCGAACTCGATCTGGGCCGGACGCCCGACTGGACGGGCGTTAAAAGTCAACAGGATCAGCGGACAATCGGCGGCGACCGAGAAGCGTAACTGGCGTTGCTCGAAACCGGATCCGCGCAGCGGGTCGGCCGTGCTGGTGGCGAGCGGCGGGCCGCGCTTGACGCATTGCACCGACAGACCGAACGCCTCCGGCGCCTCGCCCGCACCGCGCACCCGGAACTGCAGCACATAATCGCCCTGCGCCAATGCGACATGGCGGGTGACCAGCGTGTAAGCGGCATCGCCGTCGGTTTCGAGCAATAGCGCGCGGCTGGTGCCCTCCTCGATCGTCGCCGTGGTCCCGGTCGGCGCGACGAACGTCCAGTCGAACGGCGAAGAATCGAGCCGATAATCTTCGATCGGCCGGTCGAAGCCACCATCGTCGAACGGGATCGCGGCGCCGAACCGGCCGGCGCGCACGGCCCCGTAGAGGTCGAGGGCACTGCGGTAGGCGCCGCGCTGGATCAACCGCTGGATCGTCGACCGCGCCTCGCCGCGGGTCGGCTTGTGGGGAGTCGCGACAAGATCGCGCAGGACCGCATGGGTGCCGTCGACGTCGCGCTCAACCGCGTTGGGGTGAAGCGTCAGGAACGGCCTGCGCCAGCTCGGGCCAAGCATCATCCGCTCGACCAGCTCGCGGCGGAAACCGGGATCGGTCGCCGCGGACCGGATGAAGCTGACATATTTTACGCCGGCCCGGCCACGCGTGCGCAGGAAGGCATCGGCGCGCACCGCGGCGACCTCGAGCTGACCGTTGGCAAGGGCCTGTTGCATCGCCCAGAATTGGGTCGGGCCATCGCGCCAGCCCATCGCGCTGGCGGTCTGCCAGGCACGCCCGGCGGCCTGCGGATCGTTGTCCGCCAGTGCCAGCACCCGCGCCGCGCGCACGGTCAACGGGGCGCGCTCGAGTGCGGCATAGGCGAGCTGCCGGGCCTTGGCCGGTTGGCGGACCGCGAGCCTGGCTTCCGCGGCAAGCGCGAGCCCGCCGGCGTTTTGCGGCCGGATTGCTGCGCTGAGCATGCCGTTGCCCTGTCGCACCGCGCCCTGGGCGAGGCCCATCCGGACCACCTGCGCGGCGATCAGCACCCCGAGCACCGAGGCCACCGCCAGCGGCCAGCGTGGCGCGGCGTCCCGCGACCTTGCCGCGACCGACACCGAATCAGGCAGCGGCGCGAGGATCAGCCCCAGCGCGAGTGCCGCCACGGCCGCCACGGCCGCCATTCGCAGCGGGTAGTCGATCATGCTGTGCAGGGCGAGCAGGACCAGGGTGAACGCACCGGCCAGCACGATCGCGACTTGGCCGTCGCGGGCCCGTTCGCCGCGGGTCACGACCCGCGCAACCCGCCAGCCGATCCCGCCGATCAGCGCGGCCAGCCACAGCGCCCCCAGTACCCCGGTCTCGATCAGCCATTCGAGCAGGTCATTGTGGGCGTGATTGACGAACCCACCCGACGCGATGTCGAGGTTCTCGTTGACCGCGAACACCGGCACGAACGTCCCCAGCCCGCTGCCCAGCGGCCAATTTTGGCGAAGCGTGAAAATGACGTCCGGGAGGAACGCGTAGCGCTCGTCTTCCCCGAACGCGAAGCTCTGCCCGATCGCCATCGCGTTGCCGCTCGGGCTGAACATGACGATCAACGCGACCAGCGCGATCACCCCCGCCAGGACCCCCAGCCACAGCAGCAGCGAGCGCCGGCCAAGCGCGATGAACAGCACGCCCGGCACGGCCAGCAGGAGCAGGGCGGTGCCCGCACGCGAGGCGGTCGACAAGGTGATGATGATCAGGAACGGGAGCGCCAGCCAGCCGGCATGGAGGCCGCTCCGCAGCCCGACCTTGCGGCCCTCGATATGCGGGCGCCCGGTGCGGATCAGCAAAGCGAGCAGGACCATGGCGGCAAGCAACAAGGCGGCCTGGTGGTTGGCGTTGGCGAACACGCCCGCGGCCGTGCCGGAGCTGGCGCCGTCGTAGAACGACAACCACTCGGGGCTGCCGAGAATGAGCTGCAGCGCGCCGATGAAAGCACTGGCGGCGGTGGCCCCGACCGCTACCGTGACCAGCGCCAGCGCTTCCCGCCGGGTCGCCCCGAGCAGGCCCACGACGACCGCCGCCGGAAGCAACAGCGCGGCCGTCACGCGCCGCGTCGCTTCGGGATCGAGGCTGAGCGGCCGCCAGCCCGACGGATTCGGGGTCAGCTCGAGCGCGGCGCGCGCCAGGTCGTGGCCCGGCATGCCGCCCCACAGCCCCGGGGGCAACGGAACCAGCTGGAGGACGATGATCAGGAGGAGCGCGGCGAGCACCCACAGGGGCGCGCTCGCCTGCCGTGGCAGCGGCCGCGTGCCGAGGCCGTGGGCCGCTCCGAACAAGCATAAAAGAAGCGCGGACGCGCCGGCAATCACGCTGTTGTTGAACGGCCCCTCGGCGCCGCCGCCGCCGAACAGGATGGCAACCACCAGCAACCCGCCCAGCGCATAGGTCAGGCGCCTGATGGGGGCCGGTTCGCGGCGGGCCGTGCGCGGCCTCATGCCATCGCCTCGCCTAGCACCGGCCGCGCAGCGGCGGGCAGCACGCCCGGCGCGCGACCCCGGCCGGACCGCACGATCGATTGGGGAGCATTGTCACGGCCGCTCATGGTTGGTTGTTGGCTCACTGATTCCACCTGCGGGCCGAGCAGCCCGGCACCCGCCTTAACCGAATCGGCCTGGCTTGAAAGCCCCGCGCGCGTGGCGGCGCCGCAGCGGGCGATGGTTGGGGGCGGCTCCGGCTGCCGTCGCGGCGATCGCGCAGGGCTGGAATGACGAACGCGCCCCTTCCCGGGGCCGTTGCCGCGGGAAAGGACGCGCTGATGTCGTCAATTTGCTTGGAGCTTAGCCGCGGCTGAGCGAACCTTCGCCGTCACCGTCGTCGTCGAGCAGGATCCAGATGGCGACCGCGAGGGTCAGCACGATCACCGCCAGAGCGGGCCAGGAAATGCCGAAGGCACCATCTTCATCGGACTGGGCAGCGATCGCCGTCGAACCGGCAACCGGAACCGCCGCGCTGGGCCGAGTCGCCGCAACAGAGGCGGTAAGCGGAAGAAAGGCGATCAACGCGCCTGCCATGCCATTGCGAACAATTTTCGAAACCTTCACGTGACTGCTCCCTTTACTAACTGGACCCGGTCTTAGCAGATTCGCCGCGACGGGCAAGGCCCTCGGTGGCTGTTCTCTAAGACAAAAGTCTTAAACTCTTTTGATGTTCCGAACCCTGATTAACAACGCGCGTGATGGGGCGCAACCGTCGCGTGCCGGGTTGCCCGCTCCTCGCGTGCGAGCGCGCGCACGCACGCAGCCCGCGTTCGCTCGCGCGCGCCGGCGCGTCAAAAGTTGAGCGGGAGTTCCGCGCCGGCGCCGGGGTCGGCGGTCTGGCACCGCCGGGACGGCGATCCGCCCAAGCTGCGCAGCGACCCCGAAATCGGCTGCGATAGGCCAGGATCCGAAAAATTCGGACCTGCGCTACGGCCGTGCGCGATGCCAAAATTTGGCGGAAAGCTTGACCTTTCGGTCGAGTTGTGATGCATCCGTGCAACAGTTTTCGGGAAACTGGCGGGATGCGGCTATTAAACTGCAACATCTTCCCGATAGCTCCGTTTGACCGCCGAGTGCCATGAAAGGGGTATTAGATGTACAAGTATTTACTCACCGCCGTTGCTGCGATCGCGATCTCGGCTCCGGCCACCGCTCGCGACAACAGCTGGTATATGGGCGTCGAGGGCGGCCTCATGAAGGTCAAGGACATGGAGCTCGATTATCGGGACGCCAATGGCCTTGAGATCGACGATGCGCTCCAGATCGACCATAAGATGGGGATCGATCTCGACCTCATCGGCGGCTATGATTTCGGCATGATCCGCGCCGAGGCCGAAGTGGCCTGGAAGCGCGCCGGGATCGACGAAATCGACACCGAGCCCAACCTCGAGCTGGGCGACGCTGACGACATCGACGCCAGCGGCAGCGGCCGCGTGCTGTCGGCGATGGGCAATCTGCTGTTCGACTTCGGCGACGACGAAGGCTTCGGCGCCTATATCGGCGGCGGTCTCGGCGTGGCCCGCGTTAAGTATCGCGTCGGCATCGACGGCGTTGCCGACGTTGGCTTCCGCGACAGCGAGGACACCATCGCATGGCAGCTGATCGCCGGTGTCCGCACCGCCATCAGCCCGACCGTCGACCTCGGCTTGAAGTATCGCTACTTCCGCACCGGCAACCTCGAGTTCGCATCGGACACCGGTCCGGTTCCGTTCGAGGCCGACGGTCGCTGGAAGTCGCACTCGCTGCTCGCCAGCCTGATCTTCAACTTCGCGCCGCCGCCGCCGCCGCCGCCGCCTCCGCCGCCGCCCCCGCCGCCTCCGCCGCCGCCTCCGGCGACGCAGACGTGCCCGGACGGTACGGTGATCCTGGCGACCGAAGTGTGCCCGGCTCCGCCGCCGCCGCCGCCGCCGCCGCCGGCCGGTGAGCGTGGCTAAGCGCTAGCCGCCACGGCCCTTCGGGGCCAAGGCAAGAGATCTCCCGGGCGAGGCACCAGCTTCGCCCGGGAGTTTCTTTTTGGAGACCGCCGCGGCTGCCTGCCGATCGCCACCCAACCTTGACTTTGGCGGCCGCATCGGCTTGAGGAGCGGCGTCCGGCGGAGCGCGATGCTCCGCTGTTTTCATTTTGTCACGGGACAAGGGCGGCTCCCATCAAGCCCGCCTGGCCGGGGATGCCTGATACGGTCCCCGTACGAACGGAGAGAAACCATGCGCCATCGCGTTGGCCATCGTAAACTGCAGCGCACGTCGAGCCACCGGGCGGCTTTGTTCCGCAACATGTCGGCGGCGCTGATCAAGCACGAGCAGATCACCACCACTACCGCCAAGGCGAAGGAGCTCCGGCCCTACGTCGAGAAGCTCGTCACGCTGGCCAAGAAAGGCGGGCTGAGCAATCGCCGCCTGGCCCAGGCGCGGCTGATGGACGACACCCAGCTCGCCAAATTGTTCGACACGCTGGCGCCGCGCTATGCCGAGCGGAGCGGCGGCTACACGCGCATCATCAAGGCCGGCATCCGCCTGTCCGACGCCGCGGCGATCTCGATCATCGAGTTCGTCGACCGTGACGTGTCCGCCAAGGGCCAGGATTCGGGCCCGGTGATGAGCGACGAGGACGAACTCGCCGCCTGACCGGCCCACATTCCGTTGAACTCGTGTAGATTCGCCTTGGCGGGCCGTCCCGGCGACCGCCTAAAGTGCCGCGTTGCGCTCCTGGTAACCCCCAGGGACTTCGCCTCCGCCTACGGCACCAGCAGGAAGTCGCCGTTGGTCAGCGCTGTGCCGGCGGCGACGGTGGCGAACAGGATCTGCGCACCGGCGCCATTGCCGTCGGCGTCGTAGAAGATGCGCCCGGTCGCGCTGTCGTAGACGATGCGGTGGTCGGCGTCGGCCGCCGCGGTGCCGGCGTGGAACGCCGCGGCGCTGAGCGTGCCGCTCGCGGGCAGCGCCGCAAACACC